>JACQFH010000103.1 GCA_016200145.1 Planctomycetia bacterium | reverse complement strand
GTGCCCTCGCGGAACTGTTCCGACAGACGGGCGGCCGCTTTGCTCGTCCGTGCGAACAGCACCACGCCTGAGACCGGCCGGTCGAGTCGATGCACCAGGCCGACAAATACGTTCCCCGGTTTTTGGTATTTGTGTTTCAAATAGTCGCGGACCAGTTCGAGCAGCGACATGTCCCCGGTGCGATCCCCTGCCGTCAACATCCGCGCCGGTTTGAGCACCGCAATGCAGTGATTGTCTTCATAGAGAACCTGGATACTGCCCGGCACTCGGCTGCGCCTCGCGGCTAAACAGGGGTTGCATCGATCGTTGATTCGGGGGCTACGGACGATTGGAGCCCAAGCTCAGTGATCCGCTTCACGAGGATCGTCGCATAGCTGCCGCGAGGCAAGTCGAACTGCAGCAGCAGCTTTTTCCGGCCCGGATACAAATCGTCGTCGGCCGGCTCACCCGCCAGATTGTCCACGGCAATCGCGGCCGCACGTTGTCCTTTTGAAAAAAAGCTGTCGCGCGGGTATTTCACTCGCAACTGCCGCAGCTCCAGCCCGAATTCTTGCAGGACGTTGCTGACCAGCGAGTGCATCGGACCTTCTTCCAGGTGCAGCCGCGACGAAGGCAGCGGCAAATGCGCGGCCTGCAGGCAGCCTGCCGTCTCGGAATCGAGCTGGCGAAAGAACGGCGCCGGCCCCAGTTTCAGAGGCACATCGTGCAGCAGGTCGGCCGGCAGTTCACTGCGCAGGTATCGGTCGAGCATCCGGTTCCACAGGCAGCTCTGAAACGCCGAGAGATACAGCCCTCTCAGGTCGACCTTGATCCGGGCGAACGCGCCGCGATAGTCGGGTCGGTCGGGGGGCTTGTCGGCCAGATACGCCACGATGCTGCGGCGGTGCGACCTGTCGAGGGCCGCTTTGCATTCGGGCCAGCGCCCCCAGTGCTCGCGCAGAATCGCCTTCTGCTTCCGCTCTTCGCTGCGATCGTCGGGATGCGGGTCGGCCAGGGCCAGCCACAGTGCACGTTCGTAATCTCCCTGGCACCACGGCCTGGCGATAAACTCCCCCGAAACGCCCACAGAGCCGAACCGCTGGTCGTCAAAATAATTCGGCAGGCCCGACGACTGCACCTCGGGCAGCGCCTGAAGCGCGGCGTTCAGGGCTTTGTCAGACAAGTCTCGCAGCACGAGCCGAAAACGATTTCCGGAAATGTCGTGCGGCGTGAAGGATTTGTCCCGCTGTCCCGCGTACACCAATTCGAAGCTTGTCTGACTCAGGTTACGCCGCGGACCGTTCAGGATCGTGACAAACTGCACTGTCACGGCATGCTTGTCTTTGAGTCCACCGTATGAAATTCGATGCCGCGGCAGCTTCCAGCGCCGGACGACTTCGTCGACGACTTCGGGGGTGCCGATCGAGCGCTTGGTGAGCCTGTACAGCGCGAAGGGACCGCCGTCCGGGTTGGTCGCTGTCAACTCTTCGACCTGAAAGTCCTCAGGCAGGCGTTTGATTTTCAATGGGGGCCTCTGCGGTCGATCTTATTCGCAAAGCGCGAGCGTCGCCATGGACTGTAGGTCAGGCTTTCCAGCCTGACAGCTATTCGCCCAGGATCAAAATTCACAATCTCCAGCCACGGGACCGACGCTTTCAATGGCCCCAGCATCTTCCGTTGCGGCAACAGGCATTGGCCGGTGGCCCGTCAGTTCAGGCGTCGGCACATCGCTGTCAGGCTGGAAAGCCTGACCGACGATTGATTTTGCGTTAGCCGTTGGCGTCAGCTACGATGGAATCCACGCGGTTTATCTGCATTCCAATCCCTCGCGAGGAGTCAGGGAATGACGAGTAAGCAACTTCGCTGGATTTACACGCTGCTGGCCCTCGTCGCGGGAACGACAAATCTCTCCCGGGCCGATGAACCCGCGAAGGCAGAGTCCCCGGCAGCCCCTGTCGCGACGGAGCCCACGACGCTTTCCGTCGAGCAACTTACGGAATCAGTACGCAAGTCGGTGGTCGTCGTCACCGTCACCGGGCGCGATGGCAAGCAGCAGGGCCTGGGGAGCGGATTTGTGGTGGCGGCCGATGGCCTGATCGCCACCAATCTCCACGTGATCGGCGAGGGGCGCGCCATCAACGTCCAATTTGCGGATGGCAGAAAATTCGACGTGACGGCGGTCCATGCGTTCGACCGGCCTCTCGACCTCGCGCTGATCCGCATCGACGCCAAGGACCTCCCACCCCTGCCGCTGGGAGATTCCAGCAGCCTCAAGCAGGGGCAGCCGATCGTGGCGATCGGCAATCCGCATGGGCTCAAGCACAGCGTCGTCACCGGGGTCGTCTCGGGGACTCGGGAGATCGAAGGCCGGCAGATGATCCAGCTTGCCATTCCCATCGAGCCGGGAAACAGCGGCGGCCCGCTGCTCGACATGCAGGGTCGCGTGCATGGGCTGCTCACGATGAAATCGGCGGTCACGCAGAATTTGGGGTTCGCCATGCCGGTCAACGCACTGAAGGCCCTGGTCGCCAAACCGAATCCAACGCTGATGTCGCGCTGGCTGACGATCGGCGCGCTCGATCCGCAGGAATGGAGCACGTTGTTCGGCGCCAACTGGAGGCAGCGGGCGGGCAGGATTCTGGTGGACGGACTCGGCAGCGGGTTCGGCGGCCGGTCGATCTGTCTGGCGCAGTCGCTGCCCCCCGAGCCACCCTTCGAGATTGGCGTCACCGTCAAGCTCGATCGGGAAGAAGGGGCCGCGGGCCTTGTCTTCTGCGCGGACGGCGGCGACGTACATTACGGGTTTTACCCGACGAACGGGAAATTGCGCTTGAGCCGCTTCGACGGCCCCGACGTCTACTCGTGGAACGTGCTTGCCGAGGTGCAGAATCCGCATTACAAGCCGGGAGACTGGAACTCCCTCAAAGTGCGCTTCGAGCGCGGGAAGATCCAGTGTTTCGTGAACGACGTGGCCGCGATCGAATCGACAGACGGCCGGCTGGCCGCCGGCAAAGTGGGCCTCGCCAAGTTTCGCACAACCGAGGCGCAGTTCCGTGCGTTCCGGGTTGCCAAAGAACTTTCGGCCACGCGCCCGGCCGAAGACGTGGCCGCACGCCTCAAGCAATTGATCGACGAGCTTCCCGCCGACGCGGGCAATCGCCCCGAGGCGGCCGGCAAGCTGGCTGACGATGCGGCCAGCGTTGCGGCCCTGCGCGAACGGGCCATCGTGCTCGAGCAACAGGCGCAACAACTCAAGAAGCTGGCCCAGAGCGTCCACCAGCGGCGTGTTGAAAAGGAGTTCGCCCGGCTGTTTGAAAAACCGAACGACGATGAAGTTGACCTGTTCCATGCCGCCCTGCTCGTTGCATTCCTCGACAACGACGAAGTTGACGTAGACGGTTACCGCGACGAGCTTCATCGCATGGCCCGCGAGATCACGCGCGAGCTGGCCCCCGAATCCGACGAAGCCGCGCGCCTGGCCGCCCTCAACAAATACCTGTTTGATGAACACGGGTTCCACGGCAGCCGCGGCGATTACTATCACCGCTCAAACAGTTACGTCAACGAGGTGCTCGACGACCGCGAGGGGCTGCCGATCACCCTCTCAGTCATATACATCGAGCTGGCCCGCAAGATCGGGCTCAAAGTTGTGGGGATGCCATTTCCCGGACACTTCATGGTCCGGTTCGAGCCGTCGCAGGGGGATGCACAGATCATCGATGTCTTCGAGCGCGGCCAGCCCGTGCCCCGCGCCGATGCCGAGGTGCTGATTGTTCGAGCCCATCAGCGTCCGGCGACCGATGCGGATTTCGCGCCGGCCACGAAGCGGGCGATCGTCGTGCGGATGCTGCACAACCTGCTGGGAGGCGAGCAGAAAGCCGGCAACATCGACGGCATGCTGCGCTACCTGGGGGCCATCCTGGCGGTCTCGCCGAACGCCGGGCAGGAGCGCTTCATGCGCGGCGTGCTGCTGCTGCAGACGGGCCGTCGCGCCGAAGCGGAAGCCGAGGCCGACTGGCTGCTCCAGCATCGTCCCGAGGGGGTGAACCTCAACGAGGTCGACGAGCTGCGGCGCATCCTGGAGCGGCTCAATCGCGAAAACAAATAGCCCCTTCGGGCGAGCCGGGGACGTCAGTCCCCCGGGTGCGTCTGCCGTGAATTGTGCGTCGCTCCACACAGCACTCGGCTGCGCCTCGCGGCTAAACGGGCTTAGCGTGTTGTGCGCCGTTGCGTCAGCGACATGAGCCACTATGATGGATGGTTCGTCCGGCCACGATGAATCCCGCCCACAATCCCACCGCTGAATTCCCGAGGAGTTGCGGAATGTCGCACCGTCTCGTGTCCCTGCTTTGTGCCTGCGCCGCCCTGTTTGCCGGGGACTCCCCGCTTTTCGCCCAGCAGAAGGTCGACGCCAAATGGGTCTGGTTCGACGAGGGCAATCCCGCGGAAAACGCTCCCGCAGGCAAAGTCTGGTTCCGCAAGGAATACCGCGCCGAAGAGCCCTCGACCGGCGCGGCGATCGTCGCCTGCGACGACGAATTCGTGCTGTGGGTTAACGGCAAGAAAGTCGGGCAGGGGGGCGGCGAAAAGAGCTCATTCTTCAATCTGAACGGCATCGTGGGGCGCGGCACGAATGTGTTCGCCGTCGAAGCGACCAACAAATCGGGCAAGGCCGGTCTGTTTATCGATGCTGAAATCCGCAGCCAGGGCGGCCATCGTATTCCCTGCGACACGGGGGCCGAGTGGATGGCCACGCGCCAGGCGCCGCAGGGCGATGCCTGGCTGAAGCCCCGATTCGACGAAAACGGGTGGAAACCGGTCAAGGTGATCGGCGAGCACGCCGCCTCGCCGTGGAAACAGATCGCCCTCGACCTGGGCGACGTCGAGCGCTTTCAACTTCCTCCCGGCTTCGAGATCAAGCGGATCGCCGGAAAGGAACTGGTCGGTTCGCTGGTCTGTATGACGTGGGGTAATCGCGGACGGCTGCTCGCCTGCGCTGAAGGTAACCCCATCATCAGCGTCATCGACGAAGACGGCGACGGCACGTTCGACAAGACGATCGAATTCACAAGCAAGGTCAAAAACTGCCAAGGCCTGTGCATGGTGTTCGATAACCTGTACGCCGTCGGCAATGGGCCCGACGGTGCAGGGTTGTATCTGCTCCCCGACCGCAACCACGACGACAAGGCCGACGAAGTGATCCTGCTGAATAAGCCTAAAGGAGGTATGGGCGAGCACGGCCCGCACGACGTCGTGTTCGGGCCCGACGGCTGGCTGTATCACAACCTCGGTAACCATGCCGGGATCGAGAACACGCCGGAAACAAATTCTCCCTGTCGCAACTGGGAAGAGGGCAATTTGCTCGATCCTGCGTTCGAAGACGCCGGTGGCCACGCGGTGGGAATCAAGTCGCCCGGCGGGACGATCTGGAGGTTCACCCCCGACGGCAAGAAGTGGTGGGCCGAGACGGTCGGGTTCCGCAACCAGTACGACATCTGCTTCAACCAGCACGGCGATCTGTTCACGTTCGACAGCGACATGGAATGGGACGTGAACCTGCCGTGGTACCGGCCCGTGCGCATCAACCACTGCATTCCCGGGGCCGAATTCGGCTGGCG
>JACQFH010000102.1 GCA_016200145.1 Planctomycetia bacterium | reverse complement strand
TTCCGCCCGGGGCCGATAACACGCGCTCCCCGGTCGGATTGAAGGCCACCGACAGGGCCCCGTCGAAGCAGGGCTCAGTGAGCACCGGCACGGGGGCGCCCGCATCGATTTTCCAGACGTTCACTGCGCCGGCCACCGTCGTCGATTTTCTGCTGTTCCCCGTGGCCAGCAGCTTGCCGTCGGGGCTGTACGCCAGAGAGCGCACGCCGGTGCTGTGCGGCACGGCGAACTCCAGCTCACGCCGCTCGGCCAGGTCCCAGAAACGCACGATGCGATCGTCGCCGGCCGAAGCCACCGTGGCCCCGCCGGGGCTGACGGCGACGCCGTTCACGCCGCCGCGATGCCCCGCATGCCGCGGCTGCTCTTCGCCCGTGCTCGTGTTCCACAGCTTCAGGAAAGCTTTGCCTGGCGCGGCGGCGAGAGTGACGCCATCGGGGCTGAAGACGGCAGAGCGAATTGCAGTTTGAGCCAGGTCATCGGCATAGGATTGCACGACGTCGCCGGTCTGTACGTCGAGAATGTTCAACACTGAATAGTCGCCGACGGCCAGTCGTTTGCCGTCGGGGCTGAACGCCAGCGAATAGCGCCCATAACGGGGAATTGTACGGCGGAGTTCGCCGGTGGTGACGTCCCACAGTCGGGTCAGCGCTTCGCCATCCGCCGACGAGGCGAGCAGCGGCTCGACGGGACTGAATGCGAGGGCCCCCACTTGGCGCTCGTGGCCTTGCAGCGTGCGCGCCACTTCGCCGGTCTCCAGATTCACAACGTCGATCCCATTCTCGGTCGTCGCCACGGCGAGCAGTTTTCCATCATTGCTGATGTCTGCTGCGATGAATTTGCCGCGCTTGCGCTCGATCGTCCGCAGCCCCACGCCCGTTGCCAGGTTCCACAGTTTGATTGTGACATCGTGGTCGATGACGACCAGGGCTTCGAGGTGCGCGCTGAATGCGACAAACTCAAGTTCGCCGCCCGAGAGGGTGCGGATTTCGCGACCGGTCTCGACCTCCCAGAGTCCGACCGACTTGTCGCCGTTCCGGCAGGCGACGGCTTTTCCATCGGGGCTGAAGGCGACGGAGCGTATCGGGTAGAAAGCCGTCGGGATCGCCCGTTTCTGGTAACCCGTCGTGGGATCCCACAGGCGCAAGAAGAAGTCGTCACCCACAGATGCCAGGTTCCGGCCGTCGGGACTCCAGGCGACGGCCAGCGCCAGTCCGCAGTGTTTCAGCCGCGTGTTCCCCAGCACGCCGACCAGCTCAGCCGGTGCCGGATTCCCCAGGTACGCCAGGTCGCGGGGGTCAATCGGGTCGCGATCCGGCGCGTCGGCGGGCCAGGGAACCTGCGACATCAGTTTGGCGCTCGCGAGCGACTCGGCCGTGCCTGCGAGTCGACGGCGAGCATCGAGCAGGTCGGCTCGTAACTTCGCGACCGCAGGATCGCGCACCGTGGGAAGTTCCGCAGGTTTTCCGTCGCGCGGCGCCGCAGCCTGCGATTTTTCGAACTCTGAAACCCGCTTCCGCAGATCGGCCAATTCCTGTTTGCGGACCGTTTCGATGGTGGCCGTCCATTGCGGCTCGACCGGCCGCCGTTCGCCCCGTTCGAGGTTCAGTTTCTCTTCGATCGGCAGATAGCCCTTGCGCGTCAGTTTGAGTGTGCGCCGGCCGGGAGGGCCCACGAACCGGATGGGGCCTGACTTCGGGACGGAAACCGTGCGGCCGTCCAGCTCCATCGCGGCGCCGGCGCGCTGATCTTCGGGCCATTCCAGCGTGAGAATTGTCTCGCCGCTCTTCTGCCAGCCCCACCAGGCCGCGGCGAGAAGAACCGTGGCGACGATTCCTCCAACGGCAAAGACGATTTGCCGGCGGACGTTACGGCGATTCTGCTCTCGCTGCGAAATCAGTTTTCGAGCGGCGGGCGTGGCCGCGGTCGATTCCGCAGCCGCCGCGCCCTGGATGACCGTTGCGCCGTCGTCGGACTGCGGAATTCTGGTGGCGATCGTCTCCGACGTTTCTTCGCCTGCCGCCTCGTGGGCCAGGTCCTGCAGAAACCTGTGGACCGCCGGATCGATTTGCGCCGGAACGTCGCGGGCCGGTGGGGCGGGCGGCGCTGCACGCAGGTGAGACTGACCTACCGTCGCGGCGGTGAAGGGGGCGAGGGCCGCGGCGACCTCGGCGGGAGTCTGAAATCGTGCACCCGGGTCGCGCGTCAGCATGCGGGCCACGACGGCATCGAGCGCGCTCGGCGCGTCGGGGCGCAGCGTGCGGAGCGCGGGGGCGTCGTCCATCAGCCGGGCGGTGATTTTTTCGATGACGTTGTCGCCATCGAATGGAACTTTGCCTGCCAGCAGGCGGAACAGCGTGCAGCCCAGGCTGTAGATGTCGCTGCGGATATCGGCGCTCTTCGTGTTGCGGGCCTGTTCAGGGGCGATGTAATCGGGCGTGCCCATCACCTGTCCCGTGGAGGTCAGCTCCCCCTCTTCGCGGCTTTCGCTGGTGAACCGCGCCAGGCCCAGATCGAGGATCTTGACGAGCGATTTTCCGTCGCCGGTTCGCGTCAGCAGGAGATTAGCGGGCTTGATATCGCGATGGGCCATTCCCAGTTCGTGCGCATGCTGCAGGCCGAGCGCGGCCTGGCGGATGTACTCACAGGCCTCGGCGGGCGCGAGCCGCCCCTCTCGCTTGATGAGCGCGTCGAGGCTTTCTCCCTCGACGAACTCCATCACCAGGAAGTGCGTGTTCTGCGCCTGATCGGCGTCGAAGGCGGTAACGACGTTGGGGTGGGCCAGGGCCGCGGCGGCGCGGATCTCGCGATGGAACCGTGCCACGGCCGTTTTGTCGCGGAGCAGCTTGTCGTCCATCACTTTGAGGGCCACGATCCGGCCGAGCGGCACCTGCTCGGCCTTGAGCACTGTCCCCATGCCGCCGCGCCCCAGTTCGTCGAGCAGTTTGTATTTGCCCAGAAAGAACGCCGTCTGCCCGGCCAGCAGCATTTCCGCCTGCCAGCGGGTGATGATTTTTCGTTCCGTGAGCTGCGCAGCGAGATCTTGAGGCAAGCGGCCCGCCGCGCTCGCGCCGACATCGGCCTTCAGATCGGCCAATTGCCGCTCCGTGAGCAGACGGCTCTGCGTCAGCGCCTCGAAAAACGAATCAATCGCCACGAGCGACATTAGGGCCCCCGCTGGTCAGTAGGTCCCGCCTGCCGACGCTCTGCGTCGCGATTGCGAAAAAACGACTCGTCCCGCAGAAGCGTATTACGCAGGACGCAGAGCATCCGGACGCGCGTTCCCACGCAGAACGTGGGAATGAGAAAAAACACGGCATCGCAAAAACTGTGTTCGACGGCACACGGAGTGTGCCTGCTACTCTCAAGCCAAAATCGGCGCGATCGGCTCGCCGATGATGATATTGTGGGGGCGACCCTGCTGGTCGTGGATCGCCGTGTCGGGCGGAACTCCCAAGAGGTGATACACCGTCGCGCAGAAATCGGCCGGGCCGCGCGGGTCCGACGCCGGATACGCCGCCGCGCTGTCGGATGATCCGTAGACCGTGCCGGCGCGGATCCCCGCGCCGGCGAACGCCACCGAGTACACGAACGGCCAGTGGTCGCGGCCACCGCTCTTGTTGATCTGCGGCGTTCTGCCGAACTCGGCCATCGCGATCACCAGTGTTTCATCGAGCATCCCGCGCTCGTCGAGATCGTTGACGAGGGCCGTGAAGGCGCTGTCGAACGTCGGGGCCAGCGACTTCTTCATCTGCGGGAAGTGGTTGCTGTGCGTATCCCACGAGCCGGCCGGGGTATGGCAGTAGCTGACGTACGTCATCGGCACGCCGGCCTCGGCCAGGCGGCGGGCCAAGAGGCAGCGCTGGCCGAACTCGGTCTTCCCGTACCGGGCGCGCATTTCGGGTGATTCGTCGGCCAGCCGAAACGCCTTGTGCGTGGCGGCCGAGCCGATCAGGTTGAACGCACGCTGATAGTATTCGTCAAAGGTTCGCACGCCGGCCGATTGGTCGATCAGCCGCTGTTGCCGATCGACCTGTTTCAAAAGATCGAGCCGGGCTGTGAGGCGCAGCTCGGTGAGGTCGGCGATCGGCTGCACAGCTTCGATGCGGACGTCGGCGGGAAGCAGCTCCTGGTCGACGACGAAGCTGGCGTGCCGGTTGCCCAATAGACCGGGCGATTGCCCGTGCAGGACTGTCCCGTTCATGCGCCGCATCAGCGGGCCGACGCGCATCCAGGTGGGGAGCCCACCCTGCGCCGGGCGAATTGCAGACAGCACCGCGCCATGCGGCGGGTAGTCGGTGGGCGAAGGGGGAAAATCGCCGAGCTTGTCTTTTTCGGGAGGGTGCGGATGGCCGGTGAGGGCCGGCATGCTGGCGATGACGTGGTCGGTGTGCCGGTGCGACATCGACCGCACCGTCGCCAGCTTGTGCATGATCGTCGCGGTGCGCGGCAGGAGCTCGGAAACCTGCACGCCCGCCAGTGAGCTGGCGATCGCGCCGAATTCCCCGCGCAGCTCGGCAGGGCCTTCGGGCTTGGGATCGAACGTCTCCTGCTGCGGATGCCCGCCGTGCAGGTACAGGACGATGACGTGCTTCGCCTTGCCGAACGTCGCCGCGAGATTGCCATCCGCCTTCGGGGCCACCGCGATTTCGCGGGCACGCAGCACACCTGGCAGCGAAAGACCAAAGCCGGCCAGGCCTCCCACGCGCAGCACTTCGCGGCGCGAAAGGAACCGCGAGGAAAGGAAGCTGCGGCAGGCGCTTCCCATCGTGCGCTTCACGATCCGGCCTGAATGTGCGCCGCCGCCCATCAAGCAACTCCCCGCACAATTCGCTAGCCGAAGTCGCCAGACTTCGGGCAATGTCGCAAAATCGAAAATCGACCTCTTACCTGAATCGAGACACTCGCGACCATCCCTTAATGTATCGGCAGTTGTTTATATTCGCAACATGGGTGATCAGCGGGTAGTGGTTCGGCCCGGATCGCATTTTCGGGATGGAGCGGAGATTTGACGCAGTTCATCCGGATTAGAGCAGCAGCACCAACAGAGCGGCAATTGATATTCCGACCCAAATCCAGAAGGCGATTATGAGCGGCCTGATGCTGCCGACAATTGCCGCAGTCCCGCACTTACGGCATCTGTATCCGAGAAGCCAGGTGCTTTCAAATCGGAGTCCGCATTCTTCGCAGGTAAACGTCTTCCACTTCAGCATGCCCCCGATGATATCCCGGCGTGAGGTCAGGGCAAACAAGAACCCCGGAGAGGTAGCGTTCTCATTTGTGTTCCGAACGCGTCACCGTGACAAGGCGCGGAAATTCCGGCAGACGGCATCTCGAATTTCTCGCAGCAACTGGATCGCTTCGTCGTCCATAGGGAATCTCCTCAAGGATTTCTTATGATACTCCATCGGAAGGAACGCCAAAACAAAACCCCCCGCTGTCACGGAACTCAACCATGCAAGTTACAGGAATCCTCGAAACCGCGCTGCACGTCGAGAACCTGGAACGGGCGATTGCGTTCTATCTGCGCCTGTTCGGGTTCGCGGTCATGGCGCGGGACCAGCGGTTTTGCGCCTTCAATGTCGCAGGGCGCGATGTACTGCTGCTTTTCAAGCGCGGCGAATCGACGCGTCCCATGCCGGTTCCCGGCGGAATTATTCCGCCCCACGACGGACAGGGCCGGATGCACATCGCCTTTTCGATTCCGTCCGCCGAGCTGGCAGACTGGGAACGCCGGCTTGCCGATCAGCAGATCCCCGTCGAATCGACGGTCGACTGGCCGGGTGGTGGCAAGAGCGTGTACTTCCGCGATCCGGACCAGCACCTGCTCGAGCTTGCCACGCCCGGCATCTGGCCGAATTATTGAGGCGCGCATGCGGCAGGATGCCGACATAGTAGATGCGGCATCCTGCCGCATCGGGAGTCAGCTTGAATTGCAGATTGTGTGGCGTCGAATCTGGTGCTGGCGGCAATCGAGTTTCGATCGCGTACCCATCGCAGATGCGGCAGGATGCCGCATCTACAATGCTTCGCCTACTTCTTCGCGGCGCGGGGTTTTTCTCGGGTGCGGGCGGCGGTGGGGATGACGGTTTTGTTCTGGCCTTCCAGGCGATACGGCTGGCGCTGCTTGTAGAGCTCGAGCGTGCGGGTCAGCTCTTTCTGCAGGTCTTTGTCGGTCGTCAGCTTAATCGCCGAGGCTTCGAATTCCATCGCCTTCGCGAATTCGCCCAGCTCGGCGTAAGCCGCTGCGAGCACACTGACCGCCTCGGGCTGCTTCCACTGCGTCAGGTCGCAGGCGTGCGTGGCGTCGGCCACTGCCTGCTTGCCGTCGCGGAATTTCGGGTCGGGTGCGGCGGCGCGAATGAACGCCCGGCGGCGCCGCGCAAACACGTCGTTCGGGTATTGCCGCAGGACCTCCGAAACGTCGGCCAGCGCCCGTCCGTAGTTGCGCTCGTACATCCACGCGGTGCTGCGGCTGTGCAGCGCCTGCAAATCGCCGGGATCAAGCTTGAGGGCCTCGGTGTAATCGGCAATCGCCTTATCGAAAGCGCCCAGTTCGGCCCGGATGTCCCCTCGCAGAATGAAGGCGGGCGCATCCTGGTGCAACGTGAGCGCGCAGGTCAGGTCGCCCAGCGCACTTTCGAATTCCTGTTTCTGGCACCAGGCGTGACCGCGCGTGATGCAGGCGTGCCGATTCTGCGGATCAAGCTGCAGCGCCTCTTCGAGGTCGGCCAGCGCGTCGTCGATTTTGCCGGTTCCCAACAGGGCCGCGCCGCGGGCCGAAAAGGCCGCGCTGCTGCGGGGATCGAGGTCGGCCG
>JACQFH010000081.1 GCA_016200145.1 Planctomycetia bacterium | reverse complement strand
GACGATGGCTGCCGAAATCCGTCTGAAAAACGGCACGGTCCTAAGTGGTCTGATCGACAAGCTTGACAGCCTGCTGGTGGGGCCGCGAAAGCAGAAAGAGGGCAACGTCCCCTATCACCCGATTTACGTCGTCACAACTCCTTTCAAGCGATATTTCGTCCCCCGCACGCAGGAGGACGCGCTGAATCCCGAGGCCGAGCTCAGCCGCCCCGAAGGATTCAAAATTGAGCAGACCCGGATCAGGCAGAAGAACGCGGTTGGCAACCGGATTATCACCGCCGTTCAGGGTTTCGTGGGTAAGCCCACAGCCTTCGACGCGTTCGGACGCCGCACCGTCGTGCTTGATTCAAGTAATGGTCCTCTCGATGTCATTCAGGGCATTACCGTGATCACGCCCGAGTTCGTGAAACTGGCGGCCTTGAACTACACTTGGGAAACGGCGATCGCCACCAGCTCGATCCCCTTCGACCAGATCGACGCCATCCTGAGGAAGCAGACGAAGCCGAATAATTCGGGCGACCGTCTGCGAATTGCCGTCTTTTACATCCAAGCCTCGTTCTTTCCACAGGCTGAGAAGGAATTGACGGCGATCGGCAGTGAGTTTCCAGAACTGACCGACACCGTCGCCGTCGCGAAGAAAAAACTGCAGGTCGCACAAGCCATGGAGTACCTGCGGGAGATGAAGCTGAGACGAGCTGCCGGACAACACGGGCTCGTGAATGACCTGTGCCACAAATTTCCGACGGAGAACATCGACGTAACGACGTTGCGCGAAGTGCGCGACATGACAAAGAATTACGATCAGGCGCTGGAGCGCGGTGAGCAGGCGAAAGTGCAGCTCGGCGAGTTGCAAGCGTTGCTCAAGACCGACCCGCGCGTCAAGGAGATTGCTCCAATCCGGTCTGAGATCGCCGAGCTGCGGAGCCAGGTGTGGCCTTTTCGGGCTGGGTCGTCGGCAGCGACAACGCCGTGACCGAGCTCGATCAGGCGCTGCGATTCTGGCAGGCGCGGTACCTGCTGATTAACTACTTGCGTTCGGATCACGAAGCGTCGGTCGAGCGCAAGGCCATTCTGACAAAGCTCGAAGCGCTGGAGGGTGTCGGCGCCGATCGCGTCGCGCAATTACTGCCGTTGCTCCCTCCGGCTGGTGACGTCGCGGGCATGGTACCCGGCCAGGCTGTGCGGATCACGATTCCCGGCGCAAAAGCGGGTGAGGATTACGCGTACTGGGTCGCCTTGCCGTTTGAATACCATCCCGAGCATCGCTATCCGCTCATCGTCGGTCTGCACAGCGAGAACGGGACCGCGCAGCAGGAGTTGCAGGGATTCTGGGGGGGCACGGAAGAGCGCGGGGGCCAGGCACAGCGCCATGGATACATTGTCATCGCACCTGAATACGTTTCCGGCGTGAAAGAAGAAAAGGTCTACACGTACGCCAGCGAATCGCACGAAATTGTCCTTGCGTCTGTTCGCGACGCCATGCGTCGGTTCAGCGTTGACGCCGACCGGGTATTTCTGGCCGGCCATGGAATGGGGGGCGACGCCGCATGGGATATGGGTCTCGCGCATCCGTATCATTTTGCGGGAGTCATTCCGATCAACGGGGCGATCGACCGGTTCGCGCCGTACTACCTCGAAAACGGCAAGCCCCTGTCGTTCTATACCGTCGTGGGGGAGAAAGACATCGACCTTTTCGACCGCAATGCCGCCCATCTGATGAACCTGTTCATGAAGGGGATCGACCTGATCCACGCCGAGTACAAAGGAGCAGGTCCGGAGAGTTTTTTCTCTGAGATTCATGCGCTGTTCGACTGGATGTCGCGCCTGCGCCGTGCCCCTCCCCCCAAGCAGGTGAACGCCCGCACGCTCCGTGAGTGCGACACCAGTTTTTCGTGGTTCGAGTTTTCGGGCATCCCCGACAATATGAAGGGGATCGACTGGAGCAACCGACAGCGCGCCGTGCACCCCCTGATCGTTTCGGCCACGATCACGCCGAGCAATACGATTAACGTCTCGTCGCGCGCGGCCCGGCATCGCCTGTGGATCCCGCGCGGCGAAGGATTGATCGATATCAACAAGCGCGTCAAAGTCTCGATCAACGGCAAGCAGGTCTTCAACGACTTTGTCAAACCCGATCTCGAAGCCATGCTCGATCACGTCCGCGCCACAGGCGACCGCCAGCAGCTCTTCTGGGCCGTCCTCGAATTCCCCCAGGGCCGCTAACCGCCCTCCCGAATCGTCAACATTTTGATTGCGCGGCTGTTCGGCCGAACGACAATTTTCCTGTCCCCATTTTCCTGTCGTTCCCGTATGCTCATCCGTGGGATTGCCACGCCATCCGTGGGTTCAATCCGGAAGCAGGGATGAACAGGAACCGCGGATGATGCGAATATGCGTGGATCGAGTCTTTGTCGAACCGGTTTGGTGCTTTTCGCGTCTTTCGTGGTTCCTCGCTCATCATCGGTGGCGCATCTGTTTTTCAAAACACTGCATGGATTCGACAACATGTTTCTGAAGCCAGCCGGGTGGCATGTGCGATTCGGCATTGTTGCCGTTGCGTTTCTGATCGTTGGCGGTTCGGCCCGCGGGGATGACGAGTTCCCGGCGGAATTGACGAAGGTCAAGCCGTACTGGAAGAACCCCGTGTTTGCCGGAGCGGGAGGCAACGCATGGGACGCCAAAATCCGCGAGCGCGGCTGGATCATGCGAAACGGCGACGTCTGGCACATGTGGTACACGGGCTACGACGCTTCGGAAAAGCCCGTGATGATGCTCGGCCACGCCACGTCTCCCGATGGCCTGGTCTGGACGCGCGACGCAGGCAACCCCATCTACCGCCGGCACTGGGTCGAAGACATGATGATCGTCAAACAGGCCGGTATATATCACATGTTCGCAGAGGGCCTGAATGACCAGGCCCAGCGGTTGGACTCGCGCGACGGACGCGACTGGCAGCGCGACGGGCCGCTCGACGTGCGGACCACCGACGGCAAGCCGATTTCTGCGGGTCCCTATGGCACGCCAACCGCCTGGTTCGAAGACGGCGTCTGGAACCTGTTCTATGAACGCCGCGACGAGGGGGTCTGGCTGGCCCGCTCGAAAGACCTCAAAGCCTGGACCAACGTGCAGGACGAACCGGTCCTGGCCACTGGGCCGGAGTCCTACGATCGGCTGATGATCGCCCTCAATCATGTCATCAAGCACAATGGCCGCTACTACGCATGCTTCCACGGCAGCGGCACGCCCGAAAAGCCGCGCCTGTGGACTACGAATCTGGCCGTCTCGACCGACCTCGTCCACTGGAAAAAATTTCCGGGAAATCCGCTGCTCCCCGAGCGCGACAACAAATCGAGCGGTATTTTCATTCACGACGGCAGGCAATTCTGCCTGTACACGATGCACCCGGAAGTGCACGTCCATTTTCCTGCCGATCCCGCCCCGTAGCGGAATTCGTGAGAATTCCACATCCCGCCACGGCAGCCGAATTCGCCAGAATTCGGGCCGTTCGATCAGCGACGAATCAGCACTTTGGTAGTGTCCGGCGCTCCAGGAAAACCGTGACACGAATTGTCCCGTTCGCTATAATTCTCGCGCATCCGTCCCAACGGGATGCCAGAATGCAAACGATGAACGGATTTGTCAAAATGCTCCGGACGCGCGGACCAAAATCCCCATGACCAACGTCCTTTGCCCAAAGTGCCAGAAAGAAACGCCGCATATTTATTCGGGCACGGCGACCCGCGGATCGGACGGCTGGACAATTCAGCCGATGCGGTGCGCGATCTGCACAACCGAGATCAATCAGAGCGAGCCTCCGGGCATCGTGTATGAATTCGTGGGGGGGCCGCTCGACGGCAAGACTATCTCAGGGGCCGACGCCACTGGGCTTTACCTGCAGACTTCCGACGGCGCTGTGGGACAACTGTTTACGCCGGTCGAATCCGACCCCGCCGTGAAATACGTGGTCACGCAGCGGCGCGTTCTGTTCGGCGAAATCCTGGTGCGTGCCCAACTCGCGGCAGCGTCGTAAGTCCCGCCTGCCGGGATTACCAGGGCCCGGGCGGCGCCGAAAGTAGATGCGGCATCCTGCCGCATCGGGTGTCGGCTCTGCCCGGAGATCGTCTCGTAGTTGAGATTGGTGCCGGTGGTGATGAATATCGGATCGGAAGCACAGGGCGGAAGCGGCAGGATGCCGCTTCTACTTCCGTTGCGGCCGCCCACGCCAGCGACGATGCTCAAAACAACCGCAACTGGCCAGAGCCCGAGCGGGGCGGCCGAAACTGGCTGTAGTCAAGCTCGGCAAGCGGCTGATCGAGGC
>JACQFH010000080.1 GCA_016200145.1 Planctomycetia bacterium | reverse complement strand
GCGGGGTCGATTCCAGCACGGTACTGGCCTACATGAGCCGGATTCTGAAGGAGCCCGTCAAAGCATTCTGCATCGGCCACCCGCACGAAGCGTATGACGAACGCCAATACGCCAGGCAGGCGGCGGCAATCTGCGGCGCCGATTACCTCGAAGAAGTCGTCGAGCCCGACGCCCTGGCCCTGCTGCCGGAGCTCGTGCGTCACTACGGCGAACCCTTCGGAGACAGCTCGGCGATCCCGGCGTTTTACGTTTCGCGACTGGCGCGACGGCACGTCAAAATGGTGCTCTCGGGCGACGGGGGAGACGAAGCGTTCGCCGGGTACCATGCCTACGCGGCGATTCTCTGGGAACATCGTTCGCCCGACGGCAATCTCCGCAAGATGCGGCATATCCTGGCCAACCAGGCGCGAGCACTGGGGATCTGGCCGCGGCGCTCGACCGTGGCCGACAGCAAATACGCACGAACGGCCGTGGTCGAGCACGGCGAGCGAGCGCGGCTGTGGCGACCTGAATTTCGCCCCGTGCTCGAGGCCACTCGCGCCGAATTCGAAGACGCGTTCGCGCGGGGGCCGCGCCGCGAGTTGCTCAACCGACTGCAGTATTTCGACATCTTCAACTACATCTCTTACGACAACCTGCCCAAAGTCGACGTGGCCAGCATGTATCACGGCCTGGAAGTGAGAGTGCCGCTTCTCGACCACGTCTTCCTGGAAACCGCCGCCCGCGTGCCGCCCGAGCTGAAACTGGTGTCCCGCAGCGGAACGCATCCGGCGATGCCGGGTGACCGCACGATCGGCAAGTACCTCCTCAAACGCACGGCAGAGAGGTTCTTTCCGCACGCGTTTCTGCATCGCGACAAGCGCGGGTTCGAAGTGCCGATTCGGGAATGGTTTGGTGGCCCGTTTCAGTCGCAATTGAGAGAACGCGTGCTGTCCTCGAACGGCCCGCTGACCCAATATTTCGAGCCAACGGCCCTGACCGATCTGATCGATTCGTCCGCACAATCTCGCACGGATGCCTGGAAAGCATGGCTGCTGCTGGTGCTGGAAGAGTGGTTTTCACAGTCTCAACCGGGCAACTCGGGCGCGAGCGCGAGTCGCCGATCGAATACCGTTGCCGTTTCTGCGCCATTGCCCGCAGCAGCCCGCCGCGCATGACCCGCATCTCAGCCATTATCCCGGCGTACAATTGCGAGCCCTGGCTGCGGCGGGCCGTGGAATCCCTGCTGGCTACGGGGCAGGCGGGGCTCGAAATCGTGATCATCGACGACGGATCGACCGACGACTCGTTTGACGCCGCAAACCAATTGGCCCTTGAGCATTCGACAACCGTCTTTGTCCATCACCATCCGCAGCACGCCAATCTCGGCGTCTCGGCCACCCGCAATCTGGGTGTCGAGCGGAGCCGCGGCGAACTCATCTGCTTCCTGGACGGCGACGACTTTGTCTATCCACATCGTTTCGAGCGCGCTATTTCGATCCTGGCCGACCGGCCCGACGTCGACGGCGTTCACGAGCTGGCCGAAATTGTCTTCGAGTCTCCCGAAGCTGCAAAACAATGGTGGGTGAACGAATTAAACCTGTTCGGCTTTACGGATTCCATTCCACCCGAAGAACTGCTGTGGTCGCTGCTCGGTGGAAGATGCTGGGCAACCAGCGCGGTCCTGGTGCGTAAAAATCTGTTCGAGCGCACGGGGGTCTTCGACCCGGCCCTCAGCATTGCGGAGGATTGTCACCTCTGGTTCCGCATGGCCCAGAGCGGGAAGCTGGTGCAGGGAGATTTGAAGCGGCCCGTCAGCGCCTATTGGCGGCACACCCGAAGCGCCTACCGTGCCGATCCCGACAATCGATTGCACATGATCCGTTCCATGACAATGTTCCGCGACTGGGCTGCGCGGCATGGTGCGACGGCCGACCGAATGCGACGGATCGAGCAGTCGATTCACGAATATGTCAACCGCGGATTGACCAGCGCACGGCAGTCGAAACAGCGTGGACTCGCCTGGAAAATGGCCTGGCAGGCCGTTCGGCAGATGCCCAGCCTGACATTCAATCGCATGTTTCGCGGCCATCTGGCGCGGATGGCGATCGGTCGATAACAGATTGTGCCCAGCGGCCCGTGACGAAAATGAGTGCTGTCATCAATTCCTTCCGACACGTCCTGAGCGCACCGTATCATTGGTGGCTCGACAAATCTGAACGGGCCGGCCTGGCGACACGTTTGGCGCGCTCACGGGCGGCGCTGCAGCGATACCGCGAAGCGCCGAACGTCCCGCGCATCGCCGTCGTCAAGCAGGACGTCAATGAAGACCTGTATTGCTGCCCCCGCGGGTCGAGCCCGCGCGAAATCGTCGAATCGACTCTGTTGCGGTCGGGCCCCGTGTGTTTGTTTTCCGAGTGGAACTCCGATTTTCTGATCGTCACCACTACAGACGATCCCGAATGTTCGATCTGGCAGGAACGGGCGACGCATTTGAAGTGGGACACGCTCGAGTTCTACCGCAGCTATCGCGATCGGGTTCCGGGGCGCGATTATGGACAGAGCCGCCTGGCGATCGATCCCGCATCGGTCGACTGGAGCGCTTACGACATCGTGATCAGCATCGACGCCGCCGTTCCCGAGCGCGTCACCCGAAAATTCCCGCAGACCCGCTGGTGTTACTACGTGCGCGAGGTCAAGGCTCCGGCCTACGCGGCGGCGCTCGAACGGCCTCACGCCGGGCAGGATTTCGTGCTCAATCACCATTTCCGGATGCGCCCTGTCCGGGCGCGCGATCACGTGATCGAGTTTCCTTACCACCTGCAGAGCCCGGGCTGTTTTCATCGGTTGTTCGGATTGCCTGAACCCGACACCAGCGAGCGGCGCGGCGTATTTGTCGATCACCATACGATGCTCGGCTTGTCAAAGAATGAGCGATCTGCAGTGGCGCAGTTCGGTCCGCTCTCAAGCGTCGCACCCGAGAATGGCCTGCTGATTCCGACTTCGGTCCAACTGGCTCGCCGGACGATGGAGCCCGAATTCCGCTCGCGGCTCCTCGCATCGCGCTATTTCCAGATCACGCCCGG
>JACQFH010000079.1 GCA_016200145.1 Planctomycetia bacterium | reverse complement strand
TTCGACGAAACGAAGGCCGACCTTGTCAACTGGCAAGGAAGCACAGCCCAGTTCCTGAAGAACAACGCCGGGCTGATCAACACATACACGTATGATCCCGCCAGTGGATTCAAATCCGGAGAACTGGTTCAACAGGGGACCCTGGGCCTGCCGATCATCGTGCGGCAGTACGAGTACATCGCCTGCTGCGTTTCGCTGTCGTCGTCGAGTTCGTCTTCGTCGGGCTCGTCGGGCAGTGGTAGCCAAGTGTCGCTCCCCTGTCGGTACCTGCTTTCAAAGCTGATCGAATACCCGGATGATGGCACTCTCGGCTCCAGTTCATCGAGTTCCTCCGGCCCCGCCTCAGGCACGGCCAATGGCAACACGCGGCAGATCATCACGACTTACGCCTACACGTTCTGGCCCGGCACTTGTGCCGTGCAGCAGAAAACGACCACCTGGCCGGTCATCGCCACCAGCCAGAATGGCTCGGGAGTCGCTGCCCAGATGCTCGAATATTTCGACACCTACAGCAATCTGATCTGGAAAATGGACGAGCGCGGGTACATCACTGGTATGACGTACGACATTCCCACCGGCGCCCTCATTCAGCAAATCGACGACGTGAACACGTCGCTCGTCAGCGCCCCCTCTGGTTGGACGACTCCGGCCGACGGCGGCCTGCACCTCATCACCGATTTCGAGCACGACGCCCAGGGCCGACAGATCCAATCCCTAGGCCCGTGGCATACGATCGACATTGGCGGTGTAGCGACCTCGATCCGTCGGGCGACGTGGACAGTCTACCAGGACGCGACATTTCAGACGTGGCAAGGGCAAGGTTACGCAACCGCTGGCTCTTCGAGCTCGTCGGCGAGTTCTGGCTCGGGGTCGCCTACGACCTACACCTTTACCCTCATTAACCCAGTGGCCATCGCGATAACCGACGCGCAGGACCGGGCTACGGACCAAATCCAGTCCGTCCGCTACGCGGCCGGGAATTCGTCGTCAAATTCGTTATCGTCAAGCGGCTGCCCCACGACGGCCCCGCTCACAACGAGCGGCGCGCTTTCCGCGCTGGACACATTCCCGCAATGCTCATATGTCCGCTGGGCGACGACGCAGTATTCGGACTGCTGCCTGGCCGCCAGCCGGCGGGTCTACAAGCTCATTCCTCCCACCGGAATCGGTACGAGCGCCACGAATTACGACGAAACCGATTTCGGCTATGACGTGATGAAGCGCCAGAACCGCGTCGTCAGTCCCGGGGGGACAATTACTCGGACGGTGTTCGAAGCCCGCGGCCTCCCCATCGGCACTTGGGTCGGCACGAACGATACTGGCGCGACGGCCACGAATCCCGCCGGCAGCGGTGCGCCGAACAACATGGTTCAGGTCAGCGGCATGGTGTACGACGGGGGCAGCGCAGGCGGTGACGGGAACGTCTCGCAGGACATCAAATACGTCGATGCAACTCGCACAAATGATCGTCTCACTTCATTCCTGTACGACTTCCGCAATCGCCGCACCGACACTGACGGCGAAATCGACTTTTACGCGAAGCGATACTTCGATAACCTCGACCGCGTGTATCGCCAGGAGCGTTACGACACGTCACTCGCCGGCAACTTGATCATGCTCAGCACACAGTCGTTTGACGACCGTGGGGCAGCTTTCCAAGCGGCCAGGTATGGGGTCGATCCATCAACCGGCACCATCGGCAACGCGCTGATCGACAACACGTGGCGCGACGCCTCACGCCACGTCGTTAAATCTCTGCCTGCCGGTTCGCAACTATTCACGAAAACCGTAATCGACAGCCTCGGCCGCGATGCCGTCAAATACACTGGATACGGTACTGACGCCAGCTATGCCGACATTTTCTCTGTCGCCAATGACGTGATTCTCGAACAAACGGAAACGACATATGATGCCGCCAACAACGGCATCCAGACGACGCAGCGTCTGCGCTACCACAATGCCGCCGCCAGTCAGCTTAGCGCGCTCGGCGATCCGTCGACGACACCACACTCTCGCGTGACGTATTCGGCAATCTACTTCGACGCGCTCGGCCGACCTGTCGCCACAGCCGACTATGGCACGAACGGCGGAATCGCATTGACTCGCTCGGCGACAATTCCGGCGCGCTCCGACATCTGCCTGGTCAACTCGACCACGTTCAACGCGCGCGGCGAAGATTATCTGGCCACAGATACCGCCGGGACTGTGACCTACCAGTCGTTTGATGACGTCGGCCGACGGCTCACACTCATCGAGAACTACATCGCAACGAGCAGCAGCTCGTCGTCGAGCAGCAGTTCGAACTCATGCGCCGCAAGTGACGACAAGAACCGGACGACGACTTTCACCTTCACGGCTGACGGTGTTTTGGCCACGATTTCGGCCGTCAACGCGACCACCGGCAACCAGACAACGACGTACCAGTATGGCACGACTCTCTCCGACTCGGCGATCGCCAGCAGCCTGTTGAAGCGCTACGAAATCTATCCCGATTCGGTCGGTGGCAGTGACCAGAAAGCGTTCACTTACAACCGGCAGTCTCAGGTCACGACGCTGGCCGACCAGAACGGTACCGTACACTCGTTCGATTTCGACTTGCTCGGCCGGCAGACTGCGGATCGCATCACGACCGCGGGGGCTGGCGTGGACACCGCCGTCCTCCGCATCAGCAAGACCTACGAAGTCCGCGGACTCGTGCAAAACATCACGAGTTACGACAACGCCACCGTCGGCCAAGGAAACGTTGTGAACGACGTGCAGAAGACGTACAATACGTTCGGCCAGCTGGTCACCGAGTACCAATCACATTCGGGAGCCGTGAACGTGGCGAGCACCCCGAAAGTCCAGTACGCTCATGCGGACGGGTCAGCCAATACGATTCGCCCGACGTCAATGACCTACCCGAATGGCCGGCTCCTCAATTACGATTATGGTACTTCCGGCGGCATCAACGATTCGGCTTCGCGGATCGCGTCGTTCATCGATCATGACGGCGTCACGCACTTGGCGGACTACTCGTATCTTGGACGGAACAGTATTGTCCAATTCAACGAGCCTCAACCTGGAATCCAATATACACTCGTCGGGATTCAGGGTGGAAACGACCCCGACACCGGTGACATTTACCGCGGACTCGATCGTTTCAGCCGGGTCACAGACCTGACCTGGGTTCCGATGGCCGGCTCCTCATCAAGCTCATCGAGCAGCAGCTCAGCTGCCGGCACGAACCTCGTTCGCATCCAGCATGGCTACGACCGCTCGGGAAATCGCCTGTGGCGGAAAGACCTCGTCGCAGAGGCGTACGGCGCCGAATTCGACGAGTTGTATTCTTATGACGGGCTCTATCGACTGAAGAGCATGCAGCGGGGCACGCTGAACTTCTCGCAGACGGCAATCCAGAATCCGGATTTCGCCCAGTGCTGGAGTTTGGACAGCACGGGCAACTGGCGGAACTTCCGGGAGGATGACACGGGAAGCGGATTTTGGGATCTCGTTCAGAACCGGTCGGCGAACACGGTAAACGAGATCACCGCGATCACGAACACAGTCGGATCAGCCTGGACACAACCGGCTTACAATGCTGCCGGCAACATGACGACGATGCCACAGCCGGCGACACCCACCGCGGCCTACACTGCGACTTACGACGCTTGGACCCGGCTGGTTAAGCTCGTCGATCATTCGGGAAATACGGTGCAGACGAACGCTTATGACGGCCGCCGTTATCGGACCATCCGGAATGGTTTCGTGGCGGGAGTATTGTCGGAGACTCGCCATTTTATCTATACCGCCGCGTGGCAAACAATTGAAGAACGGATCGGCGTATTGACGACGCCGAACTGCCAGTTCGTCTGGGGTAGACGCTACATTGACGATTTGCTCTTGCGAGACCGCGATCCGAACGGCGCTGGAACTCTAACTGAACGGCTGTTTGCGTTTCAGGATCCGAACTGGAATGTTATCGTCAGCGCAAACGCAGCTGGCGACATTCAAGAACGATACGACTATTCCGCTTATGGCAGCACCGGCTTTATGACCTCTTCATTTGTCGACACTTTGCTGTCATTCTATGCATTCGAGACCTTGTATTGCGGATATCGGTTCGATCCCCATGTCGGCCTTTACTTAGCAAGAAATAGATTACTTCACATTCAACTCGGTTCCTGGCTAAGCAGGGATTCCCTGAGTCGACAACTCGGGGACTCCATGTATCAATATGTCATGTCACGTTCGATCAACTTGACCGACCCCTCTGGCAACCAAGCTGCAAAACCTGCTCCCCCGAAGCCGATCGAATTCACATTTGATGTCTGCTGTACATTTGATAGATTTTGCACCAACTGCGTGGGTTTTGGCTACGGCCCGGAAACTCGGAAGGAGCCGCACTCCTGCAAGATTCCGGCAGGGAAGCAGCTGACGATTGAAAATCTATCCATCGCCGCCAACGAATGCTGTGCCGCAAACAAACCGCTTAACAACTGGTTCAATATCTACACCAGGTGCTCGTACTGGATGTCATTTGGGACCGTTGGTGGCTGCCGCACTCCGCAGGGAAAATCCGACTGCTTCACGGAGCTTAGCACCTTCCTTCATAACGTGAACAACTGGATCAACGGACCTCCACCTGGTGAGGCCTCTCCAAACGCAGACCAACTTAATCTAGATTGCAAGGCATTCTGCGAATGTATATATGGACAACAGAACGCACTTGTGAAGATTTGCATCGCGGACGGCTTTTGCAAACCGGTTTTGGGTGCTGCGGGCGTGCCCCAATAATCTATGAATGTTATGACCAGAACCTGATGTCCAGATGTTGCAGCGGACATTGGACGTTTCGCCACGATGCTGAATGATCACGGTGTTTAAGATGCTGTTCGCGTCGACTTTTAGGGAGCACTTCTCGATA
The DNA here is from genome assembly GCA_016200145.1 of Planctomycetia bacterium. Taxonomy (GTDB): domain Bacteria; phylum Planctomycetota; class Planctomycetia; order Planctomycetales; family Planctomycetaceae; genus JACQFH01. Next base: position 45,485 of record JACQFH010000079.1, on the reverse strand, counting down.
ACGAGATGCCAGGTATCTATGATTTATTCGCTTAAATGGCTGTTCAGAAATTACCCTGGCCCCTGCATGCTGTTTATGGGGATTTGGGTCGCGCTCATTGCTTTCACATTTACGAAATATGTCGAGGACTATGTATTGCCGAATCGGATTCGGGGGCGTGGAGACACGATGCTGGCCGCTTTTTACCACTTGCCGTATGTGCAAGCAGTTGTAGTGACAAGTTTCTATCTTGGTTGCGGTCTCGGTATAACTGGGCTGTTTGTAGTAGCGTATCACCGAGATCAGGTCGTGCGTCGGCGAGCCGAAAGCAAAAGACAAAGTAAGGACTCGCCTCCTTAATAGAGTGTATCGGTAAGTGATCCCGCTGGACGTAGGTTATGAGATAGCGGTGGGAGGTCAGGCATCTGGTTGCCGTAAGTCCGTGTCCTACAAGTCGTTGCAGGAACGTGACAACGCACTCATGATCTGCCGTGTCAATTTGACCCGGGAAGTCGGTGAAGAAATGGCTGGCCCGCATTGCCGCCTTTGGCTCTACACCAGATCGCACAGGCCAGAATATTCCCCGCATCTCGAACCAAAGCAGCCGTGGTCAGCCAAACGTTTCTCCGAATCGACGGCGGTAAAGAATCTGCCAGGCCCAGTATCGCCTGAAGGCGTCGCTGGCCGTTCGTAGTGTGATGGCTGTTGCTGCAAACGATCGCGATTCGAAATCTGGACTGAGGATTGTTCGCCCCGTGCTTTCTGTACAAGTCTGAGACGTAAGTCTGCCCATGATCAGAGGCACTCCAATCCGAATACCGCTGCAGTTTGTCGGCGATAGAATTCATCGACATCGATCCAGTGTCGACCTCGACGAACGTGCAGATCATCCCTTGACTCGTTCGTAACAGCAACATTCCATCAGGGACCAATCGTGTTCCCGATGTTGATGTTAGGCGGAACGCGTCGTTTTTCACGAGCGACCGCCGTTGCAATTCGAGCACTTCAGCACCTGTCATTTTCGCGGCTTCGCAGACGTCGAGCAGAAACTCCGTGCAGGCGAGTTCGTGGTAAACATGATGGATCGAAAATCCCGTCCTCCCTCGTTCGCCGGCCGGCGGCTGCCATGAAGACCGCTTCTTCCGAAAGGCCTGGGTCAGCTTTCGCATCCCTCGTGATGACACTGAATAGACTTTCGGCCACAGCGGCGAAGGCGTCGGCACCAGATCGAGATATTTCAGCGATTCTTGCATTTCCGCGAGATGACGGCGTGTCGTCCGATCGGACTTCAGGATCTCAGTGAACCGTCGTCGCACTTGCGAAGCCGTCACGAACCGATTCCGGTAAATGAACGCCAAGATCGCCATCTGGTGCGATCGCTCCCTCCCCCGCTTAGGCATCCGCCGCCTAAAATTGTGCGGTTGCGTCAGAAGTGATGCCGGCAAGTCCCAAATACTCAGCGAAACCTTGCGAAGCGGCCGGGCCTGATGGTCATTCATGCCGAGCCCTCCCGACTGCATCCGCCGCCGACTCGACGATCAGCAGAACTGCCTGGCGGACGTGTTCCGGCAAGAATGACCACGCATCGATGACACGGTGCAGGCTCTCCCCTCCCCCGCTCTGCTTTTCAGTGCAAGCCGGCGTGCAAGCCACATGATTCAGATTTTGTAACTCATTGCTGCACTTGTCGTTACAGAGATCGACATCCGGAATCATAATCCGCATGTTAGTCGGGGATTACTTCCAAAAGCCGTGAAGTCCGTCCCGTTTCCCGGCCGCTTCGAACACCTGATCAATTGGTGGCCGCTGCACCGTCATCGACGCATTCGTGATGGAGGCAGCCGAGAGCTAAAAAAAGGGAGCGGAGGTCAGGAGTCGATGCTGCCCGGAATACTTCGGCCGCTCCACGCGTTCCGATCGCCGGATGGGTCGATCGGGATTCGCGCGGGCTGCAACGCTATTCGGCATCTGATTCTGACGCAGGCATTGACCCGGCGTGTTTCAAAGCCCTGGCAATCGTGGTTTCTGAGACGCCGAAATGTCTGGCAGCTTCTCCCTCAGTACATCCCTGGGCGATGACGAAGGCCTGCACGTCGGCCGCGTTGGAAATCGCCCAGCCGTGGCTGCGCGGCAGGTTCATCGTCTCGCCGGTCGCGTCGATCCCGTGCGCCTGGGCGCACTTGAGTGCCTCCCGGATGGTCTGCGGGGCTTTGTCGAAATGAGCGGCCGTGTTCTTGATCGACGCACGGTGCAGCAGACGATATTCGGCCACATCCAGTGCGTGCTGCTCCGACCAGCACATCCGCCGCGGAATCTGAAACACGTCCTCCCAGAACCAGTCTTCGGGCAGTCCTGCAAACCGGCGCGGATCAGCGGCCAAGTGGGCCGCGGCTTCCAGTTCGTCGCCCTGGCCATCCAGGCTGTCCACCTGCAGGACTTGCCTGCGGCGGGGAGTTGCCTGGTGGCATGCCGTTTTGCCTGCACAGTCCTCCTCATCCCTTTCAATTTCAACCCCGGGATCCCGCAGAATCCCCGCCACGCCCGCCAGCGCTCCGAGCTTCGAAGTCCGCATCACGACCTTCCCGTCCGAAAAGCAGGCGATGGAGTCGATATGGAGTGAGAGCTCGAGGTTCCCCCGCGTCGCGTTTGCAGATCCCAACACGTCATCGAGCCGATTGAGACAGTCGACAACTTTTTGCGGATCGAGCAGGGAACGCAACCACGTCAGCCGTCGGTCGTGGCCCTCCAGCTGGTGCTCAATTCTCTGCTTGCGGGCCAGCGCCTGTTCCCAGTCCACCTCGATGGCCAGCCGCAGTGCGGCGCCCAGTGACGGATTGGCCAGCGACGCCGACCACCCCGAGATGTTGCGCTCGAGTGCCTGAAGCTCCTGCTGCAGAGCGGGACGCTGGTCGTGCTCGGCGAGCATCAGGCGATCGAATTCCCGCTGCACGTCCTGGAGCAGGGGCCGAAACCACGCGTTCGATTCAAGATCTTTCACGTCCATGTCGAATATCCCCCGAAATTTGTTGTTGACCGTAAGGATGAGCGCCGGCGACGCCGGCCGGCACAAGTTGCAAATGGGCTACGAACCGGGGAACAGCCGTTCGCGGATCGTCCCCACGACCTGCTCACGCAGCCAATCCTCAGAGACCCTGGTGCCGTTGGGGCATGCGCCTTCGAGGTACCCTGGGCACACGTACCGGACGTACCGCTTCACGGTTCCGCCCTGGGTTGTGTACGGCTGCGTTGACGACGGCGTCATGGCCCGGTTGCAGTGGCCGCACCGGACGAGGCCCGTCAGCAGGTACTTCAGCGCGAGGCCGGGAACCGGCGCGTCGATTAACTTGGCAGACGCATCGGAGTTCCTGGCGCGAGCCGCCTTGATCCGGGCCGATCGTTCCTGCCGCAGGGCCCGGATCGCGTCCCAGATTTCCCGCGCGATCAACGGCTCGCAGAAGTCGGCAATCCGCAGCATGTCCTCCTCGACATTGCGCTCGCGGATCCGCCTGTCCTCGACGATCCCCGTGTTGTGCGCCTCCCACAGCAACTCGCCGTAGTAAATCGGGTTCTGCAACCAGTAGCCGACCGTCGCCGCGTAAAACGGCTTGAATGTTGCCGGGATGTCCTCGTGGGCATTGCAGAACTTGGCGAGACGCCCGGTTCCCCACCCGTTTTCGTGGGCCGTGCGGAAGATCAACTGCAAGATCCAGGACGTCTCCGGGTTGGGGACCAGGATCGAGTAATCAACCTCGGTCCGACCGTTCCGGTCGGACATCACCGTCTGCAGTTTGAAGCCGAACGGCGGCTCTCCCCCCGGCCAATGCTTCAACCGCGCGACGTCTCTTTTGCCGCGGATGACGTTGTGCGCCTTAATCCGGCCGTCTTCGGTCGAACGGATCGCCTCGACCATCGCCAGGGCCTTTCCCTGCACGGTCGTCGGATCGCAGAACATGGAATCGGCCGTCAGCAGCAAAACTCCAAAACGGTTGTAGAGCCTGCGACGCAGTGCGGGAAGTTCTTCGGCTCGGCCGAACCGTTCGTAAGTGTCCACGAGGATCAGATCGACCTGCAGAATGCCGGATTTGATGTCACTTAACATTTGATTGAAGCCGGCACGCTTGTTGATCAGTCGCCCGGTGATTCCGTCGTCCCGATAATCCCTCACATGGACCCACGGAAATCCGACCCGCCGCAGCGTTTCGTCGATCATGGCAAACTGCTGCTCAGGACTTCGCGGGTTCTGCGACGGATCGGACATGCGTCCGTAACGGACATAAGGATGGCACTCATTTGGGTTGAAGCTGTTCTTGATCATCGGGATTCTCCAGCGCGGCAGATGCGAGACTGCGTTTGATCGACAGGGCGATCTGACACGCGATGTATTTGAGCAGCCGGGCACGGCGCCGACGGGCCACCTCTCCGACAAGCGCCTGTTCGTCCAGCGCGCTGAGCCCGACTGGGAACGGAATCTCGCCGTCGGCGATGAGCTGGGCCCATCGTTGTCGGTCGACCTGGCCGTTCGGGCCGGACGTCGCTGGAGAATTCGGGCTTGAGGATCGGCATCCTGCGGGTTGACCGTGGGGACTACTCGAACTTGGGTTCTGGCTGATCATTGCGAGCCTCCGTGAAAGTCGAGGGCGCAGTGATCTGCCACGGCCCTCGACGGTAGATGGGGGGAATCACACCACGATCACACGAATGAGAATTCAGTGTGATTCCTGGAAAAGACGTCGATGGTGCCAAGCCGCGGTCGACGTGGCACGGCGTCGCCGGACTGGCAATCACCGGCAGATGGGACGGCGATGAGCCGGGCTGCCCGTCAGAGCGGCAAATGCCGTCACCGAGTTTGCCGCGCGTAGAGCAGGCCAGCCGCACCTGATGTCGCGCATGTGGCTGTGGCGCATCGAGGCGGCGATCGGATTTGAGGGCGCGCTACAGTTTGCGCTCGATAATGTGAATTCTCTGAGGTTCGAGCTTCAGCCTGTACGAGCGAGGAATGTTTCCCCGAACGATGAGTTGGTCGAGCCCAGCTGGAAGGGCCAGCTTCAGTCGATTACGATTCGTCGGCATGAACGAATCCGATCTTCCATCGTCGAGCTGGAGATCGCGCTCTTCCACCTGCGCCCGAAGCTTTGCTTTCCTGGCGAGCGCCACGAGCAAATCCCACGGTCGCCCTTTCAAATCCTCGCCGACCAGCAAGCCTTCCCAAAAGACGTTGACCTGTCCAACGTCAATGACCAATCCGCCACCGGCAATCGCCTCATCACGCGCGGACAGGTCGACGTCACAATCCTTGTAAAGTTGTGCTAGATCGACCACGGCGGCTGCAATCCTTTCGATCATTTCCGCACTGTCAAACTGCTGCAGGCGAACGCGCAGCACATTGGCCCCCTCGCGAATTACGGCGTCAGGCAGGCCCAGCCACGCCATATCAGGAGCCGGATGAAAGGCCGCATAAACCTGCGTCAGAATGATGCACGATTCTCGCAAATGATTGTCGCTACCGGTCACACATCCTGCGCGGAGCCGGGCGACCTGCTGTTGAAGCTCGTCCCACTGGCTCTCGATCCGCTGACGACGTTCTGCCCAATTCTTCGGCATGCCGGCCAGAGCGGTCAAACACCAGCCGCGAACCATCTCCAGCGGAGCGCAGATGGAGTCAATTCTTTGAAGCAGGCCGCGCACCACGAAATTCCCGATAGCATGGAGTTCAGGATTGGCGGAGACAATGAGCTCGGCACGCTGAACGGAATGGCCATCGTCCGAATCGTTCCATTCCTGCTCGGGCTCGAAATAGTCAGTGGCACAGACCAAGTCCTTCCACGGCCGTCCTGCAATCTCTGAGACCTGGTTGAGACCGACCTGCAGCACGTTGACCTGTTCGGATCGAATTCCGAGGCGCCGACACGAATTCGCCCCGATCTCGACTAATTCCTCCACTGCCAGGCCCTTCCGCAGATTTTGTTTGTCGAGTTGTTCCCGGGCAGCAGGGTCGGTCGACAGTTCGGACAGCGTTTTGGCCATGGCAACGATCGTCCCGTCGACGGCCACGATGAGTTGCCGATCAGGCGTCTCGGCCCCCTCCGTCAGCGCTTGCAGCGGCCAGCAGGCAAATTTTTGGAAACGCGGGCGACCGACGTAATCCTCGATTACCGGACACAGATCGTCGGTCAGCCAAACGCGAAGTTCGCGCAAGGGGAGCGGCGCCCCCCGCTTCAGTGGTTCGGGAACAATCTGCCTGCACCGTCGGATTGCGAAGGCGATTCGGGAAGGCGTCTCGCTGGTGAGTGTTGGGGACATACGGCGAATTATCCGCGACGCAGGCCGGCAAGTCGACAGCACTTTTTTGGGGCGATCACAGATATTTGCCCGAGTTGTGAGCGCCGTGTGATCGTCGGCTGTCACGCTAGATTCCGTCGGAGCGCAAGGTGATGGTCACCGGCGCGACGAGTCGGGACGCGTGTCTGCAGACCGGACTGGCAACATGGATTCACAGGGTGCAGAAGGACGTCTGGCCGTCGACCCGGACCGGGACGGGGACGAAGCGGCAGCACCCCGGTCGTGGGCTGAACGATACGGCGAAAAACACCGCTGGCGGCGGGTCGCCGACTTCCCCACTGGGATTGCCGGCCCGAAACGGGTTCGGATCTATCAGCGGAGGGATCACTATATATTACAGTGGTGGGACCGGACCGCAGGCCGAAACCTTTCCGCCCGGGTGGATGGCGATCTCGTGGCGGCCATTTCGCGGGCCCGCGAAATCGAAGAACGGCTCGAACAATTCCGGCAGTCGGGTGAGGGTCCCCGACGGGTTCGGCACGGCGAGCTCGTCGAGCGGTTTACTCAAGACCTAAGTCGCCGCGCCGACGCCGGAGAAATCGATCCCCGGACCGTCCGGCGGTATGCGTCGGCACTGGATCATTACGTTACCTTTGTCGAGCAGCCGCACGTCAGCGCGGCCTATCGTTCGGCGACGCAGGTCGATCGGGATTTCGCATTGCAGTTCGGTGCCTATTTGAAAAACCTGCGAATCTCTCCGAACGGCCATGCCGGCGCCGAACGCCGGCCGATGATGGCCGGCCGGTACGTCGAGAATGTCGTCAGGAGCATGTTCAGCTGGGGCGCCGATCCCGACCGCGGGCGGCTCTTCGGTTCGGGTTTTCGCAATCCGTTCGGCGGCCGGCGCCAGAGCCGGGAGCCGGCCCGCGATTTTCTGTTCGGAGAGCCCGACGTCACGACCGCGATGGCCGCTGAATTCCTGTTGGCGTGCGATCGCTTTCAGTTGCCTCTGTTCGCCACGCTCATGTTCTGCGGTCTTCGCGCTGCCGAACCCTGCAGCATCTTTCAGGAGCACGTGGACGACGCCTGGCTCCATGTCCTGTGCATTGCCGAACTCGACCTTTTCACGAAGGGGCGGCGCGACAAGCGGTTTCCGGTGATCGGACCGCTAGCGCGATTACTCGCCCCGCACCCGGGCGGCGGGGAGCAGGGATTGCTGTTCATGAGGCGCGCCGTCGTCGAAGGAACTGAGAAGCCTCCGCTCCTGCACGCGCCCTTGCATCGTGTGGTGGCTGCCTTCGATGCGCGCGTCCAAGCAGGCAAATCGGCCTCGGCAGGAACTCGCCGGGCCATTCGCGATCAGATCCTGCACGACGCGGGCGCTCTCAAGTACGACAACATTGAACATGAATTTCAGCGGTTGGCACGGCATCTCAACTGGCCCGCCGTAGCGACACTGAAGGACTTCCGCCACCTGTTCAGCACGCTTATGCAAAACGCCGGAATGCCCGAATTCTACCGGCGCTACCTCATGGGCCATTCACCCAGCCGCGCGGCGATCAGCGCCTACTCGCACCTCAACGACCTGCAGGCCCATTACCGGCGGGCCGTCGATCATGTGTTCCAGCCGCTCGTCGAAGCGGTGTCGCGGCGCACCGACGAACTGGGATTTCCGACAATCGAAGCCGAGCCGAAGGCAGGCTCGTAAGGAGATGGTCTATCGTTCGAAGTGCTGAAGGCGATCGGAGAGCGACGCAGGCATTCGGCGAGCGATTGGTCCTGGGTACGTTCGCACTCGATCAAAGTGAGAAAGTGAGAAATGAGAAACACGGAGACGGCCGTGCCACAAAACAGCCATTACGAGGAATTGTGCGAACAGCTCAAACTGATCCGAGACCGCGTACGGGGAGTGATCCATCGCCACGCCAATGGGCTCTACCTCTTCGGTCGGGCCGGTACTTCGAAGACGTACACCGTCCGTTCGACGCTCGACAAGCTGGGCGTGAGTTATGCCTTCGCCAGCGGCCATCTGACTCCCATCGGCCTCTTCGAACTGATTTCGGAAAACCGAGACCGGGTGATCGTCCTGGACGACATCACGTCGATCTTCGGTCAGCCGATCGCCTTGCAGCTGCTGCTCTCCGCCATCGGCAATCCACACAACGGATCCCACACGAGAACGATACGCTACAAAACCGCGAAGGGGGACCGGCTTGTCCACTTCACTGGGGGCATCATCGCAATCGCCAACCTGCCTCTGATCGGTCATCACGGTGCCGTGCTCCAGGCGCTTCGTGACCGGATGAACGTCGTCGAGTACGAACCGTCGGACGCGCAGATTTGTTCCTTGATCTTTCATTTGGCTGACGGCGGCATGCCCGGCGTCTCTCCGGAGAATGCGCGGATGGTCGCCGAGTTCGTGATCGGCGAAGCACAGCGGCTGGGACTTCGGCCCTCGCTGCGGCTGTTTGTCGACAAGGCCATCCCCGATTATCGGTTGTTTGCCGCCGGGCTGACGGAGACCGACTGGCACGACTTGGTCCGCAGCAGCGTTCAGCAGCAGGTGGTGGCCCTGGAGCACCCGACCAAGGATCTGACACGGGCCGAGCAGATGCAGGCCGAACGACGAATCGCACTTGAAATCGCTTCGAATTTCGAGACTTTGCCACAACGGGCTGCCGAATGGCATCGGCGGACTGGAAAGAGCCAGTCCGCATATTTCCGTCGACTGGCAGAATCAAGGCAGGAATCCGTGCCGACCGGAAATGCCAGGCGCGCCGGCTGAGAATGACGCAGCCTGGGGCGGGAGATTCCGGCCGCCACGGAGGAGTTCGACACCATTAGCAGGACGTCGCCTTCAGAATCGCCTTCATCCACATCCGCACTTCCCCGGTCGGATCGCGGGACGCCAGCCGCTGGGCGGTCATTCGGTCGACGGCCTCCGTGTTCAGCCAGCCTTTGACCGAACCGATAAGGCGCCGCCTGGCCCGTGACGGAAGCCGGGGCAACTCTGGACCACCCCGACTCTCAAGAAACCTGGCGGCGACGATCTGCGCCACATCGTCGTGGTCGCCGAATTCCACATCGATTCCGCGCGCTTCGCGGATGGCCTGCCGGTCGAGATAGTTTTCGAGCGACCGCTTCGACGAAACGAACGCGCGGCAGGCCGGACGCAGGTTGACGAGTGCAGCCAGGGCCTGCCGTTCATAATACTCCGGTACACTTTCGTGGTCGTACAGGTGGAGCTCGGGCACACCGAGCCCGGCCAGGCGCTCGGTCCAGTACCGAACGTTGCTTCCACCCATCGGCAGGAACAGCAATTGGCCGGCATGTTCGAGCGCCTTGAGATCGGGCAGTTCGGGATCCGCGGCATTCAAGATCAGGCTGATCCGCTTGAGAAAACGAATGTCGTTGCCTCCCTCAACGACGACGATCAGCCGCACCGTTCGCCGGAGAAGAGATCGGGGACAACCGACAACCTCGTGACCAGGGTGAGATCGATCGTCGGGAGCCGGTTCGACAGATTCGAGAATCATTGGAGAGTCCTCTTTGGAAAAGGGGGCAAAGCTGGTGATGCGGGGAGGCGACTCTTCTCAGGCGGCCGCCTGCTGACGGGACATTGCGCCGGCGTCATCGTCCGATTGAAAGTTGTGCCACGACGCTTCGAATTCGCGGCGCATCTGACTGATGCGGCCGTGCGACAGGTTGAATCGCTCGGCCACTTCTTCGGTCCTGTAGCCGTCAGCCAGCATCCGGGCGATTTTCCGGCGACGGGGGGTCATCCCAGACAGCCAGTCGCCAAAGTCGATCCGGCTCGCCGCCACATCCGCCGGGGTACTCCGCCGATCCTCAATCAGCATGGCCTGCCAACCGACTTCTGCATGGGTCGCGTCTGCGTCGAGGCTCTGGACAGAAATCGCACGGCGTTGTCGGGCCAAGCGCGACAGCACGTCCCGGCTACGGTCGGGAGTACTCGCCAGTCGGCCGGCGAGCACGCGCAAGATGGCGAACCGCGCCAGGCGAGACGCGAATTCGTGGGGACGGCGGCCCCGCTTGATTAGACGGAGGAAGCTGACCAGGGCGCCGGCCGTTGCCTCGGCCGTCGCTTCCTCCTGTTCAAACCGCGGCAGTTTGCGGAACCGGAAACGGGACAGTTCATTGACGACAGGCAGCACGTGGACCAGGAAGAGCTGCTGCCAGGCCTCGAGGGAAGGACCGGGCGACACGGAAACACTAAGACTGTTCATGGCGAATCCTTCGGAGGATGATCGCCCCCGCGCACGGAGGCGATCTGTGGAGATCGCTCGTGCGCGAGCCGTTGACATAACGGAAACAATTTCGTGGACATCAGGCTACCCAGCCTTCGCGATGGACGGCACCGACGCAGGATTGCGTGGGGCGGCAAAACATCAGCGAATTTCGGGCAGTGGCAGCAGGCGAGATTTCCTTTCTGAATGCCGCATTCGCGACAGCTAAATGGAATTCCTCACCCTCCCGCTTGCAGGCAAGATGGGCGGGGCGGAACAATTTCGGGGATGACTATGCTTTCTCCCTCTACTATATATGCCTCTTTATTGAGTAATATTTAGATATTTATAAACAAATACAAATGACGCAAGACGGCAAGCGGGAGAGCCGACGCTCAGTCACCATTCCCAGCTGGACGTTCCTTTGGAGCACCCGCCGCCTTCGTAGCAGAAGGGCGTGCAGTGAGACGCTGGACTGAGCGATTCACTGTTCCAGCGTTGTCGCGATCAACGGCTATCCGGCAGCTTTGACGCTGGCTCGGCGACCCCGTTGCGGCGTGTTTCGAGCCAGCGGATCACGACAGCCATCGCGTCTCGCCCGAGCAATGCCGATTCCAACTGTCTTCGCTTCGTCACAAATCGCGTGTGCGTGTAAACGCCTGTCATTCCAAGTCCGATCCCTGACTGGGTGCCTGCCGCCGAATGGCCCATCAGTTCATTGCGAATTAACGGATCGACGTTGGCGTCTTGCAGGCAGGTCGCGAACTGATGGCGCAAAAGCTTCGCGCAGGTCAACTCCGGAAGTCCGATGTCCGCCGTCAGCGACATGAATTCCGATCTGAGCCTGTCGGTCTTGATCGCGCCTGCGTCGCGCCACACTCCGCGTGAAATGGCAGCCATCGCGGTCCGACTGAGGGGTTGATTCGCATTCGGGCCGGCTTCTTCGATTCGGCGCTCGATTTCGGCCTCCAGTGACCGAGCGACTTTTCCTGTGAGGAGTGGCAGATGGTCCAGGGAGAACCGCCGTCGCAGGAATACCGGGCCCGTCGATCGCCCCGCCAATGTGATCCGCAATAGATCGACCAGCGGCTCGACCAGCGGAATCGCGCGCTCGTTTCGGGTTTTCACCTTCCAGCCCAATCGCGGTTTATTGCGGATGAAGATCAGGCGCCGCTCCAGGTCGAGGTCGTCGGGAAGGAGCAGGTGAGTAAGTTCCCCTGGCCTCATTCCCGTGAAGAGAAGTGTCGCAAAGATCGGGAACTGCCATTCGTCGCAGGCCTCCAGGAATTCCCGCTCCTGATCCGGTGTCAGCAGGACGACCGGGCGACAGTGGTCGATTGGCATCTTCTCGAGTTGAAGTGCCGCGAAGGGATTGTCGGAATATGGAGGCATGTGCCGCCGCTTAAGCGCATAGCTGAACATCGTCCGACACGCCTCCAGGATGTACTGGATTCCCTTATCCAGCAGCGGTCGTTTCTTCGAATTACGGTGCCCGTTAGGGGCCACCTTGATGCCGCGCAGATACCGCACGAAGGCTTCAGCATGCATCGTCTGGAAATGGGCTGTTGACAGCGTTCCCCGCCCGTCGTTGAAGAACCGGATAAGATGCTCGGTGGCCGTCCGATATCGATTCACCGTCTGAATTGACGATCGCAGGATTTGCTCGTGGTGGTCCAGCCAGCGCTGTCGCAATTCCAAGACTGAGACCGGTTCAAAGCTGAGCGCGGCGGGCGCGCCCACCAGCAACTGGGCATTGATCTGGGCAGCCAACTGCTCGGCGGCAGTTTTCTCGTGGCCAACCCGTGGCCGTCGCCTGCGGCCGTGTTCGTGATAGCAGAGGTACCAGATCGGGACTCTCTGAGGACACTTCAGAAATGCAGACGCCCATGAGCCAAAGACTTATGGCTCATGGGCAGTCAGGCGAGCGGAGAGGGGGGGATTCGAACCCCCGATCGCAGTTTACCCGCGATGCCGATTTAGCAAACCGGTGCATTCGACCACTCTGCCACCTCTCCGAGTGACCGTCATCGTAGCGATTTGCGGCCGTTCTGCAACTCCGCCGGTTTTAGGTCGAAGAGCGAAACTGAATCAGCGTGAAGTAGAATGTGAGCTCGCAGAATGCTCGAAATGGCTCGTCCGTCGCGAATTTCATTGGATGGCGCCACGCAGCGCCAGAATTTTCCTGCAAATGAAAGGAACGCTGCTATGAAATCGAGTCACTGGTCAATCGTGCTGCTGCTTGTCGGTCTGGCGGTCGGCTTCGCCGCAGGCGGTGCAGAACGACAGTCAGTTGCACAAGCGCAAGCTCCCGGCGGAACGGTCTCGCTACCGAAGCAAGTGGGACGGTTCCAAATTTCTGCGTGGGGACACGGCAATCAAGTCGGACCCGGCAGTCGTGGCTGCTACATCGTGGACACGGCGAGCGGAGAGCTTTGGCACGTCGCCACCGATGGATCGGGCGGGATCGCGAAGAAGATCGTGCAGCAACTGCAATAGGACGTCGTCGCTGAACACACGACAATCAACCGGCGAATGGTTGATCCGATCGCAATCTGGCCGGCTTGACGCTCGCATCGCAATGCATCCACAATGCATTCACTCGATCGGCCTGCCGAACGGCGTGGGCCGCTCCTGGACGACGAATTCCTCCTACAACTGGGATTTCCGATGAGCAACTGGGATTTCCGATGAGCGACACTTCGCATTTCGTCCGTTCCATCGGCGCGGTGTGGCTCGCGGTCATTTGGTTGAGCGGCTGCAATCAGAATGCAGCCGGGACGGCAAGCCCGGCCGCAGCGCAATCGGCCCAGGGGCCAGCCGCAAACGCGGCGAATCAATCGTCAAGGGATGAAAGCGACAAGCTGCGTCACGACGTGGCGTCGATGCGGGCCGAACTCGAAGTCGTGAAAAAGGATGTCGCGCTGCTCAAGGAACATGCGCCGGGCAAATCGACGTCGCCAACTGCCGACAAGGGAGGCTTTTCCGCCCGCTTCGAAGCGGCTTCGCAACTCGCCGGCGGGACAACGAAAGACGGTCTCTTTTACAAGCTGGCCGAGGATGCCGCGCGGGCTGGCGACGCAAACGTTCTCACAAAATGCCTCGACAAACTCGCGGGGGGTACTGCCAAAGAAACGCTGATTCATAAAGCCGTGCTGCTTCTGGCACGAGCACATCAGGTGGAATCCGCAGTGAAACTTGCCAAGACCCTGCCGGGAGGCACGGCCAGAGACGCGCTCTACGAAAAGCTGGCGAAGGGCGAATTCGGAGACTGATTCACGGAAGTCAGCACGGCTGGCATTTTGAGCCTGCCAGAATTCCCAAGACGGCCTCGCAGCAGTCCGTTGAAGAATGAGCCGCGACCGTAAGGGAGCGGTCTGATGCATTGCAATCCGGAGAAAAACCGCTTCCTGACGGGCGCGGCTCTGCGTCAATCGCGTTTTTCAACAAGCTGGCGGGTCGCGAATCTCAAAGTTTGGTACCGCAGATTCGCTCATGGAAACCAAGGCCAATGTTTATCGGCGATGGTTCAAGACGGTCCTGATCATCGTTGGGATGTCGGTCGGGTCCTACGCGGCGACGTTTTCCTGGCTGATGTACAAGGCTCACGTCCACCGTCGTTGGCATGAGCATGTTCAGATCCTGATTTTGCGACTCGCTCCGCAGCGCCCCGACGACGTGACGCCCGAAGCCTGGGCGCTATGCGTGTTTTGGACGCTCAACCTGCACGGAAACTATGGCGGGCCAAGCTATTTCCCTGAAGAGCAGCGGGAACCGTTCGTGCGAGAAGTTGAATCGATGCTTCGCGAACCTGTCACGCTGGGCACTGTCGACAAGGTCTGGGACGCGTACGTTCGGCATGCTCCCCGGGCGCAGAGTTATCTACAGTTTCGCCCGACGGATCCGCAAATGGCGAAGACCTATTCAGCGGGCGAGTCGCTCGATTCGCTGGTAATAATGCTGAAAGACCTCGAGTGCAGGCATCCCGATTTCTAAACTAGGAACGAAAGGAACCTTCTGACGATTCATCTCGTCTCAATTGCGCCCAACGCCAAGCTCCTGTCCGCTGCGTCGTGGCGGACCGTGACATCAATTCTGAAAGGAAATAAACATGTGCTGCTTCTCACGCAACGTGGAACACGTGTCCAACACGAACATTTTCGCCCGCAGCTCGAAAGAGAACCGGCAGTTTGTCGTGTACAGCATGAAGATTCAGACAAAAGAGGACCTGGCGATGATCCTGCCGATCCCCGTGCCCAAAGAGTCGCCCGACGACGCCGTGCGATTCATCAGCCTGAAGGGCTATGCGACATTCTTCGACGACATGCCGCGGGGTTTTCCCCAGCCGAAGGCGGCCGTCGCCAGTCGGTCGACCGGCGGGGTCGGCTCGCTGGCCGAAAAGAGCAAACCGCTGCCAGTCGTCGAAGTGGGGGATTTCGGCGCCTCGTTTGTGCCGTCCATCAAAGACTTTTCCCGGCTCGACGAGCGCTTCCGGCTTCCCGACGCCGCGTGGGATCAGCTTCCGCGCTACCGCGATTACGGCTTTGCGGTCTTCAAGCTCAAAGAGGGAGAGGCCAAGAAGCAGCAGAAGGTCCACCCGATGGCGTTCGAGTTCCCGCGGGCCGAGCCGGCGAAACTCTTTTTTCCCACGGTGCACATTCACGACGGCAAGGTCCACGAGCGGGCTGACTTCGACCACATCCTGTACTGTCAGGTCTCCGACGGCCAGACGCATTCGATGATGGACTGGGCGGAATCGATGCGACTGGCCGGGCAATTCCTGAAAGTCGACAAGACCGAAGGCATCGTCGACGCCGGGAACCATTGCTACAAGCGCGGAATCCGCGGAAAGCAGAAGAACGAGGACGTTCTGGTTTGAGCCTGCGCAGGGCCAACGTACAATCGGTGCATGGGCAAGCGCGTAATCTCACCCGTGGCGTGGCTGTTGTTCGCGTCGTTCGTGTACTGTCTGATCGTCGTCGGCGCAATCTGGACGCTCGGCGGGGAAGCCTGGTCGCTGCTGGGTGTCGTGATGGCGGTGGTCGTCGCGGCGGCCGGCCCGTTTCTGGGGGCCGCCGTCATCTGGATCATTGTGCGGCGCACGAATCGGCACGGGGAAGAGCGGCCGAGCGAGCCGGGGACGTGAGCCCCCCGGTGGCTGCGTCGGTTAATGGGCATGCATCACGTGCGAGCAGAGAGTGCCCTGTACTCAGTTACGACAATCTCTCGTTTCTCGCCTCTCCCCATCGACGCCCAGGGACCGACGGACGCACCCGGGGGCGACCAATTCTCATCGAATTGGTACCCGTCCCCCGGCTCGCAGAATTCTTGCTTGCGCCGCTACGTCAGCAGCTCGTTGAGCTGGGCGAGGCTGGAGGCAACTTCGGCGAAGGGCGCTGTGTCGGTGACGCCGGCAGCGGTGGAAAGTTCGGCGTGCAGGTCGCCCAGGATGTTCTGATGCAGGAACTCGGCGAACCACATGGCGCGCTGCGTCGTGAACGACGCCTGCAACTGGCGGAAGCGGGCTTCCAGCAGGCGCAGGCCGCCGGCCGTGCTCAACAGCGCGGTCTCGCCCACGACGACGGCCCCGGTCCCCAGTCCGATGTCCCCCATGATGCGAATGGCCATCGAGTGGGCCATGCTCGTGACGACAGCGTCGCCGGCCACGCCGCCGTACGCGAACGACACGACCGACGTCATCGGCCGGAAGGCGGCGGCCATCGCATCGAGCTTGCGGAACATGCCGAACGTGCTGGGATTCTCCTCGCGGAAGAGCTGCATCTGAGCGCCGACGACGCGGCTCAGCTCCTGATCGACGTCGAGCGCTTCGAGCGCGGCGGCAAGTTTCGCCAGCAATTCGGCCCGCGACGCGCCGGCCAGCAGCGCCTCGAGCCGCGGCCGCAAGAGGTCGTTCCCGAGCTGGCTCAAGCGCGTCAGCTCGGAGTACAGCGTGTCGATCGCCAGCAGCATGATCTTGCGTTCCGACTCGCGATAGGCCACGCGCGGATCGGGCGCCTCGCCGGAGATTTTCTGCTTCGCCCAGCGGAAGGGCCAGAGCAGGCCCGACCCCAGCGTGCCGTACACGTCGTGGATCGTTCTCGTCCAGCCCGAGCGGTGGGTGCGCCACCATTCGCGAATGTGAGTGACGACGAGATTCACCGGCGCGGCGGGCCAGTTGTCGATGCGGATCAGCTCCTGCTTCGAGAGCAGCCGGGCGGCGTCCTGAAACGACGCGCTGCGCAGGCGCACCTCGTCCAGATAAGCCGGCGCGCCCTCCTGCGGCGAAAGCAACTGGGCCAGCGCGCCGCGGAGCGTGCGGAACTTGATTTCGTGGAATCGCATTCCCGAGAGGTCGCGGGCCAGGTCGTGCGGGGCCGAATCGGCGCTGGCCTGGCCGTTCGCTCCCGGAGGCCAGGGGCGTTCGTAGAAAGGCAGCCGATTGGATTCCGCGGCGCGGCGGTCGTTGGGCGCGATGTACAAGAGATCGGGCACGACGCCGGTCTCGCGCGAGAACGTGTCGAGCCACAGCGGCCAGAACTGCTCGTCTTCGGGGAGCTGGCACTGGTTGAAGACGACGATCACCGCCTTGTCTTCTCCTGCCGCCTTGCGAAAGAACCGCTTGACGGCCGCGTCGTTGTACTTCTGCTGCGTGAGGACGGCGACGAGCACGTCGGCGCAGTGCCGCAGGTGGTCGGCCCGCAGCCAATTGATTTCGGCGTCGCTGTCGATATCGGGGCTGTCGAGGACGAGCAAATTCGGAGGAAGTTCGGGACTCGACTTCCAGAACAGGCGGTGCTCGGGGCAGTCCTCGAGCGCGGCATCGGGCTCGGTCCACGCGGACAGCGAAAACCCCTGAAAGACGGATGACAGATCGTGCCGCGTTTCGAAACCGGCCGGAACCAGGCACACGGGGTGCCTGGTCCCCGAGGCCAGGGGGCTCGAGGCGCTGATGCGGCCGCCGGCGAGGTGATTGAAGACCACGCTCTTGCCGATATTCGTGCCCCCCACAACCGCCGCCACGATGTAGGGCTCGTCGGCAAGCTGCGGAATCAACTTGCGCCGCAGCGACTCGTACCATTCGCGCCCGGACAATTGCGGGATCTGCAAGACGGCCGACGACTGTTCGAGGGCCGCAAGAGCAGCGGCCAGCCGCCGCACTTCTGCAGCGCAGGCGGCAAAGGGGATCGTGGTATTCTGCCGGGTCGACACGTCCATGCGGCTAATCTAGCACAAACGCGGCGCTGCGCGAGAGAGGAGATGATGAAATGCGGAGTGCGGAATTCGGAGTGCGGAATACTGAGTACTGAGTACTCAGTTCTAGCCTCCATCCTCGCTTGCGAGTTGAACTTCACCTTGCGACGCAAGGGCGGTAAGCTGGATTTGCACGATCCCCGAACTCTGGCGAGTTCGGCTACGAGGAAATTGGAATGGGGATGACGGCGAAATACGCACTTATGCGGACGCGTACGACATGGCTGGCGATCGCTGCCGTGGGCTGGTCGCTGATGGTTGCCGCGTTTTCGTCGACTGCGATCGCCGACAATCCCGATCGCAAGCCGGCCGACGACGCTCAGCAGCGCTTGCAGCTCGAGCGCATCAAGGCCGAGCAGGTGCTCGAAGCCCAGAAGGCCCGGCAGGCGGCATTGCAGAAGGCGCAGGCCGAAAGGCAACGTCGACCTGCCGACGCCGAGCCAAACTCCGATGATGATTTCGACGACCTGCCGGGTGATGCCGTCGTGCCCGAGCCCGGCGTGCCGCGCCCGGTGCCTGTCCCGATGGGCCAGGCGCAAGTTTCATTTGCAAAAACGGTCTTCGGGGGCTATCAGGGCGACGCGTTCGGCGCGGCCGGCAACCAGCTCGAGTTTCTGCTGCAGGCGCGATTATCGACGGCAGACCTCGTGTGCAGTCTGGCCGAAATTCAGAAACAGAAGCTCCAGCTCGCCGGTCGCGGCGACATCAAACACCTGCTCGAACAGATTCGCATACAAAAGCGCAAATGCGAGTTGCTCGACGACGGAGCCTGGCAAGGAGTTGCGGGAGACGTGATCCGCCAGGCCCAGGCGCTGCGCGACTTGCTGGAAGTCGGTCCATTCGGCGAGGGATCGATGTTTGCGAAGTCACTGGCCCGCGCGCTGACAAGCGCACAGCGCCTGCAGTACGAAAAATACCAGTCGCTCGAGCGTCTGGGAGGCAGGATCCACCTGCGCCCTCGCGGCGACGACGAGATCAAGGCGCTTCGCATGACGAAGGCCACGCTCGTCGACGAGGGTTTGGCGCCGCTGGCGGGGATGACCGGGCTGAAATCGCTGAACCTCGACTACACCCAGATCACCGACGCAGGAATGGCCCACCTGGCTGGGCTGACCAGCCTGGAACTTCTGGAACTGGAAGGCACGCAGGTCAAAGGCCCCGGGCTCGCCCACCTGCGCGGGATGCAGTCGCTGCAGATGCTCGATCTGCGACGGACGGGAGTCGATGACGCGGCCCTCGCGCATCTGCGGCCTCTCGAATCGCTCCGCGTCCTGCAGTTGGCGCACACGCGCGTGGCCGGCCGCGGGCTGGCGCATCTCGCGGGGTTGCGGCAGCTCGAAACGCTGCTGCTCGTCCAGACCCAGGTTGACGATGCCGGCCTGGCGGGCCTGGCGGGAATGACGAACCTGAAAGAGGTGAATCTGGAAGGCACGCAAATCACCGACGCGGGCCTCCCCCAGATCGCGCAACTCTCGGGGCTGGTGACGCTCGACTTGCGTCGCACGCGCGTCACCGATGCGGGCCTGGCGCACCTGCACAGCCTGAAGCGATTGCAGGCGGTGTATCTCTTCGGAACGCAGGTCAGTGCCAAGGGGGCCGAAGAACTCGAGCGCCTGATGCCCGACACGCGCGTTGTTCGCTGATGCCTACGACGCCGTCGACTGGCTGGTCGGGGCGGCCACGGTCGTGCCCGCGGCGTCCCCCTGATTCACGATCGCCGCGCCGTGGGGATTGACCGTCTTTTCGACTTCATCGAGCAATTGCTCGACGCGAAAGGGCTTGTACAGCACGGATTTGAGCCCCCGCTGCCGCGCCTTGACGATCGAATGCCCCGGATCGTAACCAAAGCCCGTCATCAGAATGACCGGCATGTTTTCCTGGCTCTCACGGATCTGGCAGAAACAGTCGTACCCGCTCATGTCGGGCAGGCGGATGTCGACCAGCACCACGTCGTACTGAAAACTGCGAACCATCAGCAGCGTTTCTTCGCCGTTGTGCGCCGTTTCGACTTCGCAGCCGTTGCGGCCGAGCAGCTCGTGGGCGGTGCGACGGACGAGTTCGTCGTTATCGGCGACCAGGATTCGCTTGCCCCGCAGCTTTGGCCGCTGAGACCGCGGGGGCAACGGGGCGTTCGTCCCCTGCGGCGTACTCGCCTCGCCCACCTTGTGGATCTGAGACCGGATGTCTCGCGTGTGCTTCAGAATCCGCTGCAGCCGCTCGCCCACGTTCGGGTCGTGTCCGATGTAGCGCTCGAGAATCCACGCCGTGTCGTTCAGGATTTCGTCGACGGGGTTGGCCACTTCCCGCAGGATGGCTTCGGTGTTTTCGGCGGCGGTCGTCATCTTCTCGGCGACCAGCAGCTCGAGGGTGTTGAGGGCCACGGCCACTTCCCGGCTGAACAGCTCGAGGAACTGCAGGTCGTTCTCGTTGAACGCCCCGGGCCGCGTGCTTTCGACGTTGAAGGTTCCCAGGATCTGATCATGCAGGATCAGCGGCACCGTCAGCGAACTGCGGGCGTTGGCCGCGCCGATCAGGTACAGGGGGTCGTTCGTCGTGTCTTCGCAGAGGTAGCTCTTGCCGGTGGAGGCCACAAAGCCTGTGACACCGTTCCCTTGCGGGCGGGCGTATAGCTCGCGGGTTTCGGCTTCCGGCACCATGCCCACGGTCAGCAGCGGTTCGAGCTTTTGCGTGGCCTTGTCGAGCAGCCGGATCTCGACGGTTTCGAATTCGAGCAGGTCTTTCGTGTAGTGGATGATTCGCGATTTGACGAGCTCGACCCGATCCTGCACGTTCATATCGAGCAGCTCGGAGGGCGAAAGATCCCCCAGTTCCAGCCCGGCCTGATAAATCGCGCTCAGCTTCTGCTGCTGCAAAACCTCGGCCGACACATCGCGGACCGAAACGACCAGGTACGAGGGAATCGGACACTCGGCCGATGTGATTGGCGTGGCGTGAACCTGGAAGTACGTCTTTTCGCCGAGCCGCAGGGTGCTGCGGGCCGCCGTCCCCGTTCCCAGGGCGGTATGGAACGGGCTGAGATCAGGCCCGAGAATTTCGGGGGCGCCGAACGCATCGTAGAACCCCAATCCGACCTTCGACTCAGGTCCGCCGCTCAGCTCGTCGAACCGCCGGTTGGTCCAGAGGATCTTGAGGCGCACATCGAGGATCGCCAGCCCGTCGGGAACTTGCGACAGAATGCCGCCCGCCTGCGGAAACAGGGCCGCGTCGCAGAACTGGGCTGTCTGGCAATTCAGCAGGCAGACGCCTGCGAAGTCTCTCCCGCGCAGCAGCTCGAGGGCATCTTCCATCCGCTGCGCCCGGACCGGCAAGAACCGGCCTTCCAACGCCGTCGCCAGCAATTCGGCCTGCTCGCTCTTTCCGCCGTAAACCAGGATCCGAGGCAGTTCGGCCACGAATTGCGACTCCCAAGCTGCAAAAACGGGATGCTCCATCACATTCTAGGTGAAATCGCCGGGTCGGGCAACTCCGTATCTTTTGCCCGCAGCACGCGTTTCGTCACGAATTCCGCCGTTCCGCATCAGGTATTCACCTTTTCAAATCGGCTCACAGCTCTGTGACATTGAGACGATCAGGCAAGATTTGCGGGCATTTGTCCAGACAGAGCAGAGAATTCCTGTTGTAACAGCGCCGTTTACCCAGCGCACGCACCCGCGGACTGACGGCCCCGGCTCGCTGGTCATTTCTCGTTGATGTGCTCGTCGGCGAGCGGCGGACGTAAGTCCGCCGGTGCGTCCGGATTGCTGGTCAGCGCCGCGGCCTGATCTTCGTGGGCCCGCCAGAAATCAGCCGGGCGGGTCTTGCGCCACAGGCTCAAAGCCCCGCCGATGTGGCTGTAAAACGTGTAGTGCTCCAGGATTTGCGCGGGCGTGCGCGACACCGTCGTATCGATCGCCCAGCGGGCGGCTTTGCGAATCAGCTCGCGCGGCGGATGCAGCTCTTCGGGCGCAATCGCCATCCATTCCAGGTGGTGCCCCGTCGAGATCACCTGCTTCCGCAGCGGGTCGTCAATCGGTTTGGCGAGGGCCTCGGCGCCCAGTTCCCAGTTCGAAGGCCAGTGCCCGTCTGCGAACTGCGAGTCGATCAGCAGTTGCCGCACGCCGCGCATGTGGGCCATGATCTCTTCGTGAACTTCCGGCGAGAGAATCGAGAACTGATCGTCCAGCCGCGCCAGCAGCACCAGGGAATACAGGCGGTGCGTCCCCGAGCAGACGCCGAATCGCTTGTCGCCGCGGAGCAGGCGGTGCACCAGCATTTCGAACGAAACCTGTCTGCCGTCGGCGGCCCGCCAGGTCTTGACCGGGGGCAGCCACAACCCAAACGCCATGGCCGACCATTCGTATTCGCGCTCGTCGACGCGAAAGTCGCGCAGCGCCTGCTGCACGGCGTCGTTGATCGTGCGGGTGTGCTTCGCGGGAGTGAAAATCGGCTCGTCGAGCGGCGCGCCGGCTTCCGCCAGGCAGGCGATCCAGTGATCGTGGTGCACGCTGGCCCCTTCTTCTTTGCCCCACCGCACTTCGACCCCGTCGCGCGATTCGACCAGCAGGGGTTGCACCTTGTCTCCCCAAGACGCCAGGTACCGGCCGTTGTCGGTGAGCACGTCGCGAAGCTGCGGGCCCGACAGCACCAGCGGATCGCGGAATTCGGCATCGACCCCCCAGATCCGCAGCGCGTGTTCGACGAAGTTCGGTTTCAGGTTCTGCTGCGAAAACTTCGGCAAGACCTGCTTCAGCACCTTGAGCAATTCTTCGTCGCTGACCAGTTCCGGGTCGTCGTACAGCGATTCGACCCGCAGCGGCAGCTCGCGCTCGATGTGCACGACGTCAGGCGCCTTGCCCGGCAGGATCCGCAAATCGGCCCGGCCAGTTCCGCCGCGCAGGGCAGAGAACCCGATGCCCGCGAGCGCGATCGCCTGCACGAGCCAGAAACTGAACTGCGCCTGTCGATTACGGGGCATGTGCGTTACTTTCCGGTGCCTGTGGCCGGCTCTGGCGCGTGAAGATCGTCGCCAGACCGTCTTCGTAGCTCCTCTTCCAATGCGTGTCGTCCTTGAGCTTCGAAATCAGCGCCGCGCGGTCGGCCTTGTCCACCACGATCGTGTCGATCCCGTAGCGGTCGAAAATCTCGTCCCAGCCCGAGCCCACGTTGATCACGGTCAGGTAATCGCGCCACACTTCGCGCGGCACGAGGTGCGCCTGCGACGTGACGAACACCTTCAGGCCTTTCGGCCCCGCCCACACGAGGTAATCGCCCCATTCGTAGGTGTTAAAGACCGGCCCGGCCGGAGGATGCTCGACCAGCCATTCGACCGCTCCCAGAGGGGTGTCTTTGCTGACGCTCGCGCGGAGCTCAGACGTCTTGCCGTGAATTACCTGCATGCCGAACGGCGTCCAGGCGAAGAAGATCCACACCAGGCCGATCGTGACGGCCGTCCATTTGCCGCTGCGAACGGCAGGCACGGCCGGTCCCGTGAGGGGATGAAACCGCCGCCACGCCGCATGGCCATGAATCGCCAGGCACGCAGCCGCGAGCGGCGCCCACCACACCAGGAACCGCGCCGACCACATTGCCGCCGCGCCCAACGCGACCAGCGCCAGGGCTTCGCCGGCCGGTACGCGCCGCGGACTCAGTCGATACGCCACGGCCAGCGCCAAAGCCGCGGCAAACGCCAGCTCGCCCTGCATCGTGCGGAAGTTCAGCGGGTCCCATTCGATCAGGCTCTGCAGGTTCGGGTTCGACGAGAACGTCAGCACTTCGCCGTACAACCTGAGGCCGTAAGGATTGGCGAGCACCGCGACGACCGCCAGTTCGGTCGCCAGAAACAGCCGCCGCACCTGCACGTCGTTGCGTGCGGCCGACCAGCGTCCCGTCCGCCGCCAGACGTCGACCGCCCGCCCCAGCGTGGCACACGCCAGCAGCGCGAGGCCCACGATGAACGAGCCGTGTACGTTGGCCCACAGCGCCAGCGTCCCTGGAATCGCCACCCAATAGAAGGACCGCCAGCGGCGCGACGAAATCAGCGTCAGCAGCACGCCGCAGCAGACCATCCCGGCCAGTTGCGGCCGCACGATCTGAAACTGATACCAGTTGAGAATCTCGAGCGTCGCCAGCCCGAGCGCGGTGAATGCGAAGCTGCGCGTGCGGCGGAAGCAGGCCCCGGCCAGCAGTGCCAGGCATGTGCTGATCGCCAATGCGTGCAGAAACTGCACTCCCATGGTGCAGCCGCTGCATGCTGTAGCACCAGTGCGCCAGTCCAATCAAGAAGACCAGCGCTGCGGCGGAGCGGGAGAATCGCAGTTTCGAAGGAACATGATCCTCGAGCGATGCCGGCGTGGGACGCGAATCGGGTTTCTCGACGTGAAGGGTCGTGCTCATGGAAAGCGATCGAAGGTTCTGCACCGTTCCCTGGTGCCTGGGGGACGGGGGCGCGTGAGGAGGAACCTATCTGAGTTGCCCTCAGCGGCGCCGCCCGACCGAACACCACTCCTTTATTGTGTCCCCGATCGGAGTTCAGTCAATTCGCGATCGGAAAAACCCGCAGCCCTTGCCCTCGTGGCGCGGCCCGACACTGCCGCCATTGCGGGATTTGCCGGTTATCCCGTCCGGCCCCCAATACCAACCCAAAGCGCCAGCGAGAGAGTGCGTAACAGCCCTCCCCGCGACACGTTCAGCGGCAACTGCCTCGCTCTTCTCGTTTCTCGCTTCTCGCCCCTCGCCCTCCACGTACCCATCTACCGAGGGATGCACCCGGGGACTGACGTCCCCGGCTCGCCGGCTCGCGCCGCAACCCGCGGCTACCGCTGCGGATCGGCAATCTCGCGCAGGTACTGGGCGAGTTGCATCTCCAGCTTCAGCAGCCGCTGCCAGCGGTCGCGCTCGATCTTCATCTGTGCGGCGGTCCCTTTGCGGTCTTCCACGGCCGAATCGACGAATTGCGCGATCTCGTCGTGCACAAAAGCCACCAGGTCCGAAAGCTGCGCCGTCTGCGCCATCTTCAGATCTTGCGGAATCTCCGGCGGGCCGTTGGGAAACAGGGCTTTGATGTCGTCATCGGTCTGCGAGGCGTCTGCGTCCCCGGCCCGCTCTGGCCCTGTCGGCACCGTGTGCAACGTCGCCCGAAAATCGCGAGGCTCATCTTTTGATGTGCCCTCGGATTCCGCCGGCCGCACCTGTTCGTCGATCTGCTGCGGACTTCCATACAACAGCAGCGACCGTCCGATCGACATCTGATCGCCGAACTGCAAGACCCGCATCTGTACCGGGTGCCCGTTGATGCGGGTGCCGTTCGTGCTTTCGAGGTCGGTCAGAATGACCCGCCCGGCGTCTTCCTGAATCTTGACGTGGAACCGGCTGACGCGCTCGTCGTTGAGCTGGATCGTATTGTCTTCCTCGCGACCGATCGTGACGGGCGTGGGCAATTCGCCAAAGATCCGTCCGCGCTCAAACCCCTCCAGGACCTGAATCGTGATGCTCGCCATGAATCCCTTGTAACACGAACGATTTGAACCCGTCAACCGGCGCCCGCGGAGCGACAAATGCGCGGCCGGCCATGCATGTAGGTCCCGCCTGCCGGCACTGGGCCTAGAAAACCGACACGCGCGAGATCGCGATCCGGCCGCTGAAGCAGATGTCGACGTCGGTTCCGGCGCGGCGCGGGCGCTCGTGGTAGTTGCCCTTGTACGTCAGCAGCTCACCGACAGCTTCATAACTCACCGGCAATGGCGATGGGTCGACTTCGCAGAACACGGCCTCGGGGGCCGCGCTGCCGGCCGGTACGTGCGGCAGATTGACGTTCCAGAACGTGCCGGGCTGCCACGGCCGGCTCAACAGATCCTGCAGGATCGGCGTCAGCCACTGTGTCGCCCGCGGCCAGTCGAGCGGGTCGATCCCCTTCCGGTGATAATGCGAAACGGCGATCCCCGGCTTCCCGTGCAGGACTCCCTCGCGGACCGCGGCCGCCGTTCCCGACATGTACAGATCGGCCCCCAGATTGCCGCCATGATTGATTCCCGCCAGAACCCAGTCGGTGTCGCGGGCGAGCCGGTCGAGCGCCACGCGCACGCAATCGGCAGGCGTGCCGTCGGTCAGGTAGGACCACTCGTTGCGTCGCGAAACTCGGATTGGATGATGGGTCGTCACCTGGTGCCCGCCCCCGGAATGGCAGCGCTCGGGCGCCACGATCAGCGGCCGGCCAACCGCCTCGGCCGCCACCCGCAGCGCCGCCAGGCCCGCGGCGTCGATCCCGTCGTCGTTCGTCAGAAGGAGTTTCATAAAAGAAGATGGAGGATCGAAGATCGAGGGCGAGCCGGGGGTACGGGCACCGATTCGATGAGAATTGGTCGCCCCCGGGTGCGCTGACCGTCAATCAGGCCCTCGGCTTCGTGTTACCGTCGCGACAGTGCATCGGGCAGCCCGATGCGCATGTTCGGAAACCGCAGGACGACCTGCAACTCATCCCGCATCCGGCGATTGCTGCACCTCTTGTTGAGCGCGCCCCGCGCACTGTCTCCTTGTCTCCCGCTCTCCCCCTCTCCTTGTCTTGCTTCAGTTTCAATTTGATCTCGTGGATGTTCACCGCGCGACCCCTCCTGGCCCCCCCTTGCTAAGGGGGGGGATGGGGGCGGGGCGCCGATCATCGCCGCAAGCACGGAATAATACTCACGGCGCGGACACGGTTTGTTGTCGGCGACGACATAAGTCGCGCCATCCGCTCCGCGGCGTTCGCAGGCCAGCACCGCCGCGACCGCGTCATCAACGTGGATCAGGTTCAGCCAGGCGTCGGGATTGCCTTCGAGGGCTTTGCCCGCACGCAGCGCTTCGATCCGGGCCACGAGTCTCCCGGGTCCGTAAATGCCGGCCAGTCGCAGAATATTGCCCGCCGGGAATGCCACCCGAAACACGCCTTCCGCTTCCAGGCAAACTTTCCCGTTGTCGGATTCGGGACGGCATTCGGACGACTCGTCGACCCATTCTCCGCCGTCCTGGCCGTAGACGCTGGTGCTCGATATGTAGATCGCGCGGCGGACCCTGCCGGCGACTCGCGGCAGCACGTTCGCCAGGCCGCCGACGGACACGTCTCGCTGCGATTGCCCCGTGCTGCGATCGAGACCGACCGCGTAGAGCAACGTATCGACTTCGGGCAGGTCGCCGAGCGACGCAGGGTTCGTCACGTCTCCGACGTGGGGCGCAATCCCGGCGCGTCGCAGATCTTCCGCCCGTTCGGGCGACCGGGTCAGCGCGTGAACAGCGCCGCCTTCCGCAAGCCAGCGCCGGGCGACGCGCCGGCCGAGATATCCACAACCAATGACGAGGCGCGTTCGAGTCATGCGCCAATTGTAGCAGATCATCACTCCCGTTTAGCGCCGAGGATGTTTTGTTTGCAGCGCCAATCCAGAGAAGAATTCTCGGCTGCGCCTCGGTTCTTAATGCGAGGCGGAGCCTCGACGCTAAACGGAGTGAACGTCAAATTCAGCGACTACTTCTTCTGCAGCAACTCGCGCACTTCCGCAACTTCTTTGCGCAATTGCTGCACCTGTTCCTGCAGTTCTTTGATCGAGCGCTGCAAATCGCCGGCCGGCGGGCCGCCGAACATGGTAATTCCGCCGCCGCCGAATCCGCCCGTATGCCCCTGGGCCTGCATGCGCGCGACCATTTCTTTTTCCGCCTTGCGCGCCTGGTCTCGCAATTTCTCGGCCTGCGCCGCCAGTTCCTTGGCCTGATCGCCCAACCCGGCTTCTTTGAGGCGCGCGGCGGCATGCGACAGCGCTTCGGCCTGCTGTGCCAGGGCCTGCGATTTCTGGTCCCCGCCTCCAAACCGCATCATCATACCCCCACCTCCCACGCCTCCCATGCCGTGCATGCCGGACATGGCGGGCATGCCGGGAAGTCCCTGGGGATGCGGACCCACCTGGCCCCCGCCGAACCCCTGGATGAATGCGGCCCGTCCGCCGCCAAGCTGCTTTTGCTTCTCGGCGATCTGTTTCTCGATTTCGGCAAGCTCCTGTTTGATCTTGGCCGCCCCCTCATCTCCGGCGTCGGCTTTCGTCGCCAGTTGCTTGGCCAGCTCATCGCGCCGCACGTAGAGCTTCTTGAACTCTTCCGCCTGGGGGCCCGAGCCGGCGATACGAATCACCCGACTGCCGCTGACACCATAACCCTTGCCATGCAGCAGATGCTCAATCGCCTCGATCGACCGCAATTTTCCCACGGACTCTTCTTTCTTTCCTTCTCCCGCCAGGCGTTTGGCCTCGTCTTTCAGACCGGCCACGACTTTTTCGAGCTGTTCGCGGGTCTGCGGATCGATGACTGGCGCGCCCCGTCCGGCAACCAGCGCGAACCCTCCCGAAGGAGCGGTGCCAAACTGATGCTTTTCGACGATCTTGCCGTCCTCGTTCGAGATCACGACGTCGCCATTCTCGACCTGAACGCGGAACCCGCCCTGGCCGCCGCCTTGCAACACGCCGTCGGACCCGATTTCGATTTCGACGAGGTCAGACTTTGAATCGCCCCCGCCCTCCGCCCGTTTCGTGACTTCCAGCCTGGCGTCCTCCACTACGATCTCGTCTTCCCCAACGGTGCCGCTGTCCACGAAGCGGATGACGTCTACGACACCTTCCGTGGGAGGTTTCGGCAGATCTTGCCCGCGCGAGACCGCCACACCCAGCGCGGCCAGTCCCGCGCACAACAGACAAAAAGCAACACGTTTCATGATTGAGCTCCTTCGAGTGGTGACAGGTTTTTACAAATCGGGATTTCCGTTGACGAACGATTTGGCTGCAGGCAATTTCGCTCCGCCCTTGAGCAGCTCACGCCGCTGCTTCAATTTCGCAACTTCGCTGTTCAGGCGCGCCGCCAGCCGCGCGGCCTGCGGCGCAGCGCCCGCCTTGTGCAGCAGCGGTTGAAGTTCCAACAGCTCGGCTTCGAGCGCCGCCAGATCGCGATCGAGCGCCGCCAGCATCTGCCGCACCGACTGCGGCGCGATCCGCACGCGTCCGCCGTCGACAGCGCGATCTTCTGCACGAACCGCGTTATTTTCCGCGACGTCGCGCGCCGGCTCTTGCACGCCCTCCACTTCGAGTTTCGCGTCGTCCGCTGCCTTGCTCAGAACGTCCTCCGCCTCGACAATGCCTTCTTCAACAATCGCGTCGTCGATGGCAGTCGCCGATTCACCTGTCTGGCGCACCCGCGTCGCCTCTGCGGCGACCAGATTCACGCGCGGGGCGCACCACGCCAGCAGTACGAGCGCCAAGCCTCCCCAGAGGCAGGCGGTCTGCCGCGCGCCATGCTCGTCGGCCCTTTCGACCTGCGGCCGTGCGTCGAGCAGGCGCTCGATCCGATCGACGAGCCCCGATTTGCGACCGGTCGCCCCCAGGAGGGCGGCGGAAGGTTGCGTGCCCAGCCGCCATCCTGCGACTTCGGTCAGACACCGGGCCAGAGCTAACGGCGCGCCCGTGTGACGAACGGCCCAAGTGTCGCACAGAAACTCCGCCGCCCGCTGCCATTCCCGACGGGCCAGGTGGTTCAGCGGCTGAAACGCCAGGCACGAACAGACGACCCGACTGATCCACAGCCACAGCGAATCACCCTGCACCAGGTGCGCCAGCTCGTGCGCGAGCAACGACTGCAGCTCGTCGCGCGACAAGCCCCGGATCGCGCGGCGGGGCAGGACGATCGTCCATTCCCGCACGCCCAGCGCGGCGGGTTCCGCTTCGTCGGGCGCGGCCAGCAGCGTTACGCGCGGAGCGCGCGGCACGTAGCGGCACAATTCGTCGAGCAACTCCCGCGCCGGCCCTCGTTCCAGCGGCTGGTACCCCGCCAGCTTCCGCGACAGAACCAGCGTCTGCCAGACAGACCGTGCCACGCCAATCGCTACGGCGACCACTGCCGCCAGAAACGCGGAAAGCAGCAGTCCAGAGGCTGCATGTTGTGCCAGCCACGCGCCAACTTGCGTCCTGCCAGCGACTGCCCCCTCGGCTGGACGAGATGTTTCGTTCGCCAGGCTCGGCGGCGAGGCGGTCGGTTGCAGCTCAGTCCCTGGCTCGGGCCCCATGATGATCCACACCTCGGGCGCCATTGCGGACGAACCGGTTGATGCGACCGGGGAATGCAACGCGGCCTGTGCCGTCGCAGGATCGCTTCCCGTATCGGGCTCCGATTGGGCCGCAACGGAAGGCAACGTCCAGGTCAATACGCCCAACGGCCCAGCGGGCAGCAGCAGCATTTGAGCCGTCGCGGTCGCCACGCCGCCCACCAGCGCGGTCTTCCACAGCGCTGCCCGCAGCGCGTGCCCCGCCGGCGTGCGCCACCGCAGAGATGCCCAGACTCCCCCGACGAGGATCGTCGAATGCAACAGATAGGTGACGCCCCACGACAGGATGATCGCGGCTGTTGTGGCTAAGTCAGCGGGCATGGCGGTCCTCCTGTTCTTTCTTGCGGATCAGCGCCTTCAGTCGCGCCAGTTCCTCAGGCGACAATTCGCAGCCATCGAGCAGATGGCTGACCATCAGCGGAACGTCGCCCCCGAACAGCCGCTCGGCGAGGTCGGCGACCATCGAGCGGCTGACCTGTTCCTGTCGCAGGGCCGGGTAGTACACGAACGCCTTGGCCCCCGCGCGATGCGCCACCTGACCCTTGCGCTCCATCTTGGCGAGCATCGTGGCCACGGTCGTGTAGGCCAGCTCGCGCCCTTCGGCGGCCAGGGTGTCGCGGACCTCGGCGACCGTGGCGGCTTCTTTCTGCCACAGAATTCGCATGATGGCCAGTTGCAGCGACGCCAGTTGCGGTTTCCTGCTCATCCGTGGATTCCTCCGTTCCGGGGCCTTACTACTACCGAAGTAGATGGATGTTACTACTGCGGTAAGAGCAAGTCAAGACGAAATGTCGTGAATTTTTTCAGTTGAGCGACCGGGCACTGGCAAAGTGATCTCCGGCAAAGCCTGGGAGACCAATCGCACCAGCGAAATCCGCCTGGGGCAAACAGTCCGCCTCCGTCGGGTTTCGACTACGAAACCGGTGCAGGGATGCCTCACATTCCCCACGAACAGCATTGCCGCCAGCCCCGAACCGGGCGAAATTCACAGCCCAGGGCTGCGATCTTCAAAATTCGGGTTTGTGGCGTTTCCCGCGGAAATTCGTGTCGGCAATTTTCTTACGCCAGGGCCCGCTCATCATAATATGGGCAGCCTTAAGGGTTTGTAATTAACGATGAAATGTCCTGTATCGATTTTTCTGCCGATAACAATTGAGGCGACTTTATCTGCGCCTATGCTCTCGCGGTCTGTAGCAATTTGATCGCCGGGTCGGGTGCACCTGGATCTTGCCAGCGCTCGCTGGCTCCCTCCAGATCACGTGCGATGAGAGCGCTCAATGATGCGACAGAAGCCCCCCGCCGTATGTTTCTTCAGAGCCATGCGCAAGCAGCACGTGATTGCGAAGGTGATGGCTTGCAGCCTGCTGTTGGTTCTGTCGGGCTGTAACATCCCCAAACTTCGACATCCCGACCCGCTTCCAGGCCTGCCGGGAGATTTCAATGGGGCGACGAGCGAGAACAACTCAGCTCAGATTGGCGTCGACGAGTTTTTCAATGATCCCGTGCTGCTGGAATTGATATCCGAGGGACTGGCCTCCAACCTCGAATTGAAGCTGCGGAATCAGGAAGTCGAAATCGCCGCCAATGAAATTCTGGCTCGGCGAGGCGCCTATCTGCCGTTCATCACGGGCGGCGGCCGGGGGGGCGTCGACAGAAACAGCCGGTTCATGCCCCTGGGAGCGGCGGAAGACCAGCTCACCTTTCCCGGCGGCGGGCGGTATCCCGATCCGCTGCCAAATGTTCTGCTCTCCGCCGACCTGTTCTGGCAGGTCGATATCTGGAGGCAATTGCGCAACGCCCGGGATGCGGCGATCCAGCGCTATTGCAGGGCAGTCGAGGCGCGGAATTACTTCATCACGCGGCTGATTGCAGAGACTGCCGAGAAATATTTCGAGCTGGCGGCGCTCGACAAACGGCTGGTGTTTCTCGATCAGAACATCGAGATCCAACAGAGGAGCCTCGAAGTTGCCAGGTTCCAGAAGAATGCGGGCCGCGGGACCGAGCTGGCTGTGCAGCGTTTCCTGGCCGAGGTTCGCAAGAGCGAAAGCCAGCGGCTGATCGTCAGGCAGAGCATCATCGAGGTCGAGAACCGGATCAACTTCCTCGTCGGTCGCTATCCGCAGCCTGTGCAGCGCACGGCATGGGACCTCATTCAGCTCGACCGGAACATCCTGAGCGTCGGCGTGCCGGCGCAGCTCCTTCAGAATCGGCGCGACATCCGCGCCGCCGAGCACGAGCTGGAAGCGTCCGGGCTCGACGTGCTGGTCGCGAGGGCCCGCTTCTTCCCCCGGCTCGACCTCACCGCACGCGTTGGGGCCGAGGCATTCAACCCCCGGTATCTGCTCGACCCGGGGGCGTTTATTGCCGGCGCCGCGGGTGAGATGGTCGGGCCGGTCATCAACAAGATGGCGATTCAGGCCGACTACATGAGTGCGAACGCCCGGCAGTTGCAGGCGCTCTATGACTACCAGCGCACGATCCTCAATGCCTTCACCGAAGTCATCAACAGCATGGCCAAGGTGCAGAACTACGGCGGAAGCGTGGCCATCAAGCAGGAGCAGGTGACAGCCCTCGAGAAGTCGGTCAGCGTCGCGCTGGAGCTATTCACCTTGCCGACCGGGGACGAGTTTGCCAAAGTCGAATACGTCGATGTGCTGCTGGCCACGCGCGACCTGCTGGAAGCCAGAACAGCCCTGATCGAAACCAAGCAGCAGCAGTTGGCCGGCATCATCTACGCCTATCAGGCCCTGGGCGGCGGCTGCGTGATGTCGAACTCCGGCGAATACGGCGAATTCCTGCAGCCGACGATCGTCGATCCTGCTCTGCCGCCGGGGGATAAGGATGAGAAGCCGCCGCAACCGGAGGCGCCGGAGGTGCCCAAAGACGCCGACAAGCGGAAAGCCCCGCAGGGCGTTCGAGTGTCTGACATGGGTGGCCGGGCCTGGACCGAAGGGAAGGCCCGGGGGTGAAGAGCAGGGGAGGCCGACAAGGCGCATGCGTGAGCGCTGAGTTGCGGGCGATGGTGGGCCTCACTTCGTTCGACCCACCCTACGCGGGATGCGCGGGCGAATCGTGGCGTTCCAGGAGCTCGCTGAGCGGGTCATCGTGCTCATCCCGGATCAGTTTGTGGCCGTCGGAAAACCTGGCGAACAGGTAATACAGGCCGGGAATCACCAACACGCCCACCAGCGTGCCCATCAGCATACCGCCGACGGCCGTGGTGCCAATCGTGCGGTTTCCGATCGCGCCGGGACCGGTCGCGCGGACCAGCGGAATCAGCCCGGCAATGAAGGCGAAGGATGTCATCGCGATCGGCCGGAACCGCAATTTTGCACCTTCGATGCCCGCATCCTTGATGCTCAGTCCTTCCTGGCGGCGCTGCACGGCGAACTCGATGATCAGAATCGCGTTCTTGCCCAGCAGTCCCACCAGCATGACGAGGCCAATCTGACAGTAGACGTCGTTGGCCAGCCCCATTGACTTCAGCATCAGGAAGGACCCTAACAGACCGACCGGCAGCGAAAGGAGCACCGCGAGCGGCAGGATGAAACTCTCGTACTGCCCGACCAGAACCAGATACACGAACATGACGACGATCAGAAAGATATAGATCGCCGTGTTCCCCTTGTTGGCCTCGTCATAAGAAAGGCCTTGCCAACCGATGCCGTAACCATGGGGCAGCTCTTTGGCGACTTCCTGGATTGCCGCGATGGCCTGACCGCTGCTGTAGCCGGTCGCCTGAGCTCCCTGAATGATTGCGGTCGGGTACAAGTTATAGCGGTCGATCTCGTTCATGCCCTGCATCTTCTCGATCTTCATAAACGAGGAGTAGGGCACCATCTCCCCCGCGTCGTTCTTGACGAACATGTTCTCGAGGTCCTTGGGGTACCGCCGGAATTCGGGCGACGACTGGACATACACCTTGTAGAACTGGCCGAAGCGGACGAAGCCCTGCTCCCAGGTGCTGCCCACGACGATCGAGAGGTTCTCCATCGCATCGGAGATCGACACGCCCTTCTGCATGGCGACGTCGTTGTCGATGATGATCTCATACTGCGGGTAGTTATTGGCAAAGAACGTGAACAGGCCCTTCAATTCCTTGCGTTTTCCCAGCGCCGCCAGGAAGTCGCTCGTCACCTTGGCGAACGCGTCGTAGTCGCCGCTGTTCGTCTTATCGAGCAGGCACAGCGATAACCCCCCGGCCGCGCCGAAACCGGGAACGGCGGGCGGCTCGAAGAACTCAAGCTTCACGTTGGCGATCCCGCGGCCTTTCTTTTCGAGCTCCTCGATGATCTGTTTCGAGGTCAGCTTGCGCTCGGCCCAGGGCTTTAAGTTGATGAGACAGGTCCCCGCGTTCGAGCCCCGGCCCTCGCACAGAATCTCGTAGCCGGCCAGCGACGTGACGGACGTGATTTCGTCGAACTCTTTGCAGATCGTCTGCAGCTCGTGGGATTTGGCGTTGGTGTATTCGAGCGTCGAGCCGGGCGGCGTCTGGATGATCCCGTAGATGACCCCCTGGTCCTCGAGCGGAATGAAGCCGGAAGGCAGCACCTGGTTCACCAGCAGAATCCCGTAGCCGAAGCACCCGATGGCGAGCATCGTCAGCAGCCGTCGCGTGATGATCCGACTCACGACGGCGACGAAACCGTTCGTCACCGCCTCGACGCCCCGGTTGAACTGGTGCAGAAAGATGCCGAGCGGCCCGCGCTTCTTCTCTTCGCCCGGCTCGCTTCCCGAAAACATCGACCGGAACGTGAGGATGAACAATACGGCCATGACGCTGCCGATCACGACGGACCTCGTTTCGGTGAGCGCGAACTGCTCGGACACCAGTTCGTGGACGATCTTGACGTGCAGCAGCTCATAGAGGCCGTACCCCGCGCCCAGGCCCAGAAGCACAGCCAGCACGCCGCGCACCGCGTTCGCGCCGCCGCCCGCGACCTTTTTGATGCCGCGGTTAACGAAACCGATCAGACCGCGCTGTTCCAGTGGCTTCGTGTGGGGCTTAAGAATCATCGCACAGAGCACCGGTGTGAGCGTCAGGGCGACCACGCCCGAGAGCACGATCGACATGGCCATCGTCAGGGCGAACTGGCGGTAGAACACGCCGATCGCCCCGGGCATGAACGTCACCGGAATGAATACGGCGGTCATCACCAGGGTGATGGCGATGATTGCGCCGCTGATCTCGCTGATCACCTCTTTGGTCGCCGCGTAGGGGGACAGGTGTTTGGCGTGCATTTTTTCATGCACGGCTTCGACCACCACGATCGCGTCATCCACCACGACCCCGATCGCCAGCACCAGTGCGAAGAGCGTGATCAGATTGATCGACATCCCGAACACATTCATGAAAAAGAAGGTCCCGATCAGCGAGACTGGCACTGCCAGTGTCGGGATCAGCGTGCTGCGGAAGTCGCCGAGGAACAGATAGACCACCAGCGATACCAGCACGAACGCCTCGAACAGGGTGTGCAGCACCTTCTCGATCGAGGCATCCAGAAAGCTGGAAACGTCATAGCTGATTGCATAGTCCATGCCGGGGGGAAACATTTCCCCTTTCATCTCCTTGAGCTTCTCTTTGACCTGATCGATGACCTCGGCGGCGTTGGAGCCGGGGCTTTGCTTGAGGACGATGGAGGCGGAAGGATAACCGTCGATGTCGGAGTACAGGTCGTAGAACGAAGAGCCCAACGAGACTTTGGCGACGTCCTTCAGGCGCAGGATTTCGCCCTTCGGGTTGGCTCTCAGGATGATTTCTTCGTATTGTTCCGGCTTGTTGTAGCGCCCCACCCAGGTGAGCACGTATTCGATCGATTGCGACGTCGTGCCCGTCGCCTGGCCGAGCCGTCCGGGCGAACCGATCATGCTCTGCTCTTTGATCGCCTCCATGATGTCGGCGGAGGAGACTTTGTAGGCGCGCATCCGCTCAAGATTGAGCTCGACCCGCATGGCATAAGCCCGGTTGCCCAGGATCTGGGCCCGTCCGACTCCACGGGTCCGCTGGATTTCCGGCAGGAGGTTGACGGAGACGTAGTTGTAAAGAAAATTCTGGTCGATTTTCGGATCTTTGCTGAAGACATTCACGTACATCAGCATGCTCGTCATGTTCTGCATGACGATGATCCCCTCGCGCTCCACGATCGGAGGGAGCTGGTTCTTCACCATCTGGATCCGGTTGTTCACATTCAAGACGGCCACGTTCGGGTCGGTGCCCGGCTCGAAGGTGATCATGATCGTCGCCTCGCCGGCGCTGGTGGCGGCGGACGTCATGTAGCGCATGTCCGGCACGCCGTTGATGGCCCGTTCCAGGATCACCAGCGTCGACTCGACCAGGATTTTTGCGCTGGCGCCGGGAAACGAAATCGCGACCACCACGCTCGGCGGCGCGACAGAGGGGAACTGGGAAATCGGCAGCGACGTAATCGCCAGCCCACCCATGAACAGGATGATCAGCGAGATGACGATCGCCAGGGCCGGACGATGCAGAAACTTCGAGAACATGAATGCCGAATGCCTATTCCGCGTGATGCTTCAGGTGAGCAAGAACCTCTGCGGGAGACTGAAATTCGTATTCTTCTTTCGTGTCGCCATCGCGAACCTGTCGAATTCCCTCGAGGACAATCTTGTCCTCCTCGTCAAGACCCTCCTCGATCACAAAGATGTCGTCCTGCTCGGTCTGGATCGTGATGTCGCGCTGATGAACGACGTTGTCGTCGCCGATGACGAAAGCGTACCGCCTGGCAAGGATCGGGAAAGTCGCCCGTTGAGGAATGACGACGGCATCCTCCAGCGAGCGATGGATCAGAATGGTGCCGGTCTGGCCGTTGCGCAGCAGGCCATCCGGGTTGGGGAAGTCGGCGCGGAAGGCGATGTTTCCGGTCGTGTTGTTGAAATCGGCTTCGATGGCGCCGATCTTCCCGGGTTGGGGAAAGATCTTGCCGTTCGCCAGTTCCAATTCGATCTGCAGATCGGCATGAGGATCGCCGGCCATTTGCCTGTTCAGTTCGGCCTTGTATTCGAGATAGCGGGCTTCAGGCACGTTGAAGTAGACCCACACCACGGAGTTGTCGGAAAACGTCGTCAGCACGTCCCCTTCGTCGATCAGGCTCCCGAGCTGGTAGTGCTGGCGGTCGACGATGCCGTCGAATGGCGCCTTGAGCTCCATAAAGTTCAGTTCGGTCCGCGCCAGCTTCACGCGGGCCTGGGCCTTTGTCAGCTCGGCCCGTTTGAGCGCGAGTTGCTGGGGCGAGACAATCCCTTTATCCGACAGGGTTTTGGCATTATTGAACTCGATTTGAATTCGCTCGGCCTCGGCGTTCTCGGAGTCGAGCTTGGCCTGGTAAATGGTCGGAAGGATCTTGAACATGGGATCCCCTTTCTTCACGGTCTGGCCCTCTTTCACGTGGATCTCCTCGAGATAACCCCCCTCCAGGGCACGGACCTCGATGTGTTGACACGAGTGGATCTGGCAGACGTACTTCTGAGTGCTGATCACGGTCTTTCGGACGGGGCTCGTGACCACGATCTTGTGTTCGTGGGACGCCGATTCTTCATGTGATTCTGTTTCCGATTCTCCCTTGGCCTGCAAATCGCAGCCTGACTGCGATAGGGAAACAAGTGCCAGGACGATGATTGCAATCGCTGAAATTCTCATGTTGCTGGTGCGTGCCTTTCGGAACAGAGTCTGACCCAGACAGGGTGGCCGGGAGGGGGCTCGATAAGGAAAAAATCGGTGTCGTTGAGGACCTCTATTGTTTCCGAACAAGCATACGATGAAAACCCGAGTTGGCCCGATGAGGTCTCACCCTGAAGGATTTGTAACCTGAGGAAATCGTAACCTTGCGCGGTAACCAGCTCAGTAATCGTTCACACCACCAGGTATTCGGCCACCCGGGACCGTTGGCGTTCCTCGTGCTTGTTCGTGATCTTTTCCAGCAGGTTTTGCAGGCTCATGAGCGTCCAAGCAACACGAAACGAGCGGCGCGAAACAATAAGCATTCCCACGCGTCGCGCTGCGCGTCATACTACGTGCATGCGTCGCATCGCACTGTTGATCTTGTCGCTGCTGGCCTTTCTCGCGCGCAGCGCCGCGGCGCAAACGGGCGCCAGTCCCGCGCTCGAACGGCTGAAATGGCGCGACGACGACGCACAGGCGCACGAGGTCGCGGGCAAAATTCTCACCGAGGCCGACGATGGGGGCCTGCTATTGATCGGGCAGGACGGCCGCCTGTGGACGATCGACAAGCCGCAGCTCGTTTCGCGCGACGACGCGCGAGAACCCTTTCGCCCGCTGCCCCATGCGGCCCTCGCCAAACAGTTGCAGGCCGAGCTAGGGCGCGAATTCGACACTGTCGTCACGAAGCATTACGTGATCTGCACCAGCGCCCGGCGGGGTTACGCGCAGTGGTGCGGGGCGCTGTTCGAACGGCTGTACTTGTCGTTTCATAACTACTGGAAGCAGCGCGGCATGAAGCTCGTCGAGCCGGAGTTTCCCCTGGTGGCCCTCGTCTTTGCCACCGAAAAGGAATTCGCCGCCTTCGCCACGAAAGACGCCGGCGCCGACGTCGCTTCGGCCAAGGGCTATTACTCCATCGGCACCAACCGGATGGTGCTGTACGACCTGACGTCGTCCGACGCCACGCCCATCGGCGACGCCTCGGACATCAACCGGCAGGTCTCCGCCGTTCCATACAACATCGCCACCGTGATCCACGAGGCGACGCACCAGATCGCATTCAACAGCGGCATGCACACGCGCTATGCCGACAATCCGCTGTGGCTCGTAGAAGGCATGGCGATGTATTTCGAAACCCCCGACCTGTCGAGCAAGACCGGCTGGAAAACGGCCGGCGCCGTCAATGATGAGCGCCTGGGGCAATTCCGCAATTTTCTCTCCGCCGGCCGCCGCAAGCCCGATTCGCTGAAGACCCTGCTCTCGTCCGACGCCCGCTTCAACGAGGCCGAAGCCGCGGCCGACGCTTATGCCGAGGCCTGGGCCCTAAGCTTCTATCTCATTCGCTCGAAGAAAGAGGCGTACGTCAAATACCTGAATGCGCTGTCGTCGAAACCACGGCTGGTCATCGACACCCCCGAAGAACGCCTCGCCGAGTTCCGCGCCGCCTTCGGCGACGATCTGCAACAGCTCGAAACTGATATGCTGAAGGCGATGAGACGGTTGAAGTGAGCGAGAATCAATAGGGACTCGGCTGCGCCTCGCCGCTAAACAGATTCGAAATCCGAAATCCCAGATCCGAAATCACGATTCGTGTCCCGCCAGCTCCTGCCCGATGTCGACTCGCGCCTTTGCACGCTGTGCGGCGACTGCGTCGACGTCTGCCCCACGGAATGCCTGTCGATCGCCCGCGACTGTGAAGTCGTGCTCGTCCCGCAGGCCTGCATCAACTGCGCCGTGTGCGAAGCCGTCTGCCCCGCCACGGCCATCACGATGCGCACGCAAGACTGGTGAAGTGCCCCGGCCGCCGAAAAAGCGGCCGGGGCACGCTCGCGCTGCCAGCCCCGGCAAAACCATTCGACGTTCGATGTTCGACGTTCAGTCAATCCAGTTCCCCCCTTGTGTTCCTGCCAATGCCTTGCAAGAATTTGCAGGCACCAATTCCAACACCTCTGACGAACCGCTGAAGGCTGCTGTACGAAATGTGCGCTGCGACAATTACTGAATCCCAGGTCCGTGAGTCCCTGAAAGCCGTCAACGATCCGGAAATCGGCCGCTCTCTCGTCGATCTCGACATGGTCGGGCCGATCGAGATCGGCGCCGGTAATGCCGTCAGTGCGACGATTCATCTTCCCACCCCCGCGTACCCGCGTCGCGAACGCATCAGCCAGGCGATTCAAGCCGTGCTGAGCGCGAAGATCCCGGGCATCGGCCACGTCGATGTGAAGTTCGACGCTCACGTGAAGGGCAAGCAGTCGGGAGGCGCGATCGGGCTGCGGGCCCAGAACGTCATCGCCGTCGGCAGTGGCAAGGGGGGCGTGGGCAAGAGCACCGTGGCCGCCTCGCTTGCCGTCGGCCTGCAATTGTGCGGCGCCCGGGTGGGCCTGATGGATGCCGACATTTACGGCCCCAGCATTCCACACCTCTTGGGCGTGAGCGGGCCGGGGCACCGTCCCGAAATCGCCGAGGAGCAGGGCCCCGACGGCAAAGCGGTCCGCCGCATCCAGCCGATCGACGCCGAGGGGCTCAAGGTGATGTCGATCGGATTTCTCGTGGGGCCCGACGAGCCGATCATTGTCCGCGGCCCGATCTTGCACGGCACGATCCGCCAGTTCCTCGCGGAGACGGCCTGGGGCGAGCTCGATTACCTGATCATCGACCTGCCCCCCGGTACCGGCGACATCGCGCTCACCCTGTCGCAGCTTCTGGGCCTCGCCGGGGCCGTTGTCGTCTGTACTCCGCAGCAGTTGGCCCTGCTGGATGCCGTCAAGGCGATCAACATGTTTCGAAAGGTGAAGATCCCCGTGCTGGGCCTCGTCGAGAACATGTCGGGCGACATCTTCGGCCGCGGCGGCGCGAAGCAGAAAGCCGCCGAGATGCACGTGCCGTTCCTGGGGGAGATTCCGATCGACGCGCAGATCCGCGTCAACGGAGACGCCGGAAGAATCCGCGACTTATTCGCCGAGAGCTGCCCGTCGCGCGGCCACCTGATGAACATCTGCGAACAGACCGCCATCCAGATCGCCCGCACGCTGCTCGAAACCCCCGCCATGCCGACGCTGGAGATGCTCTGAACGCCCTGGTGAGCCGGGGACGTAAGTCCCCGGGTGCGTCGCCTGCCATCGGGCCCGCAGAGGGCGACGCAGATCCCGCCCGCCCGGCGGGACCTACTTTTGAGCGAT
This sequence comes from Planctomycetia bacterium, assembly GCA_016200145.1. Lineage (GTDB taxonomy): Bacteria > Planctomycetota > Planctomycetia > Planctomycetales > Planctomycetaceae > JACQFH01. The sequence continues at coordinate 4,769 of JACQFH010000079.1, read as the reverse complement.
CGGCGACGGTTTGCCGATGCAGTAGAGCGTTTTGTCCGACCGGATGAAGATCTGCCCCTGGCTGATCGCCGGCGAGGCAGAGCACACGTCGCGGTCGTCGTCCCCTTCCGCCGGCTTCAGCAGCCGGTTGACGGCCACCGCTTCGAACTTCGGGCCCGGTTTGATGACGTGGGTCACTCCGTTGTCGTCGAGCACGTAAACGAGCCCGCCGGCCTCCACAAGCGACGCGCTCACGTGCCGGCTGAGCTTCTGCGACCATTGCTCTTTCCCGGATTGTGCGTCGAGGCAGGTTGCCAGTCCGTCGTCAGAAACGACGATAAAATAGTTCGCGACCGCGATGGGCGACGGCACATACGACGCCAGTTTCCCCGTGTGGTGCCAGGCGACGTGCGAGCTGGTGACGTTGCCTGCCCCCTGCGGCTTGATCGTCAGCACATGATGTTCGGGAAAGCCCCCCGTCACGAACAACAGCCCGTGGCTGTACACGACCGACGCCACGAATTGTTCGGTCGGGCCGTCGACGATCCAGTGCCGCGCGCCGTCGTGCGGATCGTAACTGGCCACACACTTGTTCCCCGACAGCACCATTTGCGTCCGCCCGTCGATTTCGCGAATGATCGGCGTGCAGTAGCTGCGCGTGCGGTTCTCGCGGGGCGTCTTCCAGATCGTCTCACCGTTCGTCTTATTGAGGGCGATCAGGTACGCGTCGCCGTCGTGATCGCCGTTGATGATCAGCTTGTCTTCGAACAGCACCGGCGAACTGCAGTAGCCGTGGACGCTCGAGAACGCGCCCGGGCGCACTTTCCACAGCTCATTCCCCTCGAAGTCGTAAGCCGCGGCGAACATCTTGCCTTCGTCGAGAAAGCTGACGTAGATCCTCTCGCCGTCCACGACCGGCGTGCTCGACGCAAAACTGTTAAGCTGGTGTTTGCGTTCGAGAGGCGTATGGACGACTCGCTTCGACCAGAGCTCGCGGCCGGTCTTCCGGTCGAAGGCCGAGAGCGTCCTGTCCTGGCGTTCGAGATCGGTGCCCACGAGAAAGATGCGATTTTCCCAGACGACCGGCGACGCATGCCCGCGGTGCGCCAGCGGCGTCTGCCAGACGATGTTCTCGCTGTCGCTCCAGCGGACGGGAACGCCGCGTTCCTGGCTCGTACCGTCCCCCCGCGGCCCGCGCCACCCCGGCCAGTTCTCGGCCCGGGCGGATGGGGCAGTCACGAGAAGTAATACCGCAACAATTGCCAGCGTAATCTTGCGCATTTTTTTCCTGTCTGAATTCCCGAGTACTGAGTACTCGGTGTTACCCCTTTTTCTGGTCGATCGCTCCCAGGATCATCTGGAAGTCCGGATCGTGGCGGAGCGGATCGAAATCCGATTCGTCGTCGATGAGCCGGCGGAGCCCCTTGTCCATCCGCAGTGCCCTGCCGAGCCACGACAGCGACTGCATCTTGTTCCCCGCCAGCGACCAGTAGCACGACAGATTGTACAGGATGACCGGCTGTTTGGGAGCGATCCGGTAGGCCTGTTCCATCGACGTGATGGCGCGGGGCAACTGGTTCGTGCGCTTGTAGCACCAGGCCATCGCCATCAGCAGATCGACGTCGTCGGGGTTGTCGTCGAACGCTCGGTGGAACGCGACGAGCGCCTCGTCGTGCCGCTCGAGCTGCCGAAGCACTTCGCCGCGGCGGATATTCACGTCGAAGACCGCCCCGTCATCGCATGTGATTTTGCCGAGCGACTCAAGCGCGTGCTGGTACATTCCCAGCGCCGTGTATCCCTCGCACGCCGCCAGCAATTTCAGGCGCCGATTGCGCGCCTTGTCGTCCATCGCCCGTTCTCCCGACGCCGGATTGCCCCCGATCACCCCGCCAATCTGGGTTCCCTCCATTATGCAATGCCGCCCCCGCGACGCTCAAGGCTTCGATCAGGCTTGAGGGGCGAGGCTTGAGACTCGTGAAGAGGCCAGCACTCGGCGACTCAAGGGTGAGACTTGAGGCTTGAGACTCGCGAAGAGGCAAGCACGCGGCGACTCAACCGCGCACGGCAATGTCGTCTCCATGTTTCTCACGCCTCACGCCTCACGCCTCACTCGGGGTTCCGCTGTTCGGGGTATCTGCTACAATTCGGTCGTGGCGTCGTTTCGCCGACTTTGTTCTCGACGCAGGCGGAATTCTCGCGAATTCCTCTACAAAACCGAACACGAGGGGCAATTGAAAGTTCTGCTGGCGAATCCGCGCGGGTTTTGTGCCGGGGTCAACATGGCCATCGAGTGCCTCGACCAGGCGCTCAAGGTCTGCGGCACCGGCATCTACGTCTACCACGAAATCGTCCATAATAAGTACGTCGTCGAGCGGTTCACCGGACAGGGCGTGACCTTCGTCGACTCGATTGACGAAGTCCCCGAAGGCTCGATCCTGCTGTATAGCGCTCACGGAGTCTCGCCGCAGGTCCGCGACCTGGCGCGGCAGCGCCGGCTGCGGACGATCGACGCCACCTGCCCGCTGGTCACCAAAGTGCACCTCGAAGCGGTGCGGTTCTCACGCGATGGCTACCACATCATCCTGATCGGCCACGAGGGGCACGACGAGGTCATCGGGACGATGGGCGAAGCGCCGGGAAAGATTTCACTTGTCGATTCGGCCGACGATGTCGACCGCCTCGACGTGCCCCCCGGCGCCAGGCTGGCGTACCTCACGCAAACGACATTGAGCGTCAACGAAGCCAACCGCGTCATCGAACGGCTCCAGCAGCGCTTTCCGGACATCGTCGGCCCCACCAAAGAAGACATCTGCTACGCCACGACGAACCGGCAGGAGGCCGTCGCGGCTCTCACTCCCGACGTCGACCTCGTCATCGTGCTGGGGAGCCAGAACAGCTCCAACAGCCAGCGCCTGCGAGAAATGGCAACCGAGCAGGGGAAACCCGCCTATCTCATCGACGGCATTTCCGAGCTGCGCCCCGAGTGGTTCGCCGGGGTTTCGGCGGTGCTGATCACCGCCGGCGCCAGCGCGCCCGAGGTCGTCGTGCAGGAATGCGTTTCGTACCTGCGCAAGACCTACGACGCGCAGGTCGAAGAGATCACTGTCCGCGAAGAAAACGTGCACTTCCAGGTGCCGCGCGAGCTGCGCACGCTCCAGCTCTCCGCCGGATAGTCTGCGCGCCGCGAGTCCGTCTCTTCATTCGCACGCAGAGGCGAGACACGAGAGCAGAACACATTACGATGGCTTCGCCATCGTAATTTTTCTCGTTTTCTCGTCTCTCCCCCTCTCGCCGCTCCGTTCCTCCCACTGTTGGCATTGCCTGCGCGCAGCCGTGGCGGGCGCCTACGCTTTCTTCAAATCCACGCCCATGTCGGCCATCAGGAACTGCATGTCCTGCCAGACGTCTTTCTTCGCGGCGGGATTGCGCAGCAGGTACGAAGGGTGATACGTGCACAACACCTTCGCCCGGCCATACTGCTGAAACCGGCCTCGCAGCTTGCCGATGCTCAACTTCGAGGTCAGCAGGTTCTGTGCCGCGACCGCGCCCCAGCACACGATGTATTCGGGGTCGATCGCCGCAAGCTGACCGAGCAGATACTCGCGGCAATTGGCGCTTTCGTCTTCCGACGGAGTGCGATTTCCAGGCGGCCGGCACTTGAGCACGTTGCAGATGTAGATTTCCTCGCGTTTCAGCCGCGAGGCGGCGATGATCTGATTCAGCAACTGCCCCGCCCTGCCGACGAACGGTTCTCCTTGTGCGTCTTCATCGGCCCCCGGCGCTTCCCCGATGAACAGAACGCGGGCAGCGGGATTCCCCACTCCGAACACCGTTTGCGTGCGCGTCGCCGCCAGTTCGGTGCAGCGCGTGCAGACCTTCACCATTTCATTGAGCACGGCCAGGGCCTGTTGCTTTCCGGCCGGCGAAACAGCCGGCGTTTCGGGCGCCGCGACACGCGGTACGGCTTCGGGCGAGTCGAACAAAGTCTGGGCGGAACTGACGGCGGCTTTTTCCTTCATGGGACTCTTCGTTACGGGCGGTGTGACAATTGGCCGCGGGGGCGCCGGGGAGCGCATGGGGACGGGTCGATCCGCAACGGGGGGTGCGACAAGTAACTCCGTCCGGGGCAGAGCGGCGCCGCGCACTTCCCGGCGCGGCAGGTGCGTCAGGCCCGCCAGAGACAGGGCTTCGAGCTGCTGGCGAAGAGCACGCCGTTCGGATTCCATTCGCTGTCCTCAAGTGGCTTCGGATGCAAGCCCGATGAACGGCGGTTCGAGGGACCCGACTACGGCCTGACTTTGCGCTTCTTGCCGACGGCGGTGTTCTTCTGCGCGCTGTACCAGCGCTTCCAGGCCGGTTCGTCGTATCCGAAATCCTCGCTCGTGAGCGCCGTCAGCGCCACGAGCACCGACTGGTTCTCTTCGTCTTTTTCGTAGGTAATTTCCTTCATTCGCACGTTGCTGGCGGGCGCTTCGACCCTCACGCCGTAGGGAAGCTGTCCCGTTGCCAGCAGGGCCTCGATGCTGGGAGGCAGCACCACTTGCCCGACGGGAACCATATTTCCGTTCGTGCTGATCCCCGGCGCAATGTCGGGCACCAGTTCGACGTACACGTGCCGGGTCACCAGGGCGTCGATCAACTGCGGAATGACCGCCTCGGTCCCCAACTGGGCCAGCGCATCGGCGGCCCGGTTGACGACGATGTTGACGCTGTTCTTCAGGGCCCGCAGGTAGTACGGCAGCGCCTTCGACGTGTCGCGCAGTCGCAGTGCCGTGACGGATGCCGCTCGC
>JACQFH010000078.1 GCA_016200145.1 Planctomycetia bacterium | reverse complement strand
TACGGCCAGCCGGGCCCATCACGCCGAAATTGGCGGTATCGTGCCCGGCAGCATGCCTCCGTTCTCGAAGAACCTCGCCGAAGAAGGGGTGCTGATCCGCAATTTCAAGCTCGTCGACGCGGGCGTTTCGCGCGAGGCCGAGCTCAAAGAATTGCTCCTTTCGGGGCCGTGGCCGACGCGGTCGGTGCGCGACAACCTGGCCGACGTGTCGGACCAGGTGGCCGCGAACAACACAGGTGTATTGCGGCTGCGTGAGCTGGTCGATCGTTATTCGCTGGCGGTGGTTCACGCCTACATGCGCCATATCCAGGACGCCGCCGAGCGGAAAATGCGCCTAGCCCTGGCGGCGATTGCCGATGGAGTGTACCGGTTCGAAGACCACCTCGACGGCGGCTCGCCGATCTCCGTCACCATTACCATCGCCGGCGACAGCGCCACCGTCGATTTCACCGGGACCGGACCGGTGATTCTTCCCCGGACTCCGATTTCGGGTCCGCAAGTGGCGTCCAGCGACGTGCGTGGTCACCGGCAGGCTGACGCCGGCCGCTCGCCCGGGGGATTGAATCTGCACGCAAATCGCGCGATCGTGTCGGCAGCGGTGCTGTATGTATTCCGATGCCTCATCAACGAAGACATTCCGCTCAACAGCGGCGTCCTGGCCCCGGTGCAGATCGTGCTTCCCGAATGTCTGCTCAATCCCCCCGAGTACGACGACCCTCAGAAGTGCGCGGCCATTGTCGGGGGCAACGTCGAAACGTCGCAGCGCGTCGTCGACGTGCTGCTCGGCGCCCTGGGCGCTGCGGCCGCCAGCCAGGGGACGATGAACAACCTCACGTTCGGCGACGACACGTTCGGCTACTACGAAACGATCTGCGGCGGCTCAGGGGCCACGCGCGACGCCGACGGCGCCGACGCCGTCCACACCCACATGACGAACACGCGCCTCACTGACCCGGAAGTCATCGAGCGCCGCTACCCCGTCCGCCTGCACGAGTTCTCAATCCGCCGCAACTCCGTCGGCCGCGCACTCCCCCCGGAATTAGCAACCGCTCATCCCCCCCTTAACGAGATCGTCTCACGTTCCGACGACGCTCTCCACGAAAATCTCCCCTCTCCCCCCAAGGAAGAGGGGAACAGGACTGTTGTTGCGCTCCGTCCACTGGAAAGTGAGACAATCTCTAACAAGCGGGGGGACGGGGGGGTCGCTGAAGATATTTCTCCGCATCCGAATCCAAGAGAGTCGGCGCCCGCCCACCGCGGCGGCGACGGCGTCATTCGCCGAATCGAATTCCTTCGCCCGCTGCGCGTCTCCATCCTTTCCGAGCGCCGCGGCCCGTACGCCCCATTCGGCCTCGAAGGGGGTCCGCCCGGCGCGCTCGGCCAGAACACATTGCAGCGCGCCGGCTCAGAGACCGTTGAAGACCTCGGCGGCAAAGTCCAGCTCACCGTCGCTCCCGGCGACATCCTGACAATCGCCACCCCCGGCGGCGGCGCGTTCGGCCCCGGTTTGTAGTACCGGCTTTAGCCGGTCGCCGCTCGTAGTACCGGCTTTAGCCGGTCACTTTTTTTCATCGGGGCGTCCTCGATCGAAAAACCCCGCCGCACTTCCACGCCGAAGGCGTTGCGCAGTCACAGCCCAGGGTTGCCCGCGTTAAGCGGGCTACCCTGGGTACTTCGGAGTAATCACGCAGGCGCCTGACATTGATCGATGGACAGACCACTGCTCCAGCCGCTTTATTCTTGTGTGGCGGCGGCTGAGTCTTCGTGATACGGTTTCCCGGCCTCATAGAGTTGGAGTCGCAGGCGGGCTTTGTTCCCGCTCTGTTTGGCATAGTCGGGAAATTCCAGGGCCTTTTTCTGCCAGCGGACGGCTTCCTGAAAATCGCCGGCTTCCGCGTGGGCGGCAGCCAGGGCGCTGACTTGCGTGGGGAATTTGAAGGAACTCAACTCGCAGGCTTTCTGCGCCATCGCGACCGCTTTCTTGCCATCGCGAAAGCGAGCCTCGGGACAGGTCGCCAGCAGCCAGGCCTGGTCGGCCATGGCCGCGGAATACCTGGGATCGATGCCGATGGCCGCGTCATAGTCGGCCAGTGCCCTGGCGTATTCCTGCAGGTGGCCGTGGGCCAGGCCGCGATCGCGATGCGCGAAAGCATATCTGGGATTCAAGCGGATCGCCTCATCGTAGTCTTTGATCGCGGTGGCGTACTCCTTCTTGTTTTTCCAGGCGATGCCGCGCTCGTAGAACGCCGGCGCGTGCAGGGGATCCAGACGGATGGCCTCGTCGAGGTCCTGAATTCCTTTGTCGTAGTCTTTCTTGAGAACCCGGACGATGCCCCGGTTATAGAACGCGAGAGCGTAGCGCGGTTCAAGCCGGATCGTTTCGTCGTAATCCTGGATGGCCTTGTCGTAATCATTCTTGAAACGCCAGGCGACCCCGCGGTTGGCATGGTAGACGGGCGCCCTGGGATCGATCCGAATGGCCTCGCTGTAGTCGGCAATCGCCTTGTCGTAATCCTTCTTCTCGACCCAGGCAAGGCCGCGGTTGTTCAAGGCGCCCGGGTCCGCCGCACTCAGCGCGAGGCACGCGTCGAAATCGCTGATGGCTTTGTCCGGCTCCTTCTTCTGCAGCCAGGCGGCGCCGCGCATGCGGAGAGCAAATGTGTCCTGGGAATTGGCGTCGATGCGGCGGCTGAAGTAGCCGATGGCGTCGCGTGCCAGCACGAAGTCCGTTTTTTTCACCCAGCCCTCGTGGCGGCGATCATGAATGCGCAACCAGCCAGCCTTCTCTGCGCGAACCTGGAAGGGCCAGATCCCGGAGAAGGGCATTTCGACCTCCTTATCGCCCACGCGATCGAGGAACCGGATGTCTTTGGGCGCCCTGGTATGCAAGACCGTTTCACCGACCCACGACTTTTCCTGGGCGCTCAGCCAGCCACCGAAAGCCGGCAGGACGAGCACGACGGCAGTCAGCACAAACGGTTTGACGAATCGCCTTCGAATCTTCATGAGCGGGGCCCTCCGCGTGGCTGCAGAAAGTGTAAGGGAAAGGCTCGTCGTTGAGCAATCCTGCGGCTCACGAGCCTCCCCGCCCATTCGAGTCATGGGTGGCCCCGGTTTCGCCTGTCCGCAGTCAGTTACCTCGGCGGACCGGGAAAGGGACACGGACGCAGTTTGGGCAGACGTTTCACGGACCGGATTCAGAGCTTGGCAGAGCCATTGGAACGGCAAATGGTGCAGGTTTACAATGGATCGCGAAGGTGGATTTCCGGCGGCAAAACCATTCGTCCCCAGACCGATCGTACGCGCTCATGCACGTTCGTTGTCCACACTGCCATAATCCGATCGAGTTGGTAGCAGATTCGGAATTGAATGACGTCACGTGCCCCTCGTGCGGCAGTCATTTCAATCTCGTGGCCGGCGGGACGGTCAGCTATCGGCCGTCGATGGAAGCGATTGGCCATTTCCAGTTGGTCGAACGTCTCGGGATGGGGCACTTCGGTACGGTCTGGAAGGCACACGATACCGAGCTCGACCGAGTCGTCGCCATCAAGATTCCCCGGCAGGAACAGCTCGACGCAAATCAGACGGAGCAATTCCTGCGCGAAGCTCGTGCCGCCGCCCAGCTTCGGCACCCGAGTATCGTCAGCGTGCATGAAGTGGGCCGACATGACGGATTGGTCTACATTGTCAGCGATTTTGTGTCAGGGCTGACGCTGGCCGACTGGCTGACGGGCCAGCGCCCCACAATCCGTGAAGCCGTGAAACTGTGCGTGAAAATCGCCGAAGCCCTGGAACACGCGCACGCCGCCGGCGTCATTCACCGGGACCTCAAGCCCTCGAACATCATGATCGACGTCTCGGGGGATCCGCACTTGATGGATTTCGGTTTGGCCAAGCGCGATGCCGGGGAGATCACCATGACGGTCGAGGGGCACGTGCTGGGGACGCCGGCGTATATGTCCCCGGAGCAGGCTCGCGGCGAAGCGCATCAGGCCGACCGTCGCAGCGACGTCTACTCGCTGGGTGTGATTTTGTTCGAACTTCTGACGGGCGAGCTTCCGTTCCGCGGCAATGTGCGGATGCTCCTGCACCAGGTCCTGCACGACGAACCCAAGCCGCCCCGTTCGCTCAACGACGGGGTTCCGCGCGACCTGGAAACGATCTGCCTGAAGGCACTGGCCAAAGAGCCCGGACGCCGCTACTCGACCGCGCACGAGCTGGCGGCCGATCTCGGACGATGGGAACGAGGCGAGCCGATCCAGGCACGTCGCGCCTCCAGCGGCGCGCGAGCCTGGATGTGGGCACGCCGCCGGCCGACGGCCGCGGGCCTGATGCTGGTCGCTGTCCTGGCTGTGGCACTCGGCGTCGGGCTCGCCGTCGCCAATCGATACAATGATCTGCTCGGCCAGTCCTTGAAGGCGGAGGCTGGTCAACGCGCCGAGGCGCAACGCTTGCGAGCCCTGGCAGAGAACCGTGAAGAGGGCGCACGCCGTTACTGGTACGCGGCCGACCTCAACCTCGCCCAGCGCTACTACCTCGATGCCCGGTCGGACCGTGCCATCGCGATCCTCGACCGCCAGCGGCCGCGCCCCGGCCAGACCGACCTCCGCGACTTCGCCTGGCGCTACCTCTGGCGCGCCAGCCATGCCCAGCGCGCCACCGCCCGTCCCTTCGCGAGGGAGACAATTGAGTCGCTGGTGTTCGATGCATCGGACAAACTCATCACAGGGTACCCGAACGTCTGGGGAGAGAAGCGAAATGGCGTGGTCCTCGCGTTTGATCCGGCCGATCGCGTTGCGGCCACGACCCTGCGGAGCGCGGGTTACCTCTACTCGTTCCGGGCCGCCGCGTGGGGCGGAGCATGGGCCGCGCGAGACGACGAGGGGCTCTGGGTCGGCGGGCCGGGAGGCGCCGCGGCGCATAGGGTCGCCACCGACGACGCACCGAATGACGTGCTGGCGGTCTCGCCCGACGGCCGGCTCGTGGCCGCGGAATCCCGCACCAATGCCGGCGACACGATTCGGATCATCGAGTCGGCCACGGGCCGAACGCGGGCTGAGTTCTCGCCGGAGATCTGGATCTCGGGCGTCGCTTTCGCGCCCGATGGGGCTTGGATCGCGCTGGCGGGAAATCCCGCGACAGTCGACGGTCAGGTCATTCAGGTCGCTACCGGCGTGAGCAAGATCGCGGTCTTTGACCTGGCCGATTCGCGGCGGCGCGCGACCCTGGACTCCCGATTGAATCGCCTCGTGGCACTGACCGCTTCACCCGACGGGGCGGACCTGATCGCCGCGGGCTCCGCCGCCGACGCCCAAGGAGGGGCGATCGAGGTCTGGGATCTGGCCAAGGGAGCAATCCGCCACGTCTATGCAGTGTCCAGTCATGAGGTGAGTTGCCTGGCGGTCTCTCCCGATGGGCGCCTTCTGGCGACCGGTGGCGACGACCGGCTGGTCCGGGTCTTGCAACTGAATGAACGGAAGGAGACCTGGACGCAGAGGTTTGGGCGGGCCGAGTCTATCTTTCGCGGCCATCTAGCCCCCGTGCGCGCCCTGGCATTCTCGCCGGACGGCCGGAGCCTCGCGTCAGCCGACAGCTCCGGGACGGTCCTCAGTTGGGACCCCCGAGGAGATCCTGAGTCGCAAGCGCTGGAGGAGCAGCCCTACGCGATTCAGGACTTGGCGTTCTCGCCGGACGGTCAAACCCTGATCTCAGCCGACTATGCGAACGTCCGCGTCTTCGACGTCGCCACGTGCCGCCGGATCGCCGGTTTCCCCCTTAAGCACTGGGCCTTCGCGATGGCGCTCTCCCCAGACGGCCAGACAATGGCGACCGGCGGCGAGACGGGCGAAGGGGGAGGCCCGCCGGCGCTGATCCGGCTCTGGAACCTCGCGGCAGGACAGCCGATCGGCGACCTTCAGCCCGGCGAGGGGGCGGAGCACGTCCATGCCCTTTCATTCTCTCCCGATGGAAGGCTTCTCGCGACAAATCCGACGCGAAGTGATCCGGACCTTGGCAGGACGGTGACCCGAGTCGAGTTGTGGGACGTGGCCCTGCGCCGGCCTGCGGTCACGATCCGCGATGCGCGCAGCCCGCTGGCCTTCTCACCCGATGGCCGGACCTTCGCCGCTGCGGCGGGTGACGGGCTCATCCATTTCTATGACCCATCCACCGGCGCGGAGAGATCGGGGACATGGCCTCGGATCGCCTCGATGGCCTCCCGGCTGTCCTTCTCGTGCGATGGCAGACGGATCGCCGCGGACACGGGCCAGTCCGTCACGATCTGGCTGATCGACGGCGAACGCCCCATAGTCACGCTTGCGGGTGTCACTGGCCCACTTGCGTTCTCGCCCGACGGCCTGAACCTGGTTGTTCGCGACGGCGATCACCTGGTCCTCTATCAGGTCGAGACGGGACAGGAACTCGCCAGGCTGATCGGCCACATCTATGCGCCAAACTGCCTCCGTTTCTCCCCCGACGGCTCGGTCATCGCCTCCGGGGGCGGATCGCGTGACGAGAATGACGGTGTCCGCCTCTGGTTCGCCCCGAACTAAGATTTGAAGCGACCATAAGCCGGCAGGAACAGCGCGCCGGCTCGCCCTGGTGTCCTTTCAAGGTACGTGTGGGGATGGCAGGTCGAAAAACACGCGGACGGGCTGGAGAAGCCCGTCCCACGGCTTGGCGCAAATGGATGGCGTCAACAGAATAGATGAGCGAATGCCGATGCGTCGCCGCGGCCGGGATCGCCGGCTCTGCGTCACGGACGGGCTGGAAGCCCATTCTCCATGAACCGTCTGTTTTCTACTGGAGGGCAATTGCGATGGCACATTGCACGGTCTCAAAGAAAGTGGACAGCCACGTCGCCTCCCTGCCTGTTACAACGATGTTGAGCCGCCGCTCGGTGCCGGTCCCCTTTTCTCAAGGGCCAGTCTGGCCAATGTGGCTCCTGCTGGCGCTGGCACTGTCGTCGCGGACGCTGGCGGCCGATGCGCCGGCCATCAATGGCCATCCGATTGATCCCGAGACCTATCGCCAGCTTGTCGAGCACAAGTTTCTGCCGACGCGGACGACGTTTCTTTCCGACGTGGAAATCGCACAAAAGCTGGATCTGGGCCTGCCGCAGCTCGGGGAGATCAAAGCCGCGCTCGACAAGAACGATCCGCCGGCCCTCGAAAAAGCGCTGATTGGCTACCTGAACGGCAAGCTGCGGCCGCTCAAGCCCGCCGAGCCGCCGAAACCCGTGCCCGGCGTCGATCATCCCGAATTGCGGTATCGCCCCGAAGCGTGGCTCGGAAATGAGATTACGTTTAACGTCAACGGGAAGCTGGAAGCGATCGCGGTGGGAGAACGCGCCGACTGGTTCCGGATGGGCGATGGCGTTCCCGACATCGCCGGATGGAGCTCGTGGGGAAACATCCTGGCGGAAGCGTACCTCGCCAGCGGCGACACCAGATACGCGCAAGGCCTGTTGACCTACATCCGCGCGTTCTACCGGGATTGTCGGCCTCCGGTCCACAAAACGACGTCGTGGAGCGGGGCGCTCGGCCCGTGGGCCGTCGGCGGCCGGGGCCGCGCGACGGGACTGTTGCAGTGGCTCTATCAGGTGCTCGCCGCGGCTCCTGTGACGACCGACTCCGACCGCACCATGTTCCTCAAAATGATCTACGAGCACGCCGAGTGCATGTATCGGTTCTCGGAAGAGCATCAGGTGACGAACTTCGAGTTCTATCCGATCACCGTCCTCGCGCTTCTGGCGCGCCAGTTTCCCGAGTTCACGGAAAGCCGGGCCTGGCGCGACAGGTCGATCGAGCGCGAGCTCCAGAATATGGACGATTCGCTTCTGGACGACGGCGGAGCGCAGGAACGGACCGAATACAACTTCGCGTATCTGGTCAATTACACCCGGTTCTATCAGCAGATGGCCGCAGACGGGGTCCCGGTGTCGGAGTTCCGCCGCAAACTCGAGAGAATGTACGAGTGGTTCATGTACGTGCACTCCCCGCTCTATCAGTATCCGCAGCTCAACATCGGGAACCTGAACAACAGCTACAATTACATCGCGCCTGCCGCCGAGCTGTTTCCGGAGCGTGAAGACCTGGTTTATTACGCCACCCGGGGCGCCCGTGGAAAGCCCGCCGTGCGCACCGCGCGAGTCCTGGCGCACACCGGCTTCCTGACGATGCGCAGCGACTGGTCGCCCGATGCGCTCTTCATGGCGATGAATTACAACGGCACGTTGCCGGAAATCCCCGGGACCTATCCCGATCTGCTTTCCTTCGGGCTCTGGGCGCACGGCCGCGCGTATCTGACCAACGCGGGCACGCCCGTCTCCTACGCGCATCCTGTGCTCCGGGACTGGTGCACGCAGACGAAAGCCTCCAACACGGTCACGGTGGACGGGGTTTCGCAGGAGCCTGTGCACAACTCGGGCCGACTGCAGAACTGGCAGGACCGCGCGGGGTTCACGTACCTCGCTTCGACAAACGAAAACTACCGGCAGGTCAAGGTGCGCCACCGGCGCGCCGTGCTGTTTCTGAAGTCCGCCTATTGGGTGGTGTTCGATCGGCTCACTCCGCACGACGAGCCGCGCCAGGTCCATGAATACTGGTGGCGCGGGCACTTTCAACCGATGGAGATCACGGTCGACGCGGCCACGAAGACGGCCGCCAGCTCGGTCGTGGATGGAAGGCGCCTGTACGTTGTTCCGGCAAACCCCGAAAACCTGGCGCTGGAACAGGGCCGGGGGCTGATGTCCGACGGTGTGCACTCCGCGGAAAAGGCGGTCGAAGGTCCGTACGTGAGCTTCAACCGCAAGTCGGATCAGCCGGTTTCGTTCACTGTGCTTCTCGCGCCGACGGTGAACAATACTCCCGCGCCCGTCGTCACGGCGCTGGCCGTCGAGCGCGGCGCGCCCGGCGTCGCGACCGACAATGCTGCGGGCATTCGAATCCGGCAGCGTGACGGCGAGGACTTTGTTGCGATTGCGGAGACGGGCGGTCTGCGTTCGTATGGCCCCGTCGCCACCGATGGAGAGGTGGCGTACGTGCGAACAGAGCAGGGAAATCCGACCCAGGCGGGCCTTGTGGCCGGCCGGAAGCTGATCTTTGGCGGGCGAACGCTGATCGAGACGGGACCTGAAATTGCGTCGGCCAGCGTGCAGTTCGCGCCAGACACCATCATGGCCGATCTTCGCGGACATGGCCGGATTTCAGTGGCCGCCGGCGCGGCGAAGACGTTCGCACTCAACGGCAAAGCACTCACTCTGGGACGCGACCTCGCGCTGCGCGACGGACGCTGGGAGGTGGATGTGCCCGATCCAGGTCCGTTGGAGCTTCTTTCGCCGGAATTTTCGACCGATGCGACGGCCGTCTACCGGGCCTACGTCGGTTTCCGCCCCACTCCCGACGCCGTGCCTCCCTGGAACCCGGTGCTCGTCAGTTGGCAGACGCCGGCGCCGGCGGACGCGTTCATCGAGTACGCGCCTGCGGGAAGCGAGCATTGGCTGCGGAACACCAAGCCCGACGCCGTCGCCGATCACCGGATGGTGCTGACTCGCCTCGAGGCCGGCACAACCTACCGGATTCGGATCCGAAGCGCCACCGACGACGGCCGGATCGGAAGAGCCGAATTGACATATCAGTGTCCGAAATGAGGCTCAGCATTGAACTCATCCTGGGTCACGAGCTTTCCGTTGAGAAAGATCTCGCTCTTCCAGTCGCCGATATCAACGGCGTAGAGCATCGTCGAATAACCCATCGATACCCCCGATTTCTGCGGCCCAACGCTCAGGTTCAACGGCGGAGGGCACGGCAGTCAGCACGGACGGTTTGACGAATCACCTTCGAATCTTCATGAGCGTTCCCCTCCGCGTGGCTGCGGAAAGTGTAAAGGACGGGTTCGTCGTTGAGCAATCCTCCGACTAACGAGCCTCCCCGCCCATTCGAGTCACGGGTGGCCCCGGATGTGTTTGACGGTCCTTCGATGTGAGCGGGAGATCTCCCCTGTCGTAGACCCGCGTGTGCCATAGCTCTGGCGTAAGCGGTCTCAATCAGCGTTGCGCACATCGGCGTATTCGCTCGCTGACGCAGGCTGGACGCCGCGATTCTACCCCGTGCCGACGGTTGCGTTCAACACGGCGGCGCGCCCAAGATGAACCGGCCTAAACCGCCCAAGATGAACCGGCCTAAACCGGAGCCATTCCATGCCAATGATCCATTGCGCATCGTGCGGCGTTAAACTGGACGTTGCCGAACGCAAGATGGGGACGCCGATCACATGTCCGGCCTGCAAAGGTCCCGTGTTCGCGACGGTCGCGGTTTCGCACTCTCGGGCGCCGGACCCAGGCAAAGCGAAAAGGAGATTCATCTTCGGCGCGGTCATTGGGGTGCTGGTCCTGGGCGTGGTCGCGATCTGGGCCGCGCCGCGCAATCCCCTGCTTTCGTCGCCGCATGGGAAAGCCGTCCACGAATATCTACAGCGGACGCTCAACAATCCCGAATATTCCGTGATGGACTGGGATGTCGACAAAAGCCTGGGCCAATATCGCGAGGCTTACCTCGATAATTTGAAAATTGCACTCAATAGCGCCAAGGAGGATCAAGCAAAGAGCGAGCAGTCGCTCAATGTCTTGAAGCAAAATCCGGCGGCGCTCGAGTTGGATTTCGGATATCGCAAGCAGGCAAAAGATCTAAATGAAAAGCTGGCCGCGCTAGGCCAGTTAATTCCGGACGTCGAACGCGAAATCGAACATTACACGACGCATACCAGAGCGTCCTCGAAGCTCTGCGAGCTTAAATATCGGGCTCACGGCGGCGACGGAGGACTGCGGATCTATCGCGGCCTGTTTCTTGTGGGCGAACATGGCGTCAGGGAATATGACTGGGCCACGCCGCTCGGGCAACCGGAATGGCGAAAGGTCGAGACGCCGCCTTTCATTGTCGATGCCGATTTCCAGCTTCCCGCCAAATGACCCACTGCGAAGTGCGCGTCCGACTTTTTGGGCAAACGACTATTTCTAGGCAAGGTCCCCGCTGGGAGAGGGCCCGGGAGACGGCGGCCAAAGCTTGACGCCGTTTCACAGTGCCAACTGTCCTCTCGGGCGCAGCCCCCCCCAGTGGCCTGCACATCGCCGCCCCGTTAGAATGGCCACGGTCCGGCGCCGTAGCGCCCTCCCCGCCCCTCTCCGTCCGTTGTCAGGGCCAGCGATGGCGAATGTCGTAATCGACAACCCGATCCTCAATTCCCCCTACGAGGAGCCGAAACGCCATTTTCGTTTCGACGACGACGGAATCACGGACAAAATCGTCGACTCGCGCCGCATCAGTTCCTACTTCGTCCCCATCGCACAGCCGAAGAAGAAGGGGAAACAGCTCGTCATCGACACCGAATGGACGAACGACCGCGTTGAAGAAAACAAGTTCATCAATCGCGTCCGGTCCCGCGTGATTCTCTGGCGGGAAGGGCGCTACCCCGGAGTCACCCGCACGACGGCCCGGCTGCTTGACTACTGGACGAACCCCGAACGCGATCGCAAGTTCTACTTCTGCCAGATCGAAGCGCTCGAAACGGTCATCTACCTTGCCGAGGCCGCGCACAAGTACGGCGACGCCTGGATCGAAAACGAGCTCCGCGCCGGGAATCAAGAGGCCAATCCGCTGCTCGACCGCATTGCCCTGAAGATGGCGACCGGAACGGGGAAGACCGTGGTGATGGCGATGCTGATCACCTGGCAAACCCTCAACAAACTGGCCAACACGCAGGACGCACGGTTCTCCGACACTTTTCTGATCGTAAGCCCTGGTATCACGATTCGTGACCGGCTGCGTGTGCTGCTCCCGAACGACCCGCAGAATTACTACCGCGAACGCGACATCGTCCCGGCGTATCAGATGGACGAACTTGGCAAGGCCCGGATTCTGATCACCAATTACCACACGTTTCTCGCACGGGAGAAAGTCGAAGCGGCCAGGATCACGAAGGGTATCCTTGCGCCGGGCGATCCTGACCGTTTCAAGGAAACGCCCGATGAAATGGTGCGTCGCGTCTGCCGCGAGCTGGGGACGAAAAAAGGGATCGTCGTCATCAATGACGAAGCCCACCATTGTTACCGCCGGCGCGTCGTTGCCGAAGAACCGAAACTGACCGGCGACGACCGGCGCGAAGCCGAAAAACGCAACGAAGAGGCACGCGTCTGGATTTCCGGGCTGGAAGCTGTGAAGTCGAAAATTGGAATCAAGCACGTCTACGACCTTTCGGCCACCCCGTTTTTCCTGCGGGGCTCGGGCTATCCCGAAGCGATGTTGTTCCCGTGGGTCGTATCCGATTTCTCGCTGATCGATGCGATCGAATCCGGCATCGTCAAGATTCCCCGCGTTCCCGTCGCCGACGACTCGATGAAAGGCGACCAGCCGACCTACCGCAATCTTTGGCTGCACGTGCGCGACCAGTTGCCCAAAAAGGGGCGGGGCACCGAGCGACTCGCCGGCGAGCCGCACCCACCAAAGGAACTGCAGGGGGCGCTCCTCAGCCTGTACGCCAATTACGAACAGGCCTACCGCCAGTGGCAAGACAACGCCCAGGCGCAGGCCCGCGGACTGACTCCTCCGGTCTTCATCGTCGTGTGTAGCAACACGAACGTCTCGAAACTCGTCTTCGATTATATCGCCGGCTGGGAAAAGCCCCTTTCCCCCTCCCCGTCCACGGGGAGGGCCGGGGTGAGGGCCATTGCTGATTCTGCGTCGACTCATGATCATCCCGCGGACGGGGGGACGGGCGAAACCATTGTTCAGGCCGGCGCGCTGTCGATCTTCCGCAACGACGACGGCCACGGCGGCTGGCTCTCGCGGCCGAACACCATCCTGGTCGACAGCGAGCAACTCGAATCCGGCGAGTCGATGAGCGCCGAATTCAAGCAGATCGCCGCGCGCGAAATCGAGGAATTCAAATCCGAATACCGCGCCCGCTTTCCCGGCCGCGACGCCGACGAGCTCACCGACGAAGACCTGCTGCGCGAGGTAATGAACACCGTCGGCACGTCCGGACCGCTCGGCGAACAAGTAAAATGTGTCGTCAGCGTGTCGATGCTGACGGAAGGCTGGGACGCCAATACGGTGACCCACATTCTGGGCATCCGCGCCTTCGGCACTCAGCTTTTGTGCGAGCAGGTTGTCGGCCGTGGCCTGCGACGCCGCAGTCATTCGCTCAACTCGGAAGGTCGTTTCGAACCCGTTCCCTCCGATACTCGCGACAGCGGCGCCATTCTTGTCGATCAGGGTTCTGTTGCGGTCCCACGCGACCCAGCTTGGCCGGAACCTGCTGCGGTACACCCCCGAAACGCTGGCCACGTCGGCGTCCATCCCACGGAGCAGCCTCGCGGCCGTAATTCGAAATCCCAACGTGGTTGACTCGATTGCCGACGACATTTCTTGACGGCTACAATATGGCCCGTATCGAGCACAGAAATCGGACACAAAGTGCGGTATTGTCATGGCTGAGCAACCCGAGGGTGCGAGGTAATGACCACGCGATCTGTCCCTAACAACCGACGCGGGTCCCGCCACGTTTCACACGATTCGCGACTCTTCGCTAGTCGAAACGCCGGCTGTCCGCGGAATGTCGCCATTATCGGCTGGCTTTATTTCGTCGTTGCGACCATTTCGTTCCATACTCCGACGGCATTTGCCGGCGAGGATGTACAACAGCAACTTGAGGTCGCCCGAAAGCGGTTCTGGAGCGACTCGGAATTAGATGGCGATAAGCGGGCGGGTGAGGGGAAGCCGGATGGCAACAAAATCCCCGAAATCGTTGGAAGTTGGTGGAACGGCGTTGAAGGCGAAGGTCGACAGACAATGACAATTCGGCAAAATGAAGGCGCGTTCACGGCGACCTGCATTTATCAACATCCGAAAGAAGGCGAAATCTGGTGGACGTTGTCGGGCACCATTACGAAAGAACGTCGAATCAGCGGCCGGCTCGTCCACACGAAGGCGCCAAAAGGGTGGAATAACCAACAGCAGATCGCAGTCCTCTCGGCGGATGCACAAACGATAAAAGGACGCGCCATTTTTGACGACGGTAGCGGAGGCCATGATTTCACATGGACTCGCGTGAAGCCGAATCTGGCCGGCGACGCGAATCGAGCGAAGCCCGCCGATCGAAATCAAGATGCCAAAGCAGCTAAGGATCAGCCAAAAAAGCCGGTCCAGGGGAAAGGGCAAATCGTTCCTCAAGACAAAATCGGAATCCTATGGAAGGATGCGCCGCAATCGATCGAGGTTGGTGACCTGCTTGTCTGGGTCACTTCAGCTCGCATTGGCAAAGTCATTCTGGAACGTCGCAACAAGGATGAGCTCACCAAGGACGATTATCTTGTCGTTACTGTAGGAATTCATAACTTTAGCGAAACCAGAAAAGGAGATTACACGGGATGGGCGTCGAGAGCGAATCCATTGACTCCCGCGACGATCAGCGACGAATTCGGAAACGTCTACAAGCGGATAGTTTCTGACGCCGTTGTAAACGTGAAGTGGCAACTTACCGATGGTGTTTCGCTCTATCCCGCAACAACGATTATGGATGTGCTCGTGTTCGAGCCGCCGATTCGTAATGCCAAGGAACTGAGATGTTCCCTCCCAGGAGAGGCGATAGGAGTCCGCGGAACCCTCAAGATCAAGATTCCCATTTCAGGTCCGAAAGGTGATGGGACGATATTCGATCTGTCAGAAGAACTCCGCGCAAAGCGACTGGCCGACAAAAAAGCCGACGACGCTGCTCGTGCAGCAGAGAAGCGGCGTATCTTGGCAGAGGAATTGGCAAAGGATGGCCCCGGGCGCGAGGAGAGAGCGGCCGAATCGAAGTTGCGCACCGCCGATCAGCTTCTTAAAGTCGGGAAGCCCGAGGCTTACCGCGCGATGCTCAAGGAACTGATTGAAAGATATCCAAACTCCAAGGCAGCGGAAACTGCTAAAAAGGCGTTAAAGTGACGACGTATAGCATCGGCGGCATTCTCACAGTCGCCATTCGCCTGGCCGTCGTCACCATCGCGGTTTTTGCCGAGCCAGCCGCGGAAACGCCCGAGCTGACCGGCAAGGTCGTCCACATCGCCGACGGCGACACCCTGACCGTCCTGGACGCCGACAAAGTTCAGCACAAGATCCGCCTGCACGGCATCGACGCCCCCGAGAAAGGCCAGGCGTTCGGAACGAAGGCCAAGGAGGCTCTCGCCGGCAAGGTCCATGAGAAGACGGTGCGGATCGTCTGGAAAGAGAAGGACCGCTACGGCCGGATCGTAGGCGACGTCTCTCCGAATCGGACTCGAATTTGAAACCCATCGGTTAACGGAACAGCTCATCTGGCCTCCTTTCGGTCTGAATTTCCCGCCTCCGGAGCGGCATGTACCGTGAGAGGCCTCGGCTTCGCCGTCAGCGACTGGTGTTCTTCGTCAGATCGGTAACCACACCCATTCCACAAATACAGAATTCGCAAAACCGTCCTTGCTGCCCGGAGGGCGGCTGCTTTAGACTGAAGCGAAACTGTCGCGGCACGAACCGGTTCGTCTACATCGCCGCCGCAATCTCGGCTTTGGGCGGCATGCTTTTTGGTTACGACACCGGCGTCATCTCTGGCGCCGTCCTCTTCATTCAGCAGGATTTTTCGCTTTCACAGGCCATCGAAGAGGTCGTCGTC
>JACQFH010000062.1 GCA_016200145.1 Planctomycetia bacterium | reverse complement strand
GGTGCCCGGCTCCGGGTTAAACGAGTTCGCCGTCATTTAGGCTGTCGGCGGAGTGGGCAACTCGAAGCCGGCGCGGTACTCGCGGGTGAAGAGCTGGTTCGCGGCGGCGTCGGTCGAGAGCTCGGTCTTGGGATCCATTGTCAGGGCCTGGCCCAGGAACAGCTTCGTGGCGCTGAAATCGACGCCGTTCTCGCGCAGGTGGTCTTCGAACGTGGCCAGCGTCGTCTTCACGTGCGGATTGTCGGCGAGCAGGCTGGGGCGCGTCCCTTCCGGCACGGCATTCCCCAGCCGGTATGAGACGTTGCCCAGGTGCGCCAGCGCGCTCGACAGGTGGCCGTCTTCGATGTCGAGGTGCAGGTCTTCGTGCTTGCGGCTGCGGACCGCCTTGATGAAGTTGGCGAAATGGGCCTGGTAGTTGCCGCCGCTCCATTTTCCGATCTCGTTACCGTCGTAGTCGAACGCCACGCCCGATTCGTAGTTCGGGCCGACGGCGTAGCCTTCGGTGCCGTACCAGATATTGGCAGCGCCATTGAACGGCTTTGTTCCCTTCAGACCGAACGTGACCGGGGACTTGATCGGCAGGCCGCGCACGTCGGAAATGAGCAGCGCGTCGTCCCACTGGTAGATCGAGACCTGGCTGTTCGCGACGTCGCCGTTGTCGATGTAGCCGAGGCGGCCACCGAGGCTGACGACGAGTTTGGGGAGTTCCTGCTTGCCGAGGCCCCAGCGGGCTTTGTCGAGCTCGTGCGGGTTCTGGTTCCCCAGGTCGCCGTTGCCGGTCGCGAAGACCCAGTGCCAGTCGTAGTGCAGGCGCTGGCGCTTGGGAACCACTTTTGGTGCGGGGCCGCACCACAGGTCAAAATCGAGTCCGGGCGGGATCGGCGCTTCGGTATCGACGTGGCCGATGCTGCCCCGCAGGCGGTAACAGATGGCGTGCGCCGCGGCGATCTTGCCGATCTTGCCGCTGTGGATGAATTCCAGCGTCTGACGCATTCCCGAATTACTGCGGCTCTGGACCCCCATCTGACACATCCGGCCGAGTTTGCGGGCCCATTGCGTCATGACGCGGCCTTCGCGAACGTTGTGACTGCACGGTTTCTCGACGTAAACGTCTTTGCCGTGCTGCATCGCCCACACTGCCATCAAGGCGTGCCAGTGATTGGGCGTGGCGATCGACACGGCGTCGATTGACTTGTCTTCGAGCAGCTTGCGGACGTCCTGTTCGTATCGCGGCGGATGCGGCAGGTCCTTGAACCGCTTGGCGTGCTTCTCGTAGGCGGCCGGATCGCAATCACAAATGGCCACCAGGTCGACCTCGGGATTCTTGAGCCATTCGCCGAGATGGGCGCCCCCCTGGCCGTTCACGCCGATCGTCGCGACGCGGATTTTGTCGTTGGGCCCGACCGTGCGCGCCGGCTCTTTGTCGTCTGCGAAAAGAGTTTGGGATGCCGAACCGGATGCCAGGGCGGCGATCGCCGCCATCAGGGCCTGCTCCACAAAATCGCGTCGCGTGAGGTTCATGATTCCAGGCTCCGGTGATGCCATTGGATCGGGCGCTCCGGTTGAGCGATGGATCGTTTGTACCAGAATCTCAGCCGCACATCGAGTATTGGGACGAAGCAAGACGCCCTTGAAATTGACGGAGCCGCGCCCGTCAGGAAGCGGTGTCGGATGACCGCTTCCTGACGGTGTCGATTCTTGTCGCTGCGCGACCCAGCCGGCCTGACGGCACGGCTGGGCCACCCGGTGGAGGAAGATGTCAGTCGCGGGTTGGGGTATCGCTGGGATTAGTCTCGCGTTCTGCCGCGGGCGTTTCGTTCGTCACGGCGGCGCCGGTTGGCTGCGGGCCTTCTTCACGGGGACGGTCGGCCTGGGGACGATCGGGACGGCGGTCGGGCTGCGATTCATTCGGGCCGCGCCGTTCACCGCCTCGGTCGCCAGGACCGTCGCCGGGGCCGCGGCGCTCTTCACGAGGCCCATCGGGACGGCGGCCTTCGCCGCGGGGTCCATCGGGCCCGCGCCGGTCATTCGGTCCGCGGCGGTCGCCCGGACCACGGTCGGCTCCGCGTCGATCACCGTCAGGTCCCCGATTCTGATGAGGGCCGGCGTCAGGACCGCGTCGATCGGATCCCCGGCCGTCACCGCGTGGTCCATCTGGTCCACGTCGGTCATCCGGTCCGCGTCGATCACCATCGGGTCCACGATTCTGATGAGGGCCGGCGTCGGGTCCACGTTGATCGGGCCCCCGGCCATCGCCGCGCGCTCCGTCAGGTCCGCGGCGGTCATCCGGTCCGCGTCGATCGCCTTCGTGTCCGCGATTCTGATGAGGACCGGCGTCAGGACCGCGTTGATCGGGTCCGCGGCCATCACCGTGCGGTCCGTGGGGTCCGCGGTTGTCGCCAGGTCCACGATCGAAACCTCGCCGATCTCCGTCCGGTCCGCGATTCTGGGGCGGGCCGTCGTGGTGACGACCATCGGGACCTCTATTCTGGTGAGGACCGGAGTCGGGCCCGCGTCGATCGGGTTCGTGGCCCGGCCTTCCATGTTGATCATGCTGGCGGCCATCGTGGCGGGGACCTTCGTGCCCGTCGCCGTGACGAAAATCGCCGTGGGGGCCGTGACCGCGATCGTTGCGAAGTTGATGGATTTCATGCCTGAGCTGCGCGATCTCGTTGCGCATCTCGTGCAGCAGGCGGATCATCTCATCAGGCCCGTGACTCTGGCCACCCGGTCCCGATTGGTGTTCGCCCCGCGGACCGTGGTGCGGGACATCCGGGTGAAAGCGGCGCCCAGGGCCGTCGCCCGGTCGTCCGTCGTGTGGTTCGCGCCCGTCGCCGGGTCGGTCGTGCTGCGGTCCACGAGCATCGGGATGGTCCCGCCGGTCGGGTTCGCCCTGGTCGGGCCTGCGCCCATCCGGTCCGCGGTTGCCGTCGCGCGGGCCGTCTGGCCCGCGCGGCTGCAAATTGGCAATTTCAGAGTCGTCGTCGGCCAGTTCACGGTCGGCATCGGATGCTGCGGGAATCGCGTCGCGATTGTCATCGCGCGCCGGTGTGCCGTCGTCAGCGCGGGTCGAGGCGGCGCACCAGACGAACACGAATCCCAGACATGTGGAAACGACGAGTCGTGAAATCGGCATGAACGAAGATCGCAGAAAATTTGCCGCCGACGTGTGCCGAATGTATCGATGCCGTGCCATCGTATTGCTCCTGGGGGTAACGAAGTCGGTTGAGCGCTAGCCGTGAGTCGATGCAACCGCCGATTGTACCACGGGAACCTTAAGGGAAGGTTAAGAAAGGGATTTCGGAATTGGGATTTTGGAACTGAAGTGCGGAGTGTGGAATTCGGAGTTCGGAATGTCGAGCGTCGAATGTAGAGCGCTTCATTGATTGCGGCATAACTTGTGACAGGCTGGATACAAAGGTACTCTGAATCACAAGCCTGAAAAGCCATTTCCTTTTGACGAGGGCCAAATCCATGCGCAGGATCGCTGTCGCGGGAACGATTGTCGTTGTGTTGTGCGGAGTTGTCTCCGGCCGCCTGGTTGCCGACGACAAAAAGGCGGACGCGAAGAAACCGGCCAAGGCTGCCGCCAAGGCCGACGCCATCCCCGCCGATGCCAAAGAGAAGCTCGAAGCGGCGGGGCTCAAAGTGACGACTTCCGGGATTTCGCTTCCGGAGGAAGCGGAACTGGGCAAGACGGTTCGCGAGCTGGCGAAACAGAAAAAGGCGATGATGACGGCCGATCGCGAGGTCTACGCCGCCCTCCGCGACCTGGCCGGGATTCGCGAGCAAATCGACGAATTGAAGGCCCAGTACACGAACCTGAATGTCGAGCTGGCCAACGTCACCGATGTGGCCTCCAACAACCGGATCGTGGGGGCCTTGAACGCGACGTCGGGGCAGATCGATCAGCTTGTGCAGAAGGCGAATCAGAGCAACGACCGGCTCAAAGAGGCGCGCAAGAACGCGGCCGATCTGCGCGACGTCTTTGTGCAGGACGTCCTGGCGATGCGGACCAAGGCCGACGAAATCACGAAGCAATGGGCCGCGCTCGGCGACAGTCGCGAGGCACAAGACGCCCTGGACAAGGTCAATCAGGCGCTGGGCGCGAAATTCGTTTTGAAGCCCGCCGCAAGCTTCGCCGCGAACGCCAAGCAGCTCAAGACGATGGAAGACGCCGTCAGCTCCGAGGCGATCAAGCTCGACAACGAATCGAACAGCCTGTGGATCGACGTCGCAATCAACGGCAAAGAGAGGCAACGGATGATCGTCGACTCGGGTGCGTCGACGCTCTCGATATCCGACAAGATGGCCCGCAGCCTGGACATCAAGCTCGGGCCGGACGCCACGCCGGTCCGAGTCAGTCTGGCTGACGGCCGCGTCGTCCCCGCCTCGATGATCAAGCTCAAATCGGTTCGCGTCGGCCGATTTACGGTGGAAGATGTGGAATGCTGCGTCTTGGGGCCCGATGCTCCCGCAGCGCCGCCGCTGCTCGGAATGAGCTTCCTGGGCCAGTTCAAATTCGAAGTCGATGCGCAACAGGCCGAGTTGAAGCTGGTCAAAGTCGATTCGGGAGAGCCGATTCCCAAAGACAAGCCGGGCGCCAAGAAGGCGGCCAAGAAGAAAAAGTGATGGCGCTGTTGCGATTCTAGTGCGGAATGCGGAATTCGGAGTGCGGAATAAGAAGATTTACATTCCGCATTTACGATCTCACCACGGATTCGTGAG
>JACQFH010000720.1 GCA_016200145.1 Planctomycetia bacterium | reverse complement strand
ATCGTCGTCTTCGGTCAACGGATAATACTGCACTGCACGCACGGGACACCGCCTTTCTGAAAATAGAGGCCGGACGCGCAGATATTCGCTTCCCGGGGTGGCTGACTCCGTGCCCCGGCCGCTTCGCGGCGGCCGGGGCACTGCATCGCAAACGGGCATTCACATCGTCCCGTTTGGCAATCCGTCCGATTCAGAAAACGATGATTCGAACGTCTTGCTTGCTCGTGCAGTGTCCCGGCCGCCGAAAAAGCGGACCGGGACACGTTCGCGACGCCTACCCCCGGAAAACAGATGCATGCGCAGGAAGTTGTGGACAACAAACAAAAAACCTGCCGAGAAGTTGACGCGGCCTCAGGCGCAAACCGGGGGTGCAAGGCCCCGGATCGCCTGAGGCGGCGTCAACTCCTCGACAGGCCGCGTTGTTTCGCGCGTGTCCTGCAGTGCCGAGGGGCGGTCTGGCCGCCCGGGCGATGCGGACAAAAATCCGGCCTCCCCGAGCCGCCGACACAGTCGACTATTATTTCATTATCGCAGAAGGTCAGCGATCTGTAAATAGAAATCCGTTATTTATTTGCTGATATTCTATAATGATTATCGCACCAGAAAAATGCGATCGCGTCAACCAGCCGCAGAATGCGGCGACCAGGGTGAGGAGCACAATCGGCACAGAGACCCCAGCCGGTTTACCCGGCGGGTGAACGAGTTTACCGCGCTAGACGCGACTCCCTTCCTCCAGCTTCTCCCCTCTCCCCTCGCGGGAGAGGGGCCGGGGGTGAGGGGGCCGCAGCAGCTGGCACGCACTGCAATGGTTTGATCACACGGCCAGTCATCAGAAAATCCATGCGCCCGACTTGCAAATGCCTACATGTGTCGGTACAAGTGCCGACAGACGTAGGCAAATTCTCCTCGAGCGAGCACGCCATGGCCAGGGCCCCCGACTTCCCGCAGTTGTCCGAGACCCACCTGGAAATCATGAATCTCGTGTGGCGCGCCGGCGAGGCGACCGTCGGGGAGGTCTGGAAGGCGCTAACCGCCCGCCGCAAGGTCGCCCGCAACACTGTGCTGACCCTCATGGAACGCCTGGAAAAGAAGGGTTGGCTGAAGCGGCGCGTCGACGGGCATGCCTACCGCTACTCGGCTGCGGTCGGGCGTGAGGCGACGCTCGGAAGAATCGTGGGACGGCTCGTCGACACGGCGTTCGACGGGTCTGCCGAAGGGCTAATGATGGCCCTGCTGGACCAACGTGGCGTTACCTCGGCAGAGGCGAAACGCATCCGCGCGATGATCGACAAATCCCGGAGGGCCAAGTCATGAATTTGCTCCTGCGCTGGTACCCTGGGGATCCGGCGATCGAGTTCGCGGGCCGGATCATCGTCGAGATCGGTATCGTCATCGGCCTCGGCGGAATTCTGGCGGCCATCCTCCTGCGGCGGCGACCAACCGCCCGCCATGCGCTCTGGCTGGGAGTGCTTATCGCCGTGGCTCTTTCGCCGCTGACGCTGGCGGCATGCCATCGGGCCGGCTGGAACTGGTCGATTCCTCGCCCCGTGAGCGTCAATGAGCCAGCATCTGCGACTGATCCGCCTGTTGCGCCGATCGATTCAGAAGTCACTTCGGAGCTTCCGCGGCCGTCGGCCGATCCGCCCTCGCTCATCGGCAATCCGCCGGCAATTGCAGACGGCGAGCAGATGCGTGAACTTTCTGGCGCCCCGCCCCGGATCGTCGCCATCGTGCCCCAGCGATCGCCGCGCGACGTGTGGCGTTCGCTGGCCTCGGTCGGGATGCTCGTCTGGCTGGCCGGCATGGCGTTCCTTCTGGTCCGTCTGTTGCGTGGCGACCGGCAGGTGCAACAACTGCTGGCGCAGGCCGAGCCTCTCAACGCCGGCCCAGTTGCCTGGGCGCGCGACATTGCCTGCCGCACGCTGGGCCTGAGAACTCTCCCGCCGATTGTGCTCTCGCCGGACCTGGCAGGTCCCGTGGTCGCGGGCCTGGTGCGGCCGACCGTCGTGCTCCCTGCCGATTTCGTCGTGCGTGCGGACGCTTCGCAACTGGCTGACGTGCTCATTCACGAGTGCTCGCACGTGCTGCGGTGGGATCTGTGGGTCGGCCTGGCGCAACGCCTCGTGCAACTGGTGTTCTGGCCGCATCCGCTGGTGCATTTCATGAATCGGCGACTGTCCCGGGCGCGGGAAGAAGTCTGCGACAACTACGTCTTGCGGCGCGGCGACGCGCCCGGCTACGCCCAGACGCTCCTGGAGCTGGCCAGTCACTATGAAGATCGCCCTATTCCCGCGGCGACGCTGGCCATCTTCAGCCGGCGGTGGAACCTGGAAGACCGCGTCGCGGGTATTCTCGATCCGCACAGACAATCCGCGACACGATTCGGCCCGGCGAAGTTCGCGCTGCTCGCGGCGCTGCTAGTTGCCGGGGGAAGCGCCTTGGCAGCGGTCAAAGTTGCCGAGCCGAGCCCGAAACCTGACACAACGACTCAGGATGTGGCTCCGACTTCGGCCCAACAACCCGCAGGCCCGACCGCCAAGGAACCGACATTAGCCGAATCCCGCGCCTGGTACGTCCTGTCCCAGACCGATGCCGACAGTCTGCTGTACGGCCTGCCGCAGCGTCTGGGACGGGCCAGTGAGCTGGACCGGCGCGACGGTCCCGCCTGGCAGGGGGTGGACGGCGGCGGGCAGGTCGAGCTCGACATTACCGTGGAGGGAGATGCTAAAGGTGAAATCGTCGTCGGCTTCTTCGAAAGCCCGCGCTGGTGGCTGGCCGAACCGGTGCAGGTGCGCCGATTTGACAAGCCGGGACACTACACGGTCGACCGGCTTCCCCCCGGCAAGTTTCAAGTCGGCGCGATGATCGGCGAGTTGCCGCGGCCGGCGTCGCTGGGCGTCCATCGAACCTGGCCCGAGCCGCTGACGATTACGGCAGGCAAATCAACTGACGCCGCGCTGCGAGTGTCCCACAAATTCAAAGATAACGTGTTTTTAATTGGGAATTTGGCCGAGGGATTCGCCGGGAAGTGGAAGGAGATTGATCCGAAGAAAACGGTCACAATCCAATCATCGGATCAAAGCGGCGAGCCGGTTCCGTTCTGCCGCATCACGCTGGTCGAGCGCCAAGCCGACGACCCGACCAAGATCCACTTCTACCACGACGTCGGCACCAATGATCAGGGACGCGCTTACTTCGAGCTGAGCGCCCTGTTTTCGCTGACGTATCAGCGTTTCGATTTCGTGCCGGAGACGATGACCAGCCGCTACCAGTACATCCGCGAAGCCAAGGGTTTTGATTCACGCCGCGGGCCATTTTTTGTGAAACGAACGTGGGATGAATTTCCCGTCGGAACCGGCAAGGTGCGCGGCCGCATCCACGATCAGCACGGCCGAGCGCTGACGGAGTATTTCCTGACGCTGACCCGGCATGAAGGCGCCGACCGGCTAACGAACGACGATGCCCAGACTTACGGCCTGAAGCTGCCGATTACTGATTCTGACGGGCGATTCGAAGTCAAAGACCTCGCGGCCGGGACGTACACGCTCATGGTGCGGCACTTCGACTCTGTTACCCATGTCTCGACGTTTGACGGCCCGAAAGTGACCGTCCCCGATGAGGCCAATGCCGAAGTCGAAATCGACGTGGAAGTCGAGGCGAAGGAACTTCGCTACGGGAGAGCCGTGTTCGATGACGGCCGACCTGTCCATCCGGGGTCACACACGGCATGGTTCACGCGCGATCCCAACTCCCCCTGGGGAGGCAAGTCATTCAGCCAGAGAACCGAAAAGGACGGTTCATTCCGCGTCGCGCTGTCGCGCGAAGAGCGCCGCCTGCTATCGGAGAATTCTGCCGGGCTGATCGAAGTCAGGGCATTCAACGACCAGCACCAGACGATCGCTGAAGTCAAAGTGCCCTTCGAAAACCTCTCAGAAAACCCCCGGCAACCGACGAAAGTCGTCGTGCCGCAGCCGAACGCCAAGAAAGCGCCCGGGGAAAACGTAGAGGATGACAAGAACCTCAATACCATTCTCGAAGCCTACGAGAAAGCGGTCCGTAAGGTTCTTTCCTACGACATCACCTATCGTGCCCAGGAAACGCCACTGTTGGTTGAGAAACCCGATCCGGAACGGGAAGCGGCAAGACGAGAGCGAGGCGTTAACGGTCGCCAGCTAGCCAAGCCTCTTCCCCCCGTTCAGTACGTCGCTGCCGAGCCGGGTGCGAAGGGCCGCGCCTTGGAGAGCCGTCAACATTTCCGAAACGGACAGTTTCGCATCGAATCCCTTCAAGGCATTTCAGACAAATTCGATGTCGGCCAACATCTTATCGTGTGGGACGGGGAATCCCGCAAGTCGTTCAATGGACGCCGGGGAACTGCGCTCGTGCAATCGACCGCCAGCGATTGGTCACTGATGGGAGAAGAAGTTCCGCATTACGAACTGTTCTACCGTACGGCATTCGGCAACTACGATTATTCGCAAATTGTGAAGGATCGAGACAGCACGTGCACTGAGAAGGATGGCCTGCTTGAAATCGAGGCGCTGCCTGCACCGAAACGAGCCGTCAATCTGAATAGTTACGGATGGCGGCTGTTGCTCGACCCGCACGCCAATCACATGCCAAAGCGAATCACGCTGACTCTTAATCGAAATGAACAGGTCGTCAACCAGACACAAATCGACAACACTCTGGAAGAGGTCCGCCCCGGTGTCTGGTTGCCCGTCGAAGCCGTCGTTTCCTACTTCGTGTCGATGCCCGATTCTCCGCAATTCGGCCAGAAGACGGGTTCCTGGCGGTACATTCTTGACCGCGACGCTTGCCGATTCAACGTCTCGGTCGATCGCGATCTTTTTGACCTTCGTTTTCCGAAGGGGACGGTTGTCACTGATCGCCGGATTGTTGTCGACGGACCTCAGATCTCGCTGTCGCCTGTCGAAGAGCCGCCTCGGAAACCCGAACGCGAGACAGGAAAGCTCTTCTTCGGGGCGCAGCTTGAAACGACGAGCGAGGACACACAACAGAACTCGACGGTGATCGTCGAGGCTGACCTGCAAACTGGCCGGACGCGCAAACACCAGTTCGACGGTTTTTATCGCACGCCCCGGATATCGCCCGACGGCCAAACCGTCATCTACGCGCACGCGAGCTGGTTCCGGGGATTCGATCTGAATCGCGTTCCGTGGTACAAGAATTTCGCCGGCGGGATCAACGGTGACGTACAAGCTCTGTGGTTGCCCAATGGTCGGAGCATTGTCGTATCCAGCTACAAGGATCCACGCGACGGCGTTCAATCCTGGGAGACTTTCAAAGTCAATCTCGACGGTTCTGAAAGGAGTGTGCTCGCCGTTCCTGAAACGGAACTCGCGACTGACATTTCCCGCGACGGTCAATGGCTGGTCACCCGCAGCAATCGATTTCCGCCGCATGACCGCGGCCACCAGATCTACGCGATGCGACTCGACGGAACCGAATCGCGCCGGCTCACTCAGGATGGAGGAAACCGCGACGCCCGGATCTCACCCGACGGCCGACGCGTCGCCTACGTTCGCATGAGCCGCGGGGCGACCGAATTGCGGATCATCAATTTTGACGGGACCGGTGAGCGGACGATTCTCACCAGCGACGGCGCAAACAATGCGATCGAAAGCCTCGCCTGGTCGCCCGGAGGGGAGCGTCTGGCGGTGATCCGGTCGCGGGCCGACGATGCAAAATACAGTCTCGAAATCGTCTATGTTGACGAAGGCACTCGCCTGCGCTTCGACCTGGAAAATACCGTCTTTGTAACACTCGTTGGGCTGGACTGGAGGTAGCCGCCCAAGTGCCGTCAACAGCCAGCTCCGCCAGTTGCAACGGGGCGCCTCGTTAGTTCGATGACTGCTTGAGATTTATTTGGCCGCAGGCGGGCGGTAAACTGACGGCATGCCTGCCACCGCCGCTTACGGGACGATTCGTGAAGCCGGGCGATTCTCGATCCGGCTGCCGACGTTAGTGTGCCTGGCCGCGTTGATTTCTACGTGCGCCTGTATGCCCGCACGGCTCAGCGGCGCTGACAAAGTCCCGCTCGACCTGTATGGCGATCCGCTGCCGGCCGGCGCTGCCGTCAGGCTCGGCTCGATACGATTTCGCATCAACTCCTCGGCACGGGTGGAGGGCCTTAGTTTTGCTTCCAACAATCGCACGCTGGTCGTGGCCGGCGGCAATCGCCTCGCCCTGTTCCAGGCGCCGACCGGCAAGCCCATGTACGACATCTCCACCGGCGAGCAGTGGATTAGGGACTTGCGGCTGATTCCCGGCTTGCATCAGGCGGTCACGCTCGGGCATGAATTCGACGAGACCGTTCCCGATAACTTCTATTCGCTGAAATGCTGGGACCTTGCGAACCGCAAACTGGTGTCTTCCTTCAGGTTCGCCGGCGGTGCACATTTGCGGATCACTCCCGATGGGAAGACCGCCATCACCGGCAATGGGCTGGGCGTGGTGCAGTTCTGGAACTTTGCGGACGGCAAGGAAATCCGCAATCGCCGTTTTGAAAACGGCATCCAGACGCTCGCTCTCTCCGCCGACGGTGATTTGCTAGCAGTCTCGGCTGGCAATTCCGTCCACTACTGGAACTGGCGAACCGGGGATGAGCCGGTGCAGGTTCGAGTCGGACGTACCGTCCAGTCGCTGGTATTCTCTTCCGACGGCAGGCTGCTGGCGGAAGGCCCTGACAGCCAGACCGACATCATTCTTCGCGACGTGCGAACTCGCGAAGTGAAAGCGCAGTTGTCAGATGCCGAGCGGAATCCGCTATACGTCCATTCGCTGGCATTCTCTCCCGACGGCCGGTGGCTCGCCGGGACGAACTCCATTCACTTAAGTGGGCGGCCCATCGATCGCCGGGTCCACGTCTGGGACATTTCGACGGGCATGATCCGCAATTCATTCGCCACGGGGGGAGACAGTCCGCGACACGTCTGTTTTTCCGCGAATGGACGCTGGCTGGCGGCGGCCGGAGACGACTCGATCGTCAACGTCTGGGACACGACCACCGGCCAGCCACTCGACGATGGGGTCGTCGCGCACGCCAAAGAAGTCAACGCGGTCCGCCTGTCACACGACGGGCACACGGCAGTAACCGCCAGCGCTGACGGCACAGTTCGCGTCTGGGACGCAACGACCGGGAAACAGCGGCACATCATGCAACACGCGAATACCGTGCGCGGCGCCGATGTGTCGCCCGACGGAGCGCTTATCGCGTCCTCCAGTCACGACGATACCGTCCGCCTGTGGGACACGGCCACGGGAAAGCCGCTGCACCGGCTGCGCGGTCACGGCGATCTGGGCGGGCTCCGCACCGTCGCCTTTGCCGCCGACGGACGATCATTCGCCTCGTGGGGGGACCACGACTCCACCCTTCGAATCTGGGACGTGAAGACGGGCGAAGCAATTAGCGATCGCCCGCTGTCCCCCCTGCCGCGCCCCGGGAACAAGCGGGACGAGCTACGGTTCACACTGAATAAGGCGGTCCTGTCACCCGGCGCGCGCGAACTCGTGTTCTGCGTCAGAGACGCAATCGTCATTTTTGACGTCGAAAGCGGGAAAGAAGTGCGCAGGCTGGCGCACGCGGACGGCAATATGGTTTCATTGGCGATCGGGCCGGATGCGACCTTGCTGGCCACAAGCTCCTGGGGCAGGCCTCGTGAGATTGCGCTGGCCAGTGGCGGCTTTCGTTCGTCGGCCGACAAGGATCATATAATTCGCGTGCGTGAGGTCACTACCGACCGCGAACTATTCAACGTTCCGTTGCCGGATCACGGCGCCGGGCCGGTTGCATTTTCCGCCGATGGTGGACTGCTGGCACTCGCCGTTTGCGGTACGGAAGGATCGCTTGAGATTGTCGACGCGCGGAGCGGGGCCGTATTGCAGTCGATGGATGCATTGCCTCCCGATCCGAGCGCTCTTGCTTTTTCCGGTGACGGGAAACGGCTGGCCTGCGGGTACATCCACGGCAGCGTGCTGATCTGGGACCTGAAGGTTCCCATGAAGGACTGACACGACGCATTGACCGCCGTTGACGCAGGTGTGAACGAATTGAAAAAGTGCCATCCATCAATCGCGGGTCGCTTGGGTGGTCTGGGCAGCCTGCGGCTCCGTACCGCTC
Organism: Planctomycetia bacterium; assembly: GCA_016200145.1. Classification (GTDB taxonomy): domain Bacteria; phylum Planctomycetota; class Planctomycetia; order Planctomycetales; family Planctomycetaceae; genus JACQFH01. The sequence goes on along the minus strand of JACQFH010000720.1, from coordinate 194 downwards.
TGGCTCAACGGCTGTAATTGACATCGCGAACCCTGGCCGGATTTCCCAGACTTCCCGGAAATGATGGATGGCACTTCCCTAATTGAACAGGGGATCAGGCGAGCAGGTGACCGCAGGAGAGTCAGCCCAATTCACGCATTCCGCCGTCCGTTTTTTTCTCCTGATCACCTGCTCCAATGCTCTCCTGCTCTATT
>JACQFH010000727.1 GCA_016200145.1 Planctomycetia bacterium | reverse complement strand
GACGATGTGGGCCTGTCTGCTTGCCTCACTCACGAGACGAGACGCCACTTAGGGCCGGTCGAAAACCCAGGCCGAAGCCCCGATGGTCGGGCAGGTCCCGCGTGCGCAATCGGAATCCCGCGGCGCCGCCGCCCCAACTGCCGCCCCGGCTCACTCGGAACGAGCCCTTTATTTTCTCGTCAGCTTTACCTTCCGGGTCGCGTCCACCGGGGAGCTTCTTCGCGTAGATATCGCGGCACCATTCCGAGACGTTCCCATACATGTCGCACAAACCCCACGGGTTCGGTTTTTTCTGACCTACCGGATGGGCGTATAGCTCGCCTGCGTTCTGGGCGTTACCCCAGAACCATGCATGATCGCCGATTTTCGACTCGTCGTCGCCGAAGCTGAATTTGGTTTCGGTCCGCGCCCGGCAGGCACGTTCCCATTGGGCCTCTGTGGGCAGCGTGTATTCCCAGTCGTTTGACAATCGACCGGCTTGACGCTCCTTTTCCGTCAATTTACGACAAAATTCGGTGGCATCGTTCCAACTGACCCACGTGGCGGGATTGTCCGCGCCTTCTTTCGTATGTTTCTGGTCCTTCCACGGCTCGGTCTTCATCACCCGTATCCATTCGGATTGAGTGACCTCGTATTTTCCGAGCCAATAGCCCTTTGTTAGGAAGACCTTCACCGGCGTGAATTTTATCGCGAATCGTGGCTCGGGTGCAGAGTCGTCTTTCGGATCGACGTCATCATCATCATTTTCCTGCTTGTCCTCTCTCTTGGCGGCTGGCTCCTCCACGCGCTCGAAATTTTCCATCGTCGAAAACCCTGGCGGACACCAGACGAGCTTCATTTTCAAGCCGTTGTCGTCACGGATCTGGCCGGCCTCCTTGCCTATCATGGGATGGGCACCGGGGGACGGCGCTTTGTTAGGCTCGTCGGGGTGGGCTTCCTTCATCCGCAGAATGGAAATGGCGACGACAACGACCACGACAGGCCAAGAAAACTTCATGGGTCACATCCACCATGCTGGAGGGTGCGAAGACACGAGCATTCTGCCCGAGAATGACGTATCAATCAACTCGAATCTGTCAGGTTGTTCTGGAAATACCGCACGCCCCCCCAAAGCTGTAACCCGGCGCGCCGGGACCGGATGGACGAGTCGCAGTCTCTACGCCATGGTCATCGTCCGGGCATGCTCCATGTACCGGATCATCCTTCTGGCGTATACTGCTGGCATCTGTTTCCTCGCTTCCAGGCGAAGAAACGGCGCTTGAGCCAGCCGATCTTTGTCCATCACAGTCTGTGCGGCACGTGAAAGGATCAGGCCATGTTTCGGCAAACGAGAATCGTGGTGATCGCCGCGGTGTTTGGCCTGATCAGTCTGCCGGGCCTGGCAGCCACGCCGAAGAAACCTGAGAAACCCGATTCGGCCCGCGCGAGCGTCGAAAAAGTCCTGCGGGTCGAAATCGCCGGGCGCGTCGATCGGCGCGAGCAACTGACTGGAACCCTCAAAGCGCTGCCCGAATCGTCGCTGGCGCGCTGGCAGGCGGGATTCGTTCGAACCGCCAGCACCTGGCAATCCTATGACGCGGCGAGCACTTCGGGCGCCGATCACGACTCCCGGCGGGATTACTCTTCCCGTCGCGAGCAGGCCGGGAAGACGTTCCAGGATCAACTCGACCTGGCGGGCTGGTGCCGGAAGCGGGGGCTTGTCGATCAGGAGCAGGCGCACCTGAGCGCCGCCTTGGCGCTCGCCCCCCAAGACGAACAGCCGTCGCTCTTGGCGCGCCTGGGCTGGCAGCGGGTCGGAACCCAGTGGCTCAGTCGCGAGCAGATTCTGGAATGGCAGCGCGGCAATCGTGCGGCCGCGGTTGCGCTCAAGAAATGGTCATCGAAGCTTGACCGCATCGCCGAGCGCTTGTCTGGTGCGAAGCGGCAGCGGGAAGCGGCGCTCGCCGAACTGTTCGCAATCACCGACCGATCGGTGGTGCCGGCGATTGAGCTCGTGCTGGCCGGGCACGATGAACCATGCGCCCAGGCGGCGATCGATGCATTCCGGCGGATCGAAGGCCCCGAATCGTCCCTGGCGCTGGCGAAGCAGGCCTCCTTCTCGGAATGGCCGGAAGTCCGCAAGTCGGCGAGCACCGTTCTCAAATCGAGGAACTTCGAAGAATTCGTCCCCGGGCTCATTTCGCTGCTGGCCCTTCCGGCCCAGAAAGAGGTGCGGTTTGTGCGCGACGCGGCGGGTGTTCCGCTGCTGCAGTCGTATGTTCTCGCCGTCGAGACGCAAGATCAGTTTCGCGTCCAGGTTTTCCACGTCGTCAATGAACAGATTGACATCGTGGTCGAACGCGTGCGGCGCGGGAGGCCGGATTTGCCATTGCCGACCGAGCGGGTCGCTGTCGGCCCTGCAATGCAGCGAATCGACGACGTGCGCCTGATCTCAGATCGGTTGTATGCCCACGAGCGCCAGCAGGACGTGGTGGACGATCGAATTAACGCGGTCAACGCACAAGTCAGTCACGTGCTCGAAGCCGTTTCGGGAGTCGACGCTTCCGGCGGTCCGCGGGCCTTCTGGAATTGGTGGTCGGACCAGAGCGACACTCAGCTTTCCGACAAGAAGGCCGTCGTGATCGTCAGCGAGCAGGAGGCCACGCTGGCCACCTACACGCCGGTCGTGCTGTACGTCAGTTGCTTCACCGCCGGCACGCCGGTCTGGACCGAGTCGGGACTTGAGCCGATCGAAAAGCTCTGCGTCGGCGACCGGGTGCTGGCGAAAGACATCGAGACGGGCGAACTGGCGTATAAGGTCGTCCTGCAAACCACCGTGCGGCCTCCGAAGGAACTGACGACGCTTCGCTTCGCCGAGGAATCAATCGTGTGCACGGGCGGCCACCGCTTCTGGGGATCGGGGTCTGGCTGGATCAAGGCGCGCGACCTGAAAGCGCAGACGATGCTGCACACTGTGACGGGGAATGCTCCGGTCTGGACCGCGAAGCAGGGAGAAACGGCTGAGACGTACAACCTCGTCGTGGCCGATTTTCACACGTACTTCGTGGGGAAGACGGGAGTCCTGTGCCAGGATCTGCTGATTCCGCACGGCACGAATACCGTCGTTCCGGGGCTGCTGCGGAATTAGAGCAGTCGCTGGCGACTGGTGGTCGAGCGCGTCTAATCAAGGCATCGCCGGACCGGACACGGTGTCCGGGAGCGTCGTCCAGGCTGACCGGTTATTCAGAAAGTCTGTCACTGGTGTCAGCGGAGTCCGGCACCAGAATCCCCGTTGGGCCGGCTCGGCCCCACGGGAGATTTTCCGGCCACTGTAGGCGTCTCGACCTGCGCTGTCTGAGAGCTAAAAAGAAAGACGGGCCCGTCAGACTCACGGCTGAAAATTTTCTTCCCACGGAAATCAGTGAGACGGAAGTGCTCCCGCAGGACCCGCACCGGAATTGCGGTGAGGCCGATCCGGCGTCGCGGCGATTTGATCCGGCAGTCGGCCCAGTGCAGCCGGCGTTGCATTCCGTTGCAAACCGTCGCAAATACGCGCAGCCGGGTGGCCGATCCTGGACTATCGTCGTCGATGCACCCGCCAGAGTCCCACCCGAGGCCCTTCCTGGCGCGGCTGGCTGAGCCAGCTCCATGAAGACGACCCAATGGGCACCTTGGGCCACCGGCGCTCTTTGTCGAGGCGGCAAAGACGTCTGGCGCTGAGCTTCCGATCCTCTCGCCCACGGACAGAATCTGAAACGGCTCAGGTACCTGTGCGCACTCTTGATGACTGATCGCCGAATCTGGTTCTCTCGGCGATCGTCGAACGTGTTAGGCGTACTTTCGGTCAGGATTCAGCCAAACCGGGTTTCTGACTCGTGGGTAACTCCAATACGCTTGGCCCTGCCGCGCCACGTCGTCGAGGTGGAACCAGGCGTCGTTGCCAATCTTGCGATCAGGCAGGCAATTGCGGACAAGCTCGACAGCGGCGTCGTGCCGGCGGACGTAGAGGTCGAGTTCCCTGGCTGGCTCGGCATAGTCGAATGCGACGCGGAAACCATTGCACTTTGTCCGGTAAAAGAAGCAAATCCCCGGCAGTCCCATGAGCCTCTGTTCCATCTGCCGGAGTGCTTGCTCCTCAGGCCACAGGAGCGCATGGTACTTGCACCACTCCTGGCGCTTCGCTTCTGACCAGCCTGCTCGCAATGACGCGACGTGCGGGTTCAGGTCGAGATCGAGAATGCAGATTGCTGTTTCAGTGAAACGTTGCAGGGCATATCGGGGCGTGTTTGGCCGTTCCGGCGGGCAACCGCACGGCGCGGAATTGCAGTCGATGCACCTCATCGGTTGCGTCTGGTCCCTATCGAACGCAAACTGGCAACCACCTTCCCTCCCCTCTCTGTCAAATGGAAACTCAGAGTTCTCCTGGTAGCGATGCGCGTCGAGCACCAGGAATTCATGCAGTGTAGAATCACAATATCGCGGCGCTTGGGGCGGACCGCACAGAATGAGGGGTCGGACTGCGATTCGCATGTAGGTTTCCCCTGGCCGGATTGGTGAACCACGTGGCACCGGCATTCCGCTGGCGGGCAAACGACTCATGCCAGCTCGCCGGCTCGTGATGAAGGCAGTTTCTTCACTCCGCGGCTACGATGCAATCATGTGCGGCCGATACACATTGCGGGTCTCGCCAGCCGATCTGGCAGAAATCTTCGCCGTCGTGAACGAGATTGACTGGCACCCGCCACCGAAAGCTGCGAGCTGGCGATTGCTGAAGCGCGGCTGATTACGGCTTCGGCGCGTCTGCCACCCGGAGCAGGTAGACGGTTCCATTGGCGTTGACGGTCGCCAGATGCCTGCCGGAAGGAGAATACACGACTTTGCGGATTTGTCCCCCTTGGGGGCACAGTGTGAGCGTGTCGACGTTTAGTCCCTGCACCGGATCCCAAATGCGGACGGTTCCGTCGTTACCCGCGCTGGCGAGGCGCGAGCCGTCTGGGCTGAATGCGACCGCATTGAGCTCCCAGCTCGTGTGCCCTTCCAGAATTGCCGGCAGGTCGGGATTGCTGACATTCCAAACGAGAATTTGCGGTTGCGGTCCACCGTCGGGTCGCCTCCCCTCGAGTCCGACAGCCACAAGTTTGCCGTCGGGACTCATGTCCATTGCATGAATGATTCCCGGTGCCTCAATCAGGCGGCTGTGGCCGGTGACAATGTCGTATAAGGTGACGGTGTTCCGGCATGAGCTCGCCAGAAGCTGCCCCTGTCGATCGAAGGCAATGCAACGCACCAGGTGGCCGTTGTTTCCGGGCGACGTGATTGTCGCGATTGATTTTCCCTGTTTCAGATCGAAGAGCTCGGTCTGGCCGTCACGCGCTCCTGTCGCCAGCAAGTTCCCATCGGCGCTGAATCTGAAGACGAACGCATTTCCTTGGCTGACATCAAGACTCCGCATCCTGCGTTTCGTATTTGCATCCCAGAATTCTACATTCCGGCCATTGCCCCCCGATGCCAGTGTGGCGCCATCGGGACTGTAGGCAACCACCCGCGGCCATTCCTTGTCTGAATGAATCGAAGCCACTGTCATCCTTGATTCGACGTCCCAGACATCGATCGTACCGTCTCGTTTACTCAGGGCGACGGTCTTTTCGTCCGGGCTGAACGCCACCGCTAAGGCGATTTCGTATTTATCGTCCCCGGCCTGGGTCGATTTGCCGCTGCGGGCGTTCCAGAATCGCAGCCGTCCGTCCTGGGCTCCGGTCATGACGCTGCGGCTGTCAGACGTGAACGCCAGCGCATTCACTGTTGTGCTCAGCCTGTCGTTCTCAAAAAGCTTCTTTCCCGTTGCGAGCTCCCAAACGTTGAGCAGGTGCCTGCCGGTCATCTCCGAATACTCTGATGCCGTGACGGCCACAAGCGACTCGTCCGGGCTGATTCGGGGGATTCCGACATTCTCCCGTGGATCGGAGAACCGGCGGATTTCCAGTTTGTTCTTTGGATCCCAATGGATCACAGCCCCATCCGCGCGGCGCAGGATCATTGTGCCGTCCTTCAGAAATGGTTTCGGAGCTGCGCGTCCGTCAAGCTGGTCGAGCAATTCCCCCGTGTGGGCGTTCCAGAATTTCACCGTTTCACCCATTCGTTTTCCCGGAGCGGCAGGCCCGAAGCCGGACGTGAGCAGGACCTGCCCATCCGGAGAAAACGCAATCTCCGGAATCCCGTACATTACAGAACGCAATTCTCCATGAGCCACGATCTTCAGCAGTTCCTGCCCTGTGGAGACGTCCCAGATGTGAGCTATCCCCATTCCCGCCGCTGCGACACGTGTACCGTCAGGGCTGAACGCGGCCGAGGTTCCGAAATTCTCTCCCTGAATCGTGCGCTGGGCAATTCCTGACTCCAGGTCCCACAATGTAAGTTGGGTCGTCGTCTTGGGGGACCGCTCGCTGGCTGCTGTCGCCAGCAATTTTCCATCCGGGCTGATGGCGATGCCGTTGATCGAGTCCAGGTCGGTCAGGCAATTCAGCTCTTTCCCTGTCGAAGCGTCCCAGATTCGCGCGGTTCCGTCCCGTCCGGCCGTCACCAGCCGGCGACCATTCGGAGTGACCGCGACGTGAAAAATCCATCCCCAATGTGACAGGCGGCTGTCTCCAATGACGGCGACAAGTTGCGCCGGGGCGTGCTGACCGGCAGCCTGCAATTCCGCAGGAGGAATTCGTGCTCGGTCGAGCGCGTCGAGAGGCGTGGGGGCGGAGTTTTCCGAGCGCGGCGCCTTTGCCGATATCGCCTGACTCGATGCAGTCGGCAATTGAGCCTCGGTGACGGCATCCTGATTTGAATTTCCAGCCGAGTTACGGTCGACACGAATCAGCAGGAATGCAGCGCCGATGAACACTGCGGCGATTCGCACGATCAGTGAGACATGGCGCGAGGGCCGTGTGGCAGTCGCCCGGCCAGGGCTCAGAAGCGATTCGACGCGACGTTCCAGATTGCGTCGCGACCCGTACATTCCCATGGCAGCGGCCACGACGTCGGTTCGTCGCAGCAGCAGAGCCACTCGCAGCAGCGATTCTGCATAATTCACGGCCGACTCCTCAGCCAGCACATAATTGTCGCACAGGTCTTCCCGCAGTTGGCGCAGGGCGCGATTCATCACGTACACGAGGGGATGAAACCAAAACGCGGCCACGACCAGTTGTTGCAGCAGATTGAATGCCGGGTCCCACCGGTGAACGTGACCGCATTCGTGAAGCAACGCGATCCGTAGATTCGAACTGGCTTCCGGGCGAAGCAGCGAGACGGGTAGGAGAATCACGGGCCACAAGATGCCGATCACGACCGGCCCGTGCGTCGCGTCGCTGGTCATTAACCGAACCGGAATTCGCATGCCCGCTTTCTGCCTCGCCCAATCAGCGATCGACAGTGCGAATTCGTCTGTGACCGGCGCCGCTTCGCGAACCAGACGATGCATCTGCCAAACGCCCCATCCGAGCCGCAGCAGGCAGAAGGTCGCTCCGCTGATCCAGATTAACACGAGCCACCCGGAAAACGGTCCGAGGATCGAGATCGCGGCCGATGGCTCGGCGTACGGTGTCGACGATTCTTGCAATGCGCTGGCCGGCACATTCGCGATCGATTGCGGGCGCATTCCCCGGTCTTCCGTATGCGCTGCGGATGGATTGACGGCAATGTCGACCTGTGTCGCGCGGTCGTCGCGTTTCGAAAAATCGCTCGTCGGTTCTGCGTCGGTGGCCGATCCTAAAGCAGCCGTCGCGGTGCTGCGATAGGAATCGCCGGCAGGAAGAATGGGCAGCGACCAACGCCCCAATCCCAAGTGCGAATGCGCGACCACCAGAAGCGGCGCCGCCGCGATGCCCACGAGCGTCGTTCTCCACAGAAGATCGCGCTCGGCCGGACGTGACCCGAGCAACGTGGCAGCGCACCAGGCCAGTCCCAGAATTGCAGTCACCATGGCGAGGAGGAAAATGAGTTCAATCATGTTTGCCCTCGACGGCTGTGATTGTTTCGGCGAAAACGCACTCCGGCACCACAGTCTTATTTCGACTTCTTTCTCGCTTTGTCGATCAGCTGGCGAATCCGCTCCGCCTCAGCGTCCGAAATGCCACGGCCTTCGATCAGTGCCAGCATCAGGGAATCAACCGAACCGGCAAACGCAGTTTCAACGACACGCTGCGCGACTTCGCCCAGAGTCGACCGATGCGAAACAGCCGCGGAATACAGGTGGGTCTGGCCTGCAACGCGGCGCTCGAGCCAGCCTTTTCTGACAAGCCGATCCATGAGCGTCAGAATGGTATTCCGCGCCACGGTCCGGCGGCTGACCAGCGACTCCCAGACGTCGCTGACGGTTGCCTCGTTGCGTTTCCAGATCTCGCGCATGATTTCGAACTGCGAGTCGGACAGGGGCGGCAGCTGAGCTGGCTTCTTCTTCGCCATGCAATTCCCTTGAGTCTGCGTTCTGACCGGCTTCCGGATTCAATCGCCTACAGATGTAGGAGAATACTACCGACAGCTGTAGGAGATGTCAAGTGGCCGTTGGTGACAGCCAGATCACCCGACAATCCACTCCCGGCCGACGGTTTTTACGAGTGGCAGCCTGTGCCGGGCCAGAAGAACAAGCAGCCGTACCTGATCGGCGTGCGGGACGTGCCGGCGTTCGCCTTCGCGGGTCTGTGGGAGCACTGGACCGATCCCGACGGCCAGCGAGTCGACTCGTGCGCGATCATCACGACCGAAGCCAACAAATTGATGCAGCTGATCCACAACCGGATGCCGGTGATTCTCGATCCGGGAGACTACGGCCGCTGGCTCGACTGCGCGAAGCACGATCCCGCAGCCGTGGCGGACCTGCTGACGCCGTTTCCCGCCAAAAAGATGCAGCTCACGCCGGTCAGCACGCTGGTGAATTCTCCGCGGAATGAATCGCCGAAATGCGTCGAGGCGGCGGGGTCCGCAAATCAGGCCGAGGCACCTCGGCCATCGTAGTGTTACGTGCCGGTTCTGCGAATACTGACCTGGCAAATCTCGGTGGCCTCGCCAGAGCCGTCCTCGCGATACTTGAAGAGGGTGCCCTCTGATACGCCCAACTCTGCCAGCATCTTACGCGCGTGCTTCTCTGCGGCATTATTGTCGGCAGCGACGAATCCAGCATTCATTGTCTCGCCCTTGCCCGAGGGCGAGACGTATACGAGATAATATGACCCGTCCTTCGGTTGTTGCATTTTTCGGTCTCCAACTGTGACGGTTTTCTTCCTTCAGTTCACGAGCTGACCGCGTTGTGTTTACCCCGCCACGACTTTCCGTCCGCCGCACACCTTACACGTCTCGACCTCGAACAGCCCGACGTACTCTCCCATGCCCCGACACGACGGGCACTCGAACAGCAGTTCCGGCGGCTGCCAGTTGACTGTTCGCATCAGGGTTCCGCTGCCGACCTGATCCTGGTCACAACGCAGCAGATACTCGCCCGGCAGGGCTTCAGTCCCTTCCAGCAGCCGCCGGACGGCGCCCATCGGAATGTCAGATCCGAATGCGACCTGGGGCCGGATTTCGAACCAGGCAGACCACTGCCCGGCCTGGGTGCGGAATTTGACGATGATCGTGAAGCCGGTGCTCAGCATTGATCAGGGCTTCTTCTGCTTTTCCCGCTCCTTCTTCCTGAACTCCCAGGGCGGCTCGGGACTTTCGTCGTGCCAGAGCCCCCGTTTCTCTTTCTTGGCCTCGCCTTCGGCCTCCTCCAGTGCCTTCAATTTCGGTGCGTAGGTCCGATACCACCAGGCGAACCCGTCATGGACCATCTCGACGTTGATGTTCCGGTCACCGAGGTGCACGTCGCCCACGATCCGGCCGTAGCGGTCTTTCTCTTTCCAAACCACCCGCACAGACTTCTCGTGCACTTTGCCGGCGAGGGCCTCTTTCACTTTCGTGCCGAATGCCTGACCCTTCTCCGGGGCGTCGATGCCGTGCAGGCGGATCTTGTGCTGGACCTTGTCGGCGTCGAGGACCGTCAGCGTGTCGCCGTCGGCGATGTGGACGACCTTGCCGGTGAGCTCGTGGGTTTTGGATTCGGGCTCGGCGCAGAACTCCAGCGCGAGAATGAGCAGGCGAGCGGCGGCTGATGCAGCGGCGAACATGCCCGAATCATATCCGGCAGGAGAGACTCGGGGCAGTTCGATTTGACCGTGTCTGGCCGACGTCACGGCCGCCGCACTGATTAACCGTGACTTGCCGCTCGACAGCATGCCGAAATTGAAGTTTTGAGGCTCATGATTGGGGCGATCGGAAGGCAAGCATCCGAGCAAAATTGAACAGAATATCGGAAAATGCGTTCGCATGCGAACTTTTCAATAATTGTTACGTCTAGGCATAAGCAGCACGTTTTTCTCCGACGAACGAGGTACCGGCAGTATCATTTGTCAGCAAACCCGAAAAAAATCATTCGCATGCGAACTTTTTCTTTGTTCGGCGCCAACGGTCCTTACGTATATATTCGTATGGGAGCCCTAAAATTGTCATCGCAGCAGACCCGGCCAGTTTGTTGCTATGGCAATTGACGCAAGTCACTTGTCAAAAGCCAGTTGTAGCTGAAAGACCAATTAACAGAGGCAACTGCGGAGACGGTGCGCGCCGAGGTCAGGCGATGAGGTACCACATCGACTGGCCAAAAGCGCGAAGCGGGATCTCGCGCACAATGGGGGACAGAAACGGAAAGCGGCTGGATCCCATGGCTGCGGGGTCGAGGTGATGAGGCCTGTAGTAAGAGTTGAGAAAAGTTTGCCAGATTCATCAGGAGGAGGACGAACAATGCCAGAAAGTACAGGGAACGAAATGTCGGAATTGGCGAATCGGATTGCGATGCTCCTTTGCGTGGCAAACCACGGACGCGAGCGGCTACTCCTCGCATTCCAGTTGTTTGAAGAATCTCGACGGAAGTTGGACGACATCGACGATGAGGTCGACGGTTTCTTGGGTCGTCGAGCGTAGAGCTGCAGAGCGTCGAATTTGAACGAGAAGCCCCGGTCCATTGATTCGGGGCTTCTCTTTTTGACGTTCCACGTTAACGAGCCTCTGCCCGTTCGATCCATCCATCGCAGAGCAGCGTGTGCGGACTTTTCTTCGATTAACTGCCGTAGCGAGAGGAATTCGAGGTCCCTGTCACACGCCCTACAGCTCGGGCGGTGGTTAGCAGGATACAGTGTCGACGCGCAAGGAATTGACGGGCGTCCACAAGCGGTGTTTCTATGGGCGGGTGGTCCTCGATGGAACAGTAACCGAATCACGCTCCCACCGGTGCCTGCGGCCACGCATGACACCATTTTCGTAAAATCGGTCGCTCGTGCTTCATCGGGCCGGACATCGTGTCCGAGAATTCGCCAGACTGGCTGGTTTATCAAAAAGTGCGTCACCAGTGTCAGGTGCCGCAGCAGGGCCAGAATTCCCCGTTGGGCCGGATCGGCCCCACGGGAAACTCTGCGGTCACGGCAGGCGGCTCGACGATCGCGGCGCCTGAGAGCTAAAAAGCAGACCGGGCCGGCCAGACTGGCGGCGTAGAATTCCCCGTTCCACGGAATCAGTGGAACGGAGCAACACCGCGGAAAACGGGCCGAGATCCCCGTGGCGCCGATCCGGCGCGACGGAGACATGCACCGGCGATTTGACCGGCAGTCAGCTCGGCTCGGCCGGCGTTGCATTTCATTGCAAACCGTAGCAAACACGCGCAGGCGAGCGGCCGATCTTCAGATATTCGCGTCGTCGCACCTGCCAGAGCCCCCCCCCCGGAGGCTCTTCCTGGCGCGTCTGGCTGAGCCGGAACCGCGAAGTCGACCCAAAGGGCACCCTGGGCCGCCGGTGCTCTTTGGCGGGGCGGCAAAGACGTCTGGCGATGAGCCAATTTATGGGACTTGTGGCTGTTCAGGCCGCATTCGATTGAATTGCTTCCTCGATCTTCCCGAGCAATGCCCGTCGCGGTGCCGCAACGCTCCGCCTTCCTTCGTGTGCGTCCTGCAACGCCTCAACGGCCGCGATCACGCTGTCGTCGTTCCAGAGTTGCTTCATCAGGTCGCGTTGCCGTTCGACGCCGGCCGCAGTCAGGCAGGCCCAGAAGACTCCGTTGATGGCCGGTTCCAAGAATTCGAGATGCAGGAGATTGTCGAGAGCAATGGCGATCGGTTCACAAGCAGTGGTTTCGGGAGTCATGGCGGCGGTCGAGTCCCGGCCAAGCGGCGTTGCCGGCTTCGATTTGAACCCGCGGAATGCAATCCATTTTGAGCTTATGTGGATTCCACATGCCACGGTTCGGAGGGCATCGGCCGCTTAAGACCGAACGTTTTGAGATAGGCATCGAGCGAGCCTGCTTTTGCGAGAGTAAGCTTTCCTTCCAGTGACTTCAGGTCCTGTTTGTTCAGATCACAGGCTAACCCTGCCGTATGTCGCGACGGATGCCCTCCACACATGCACGGCTCACCGCAACCCTCATAGCCGGGGGCAACCATCGCCCCGTGCGGCCTGCCGACGTCAGACGTTGCAATCCCAGCGGATTCCAGAATCTTAAATGCGGCTTGCCTTGATCTCTGTTTGTCCGGTTCGTGTCCGATAGTCCACGATTTTCCATCCGCCATCTTGACTGGGACCAGTCCGGATTTGTCGCGAAGAAACAGCTTCCAATCGACGCCGTGCCCCCACACGAGCGTGGGACTGCTGATGTGGGCCCATTGGATCACGCTGTGTCCGTTCTCCGTTTCATTTTTGGCGGGTTTTCGCCCCGCAAAGCTGTTGTAATAAAACATGTGTGCGATGTGCCATTTTTGAGCGTCGGCCGGGTCTCTGGTCGTCGCCTGCTTGCCGACTTTGACGTGATACCGCGAGTCCGCATCCGACAAGAATGCTTCGAGCCGTTGACTGAATGTCATGCCGGAAGGGTTGAATGCGGTGCCGACTGTCGGCTGGGCCGACGGAGAGTTATTGCCCGTCAGGGCCGCTATCGTGTTCGGACCAGCCTTTCCGTCCGGAAACAATCCCTTAGATCTCTGAAACTGCATGACGGCATTTACGGTTCCGGGACCGTACACTCCGTCCTCGACAAGACGAGCGCCAGGAGCGACCAGGCGGTTCAATTGCTGCTGAAGTCGAAGCACGTCGGGACCACGCGACCCAAGCTGAAGTATCTGCATGCATCTCCGCCGTTGTTTGAAGGGTTTTCTGTTTGAAGGGTTTTCGTAATTCCCGAATGCGAATGTCAGCCCGATTTGTGTCTTAACCGATCTGAAAATCGCTCGCATTGTACTTCAAAAAGATCGACGAGGGGGGTTTTCCGCGAAAGCCTACCGGTGCGAACTCCCGGCGGCATTCCTTCGATCAGCTTTGCGGCCGAACAGCCGGCACAGTGACGAGCCGCCCGGCAGCCCGCGGTGGCCGACGATCAGGGCGTTGTTGATGCTGTTCCACGTTGCGCCGCCCGCCTCGGGGCTGCGTCCGGATCCAGAATTCGGCCACCTTCCGGTCCTCCGGAAATAGTTCTGCGCCCAGCGGAAAACTCGATCTTCCGTCAGGCGGTCTTTGCTGTTCAGTGTGCCGCGATGCTTCGCCAGCTCCCGCGACAGCGACGATCCTCCCGACAGGCCGCGGCAGCCGCACCGGAGGGAGTAATCGATTCGCTCCCACGTCTCGTCATCCTGTCCTGCGACCAGCCCCGAACGACTGACGGGCCAAGTCCCGTGCCGGCGATGAAAGGCGTCGGCCCAGATAAGAATTCTCTCGACCGACAGCGGCCGGCCAGTGGGTTTCCCCGAACGTTGCACGCCGCGGTGGCGGCGCAGCTCCTGCGCCAGGCTCGATCCACCCGGCAATCCGCGCAGCCCGTTGTAGAGGGCCGCATCGACCCGCTTCCAGGTCTCGGGAGTTCGGCTGGCGATCGGCCCTGAACCGGCCTGCGGCCAGAACTTGTTCCGGAGATGAAACGCGTCGGCCCACTCGAGTATCAAGGGGACCGTCAGTCGGGGCGGCATACGCCCGACCGCGCCCCGAGACATCAAAAATTTGAAGAGCGATGAACCCCCCGGCAAGCCACGTCTTCCACCCCGCAGGGCTTTTTCAACCTTGGCCCAAGTGTCCCCATCGCTGGCGGGGATCGGACCTGAGTCGATGATCGGCCATTTTCGATGCCGGCGATGAAAGGCCTGCGCCCAGTCCCAGATCTGGTCGAGCGTTAACGCGAGCCGGCGAGATCGTAGTTCGGGGCTGACGACCTTTCTGTCGATCAGCAGTTTTGTCAGGCTGGCTCCTCCGGGCAGCCCCCGGTAGCCATAGCGCAGCGCTCGGTTGATATCGCGCCACGTCGCCGCGCACGAAGGGCAAACGGGGCCGTCCGCAGCTTGTGGCCATTTTCCAGTCCGCCGCAAATGGTCTTGCGCCCAGCGGAAAATCAGATCTTCGTCGAGGCGGTCGCGGCCACGGACCACACTGCGATGACGCCGCAGCAACCGCGACAGCGACGAGCCGCCGGGCATCCCGCGAACTCCCCTTCTCAGCGCATTATGAATTCCGTACCAGGTCTCAGAGCCGCGTGCGGGGATTTTCCCCGAACGACTGGTCGGCCAGAACCCATGCCGCCGGTGAAACGCGTCGGCCCAGGCAAGTATCTTGGGCACGGTCAGGTGCTGTTTCGCGTTGCGATTTGGCTGCCCGGAACGAGCCGCCCGCGATTTGGGCGATTGCTTCGATGGATGTCGTTGCGCCATAGACAGAACCACACACCAGAATAATCAGGTGGGGGCGTATCGACAAAGCGACGGCCACCGCCAGCGCTGCGTACCCAGACCCTCGCGGCTACAATCCGGGCTTGCGCGGCATCGAACGGCCGCTCACGTGGCCCCTTGGGTGATTAACGATCCCTTTTCACAAGCTGGGGGCCTCGCGTCTCGTCGGTGAAGCGGGACGGTTTTCGTGCTGGACAATTCCATGACCATCCTCCTGCCCGCCTTGGCTGTGATTTTCGCGGCCGTCAACGTCTGGTTGATTGTGCGAATTATTAACCGGAAAGAACGCTGGGCGAAGTGGACGATTGCGGCAACGCTCTGTCTGCCAGCGCTGTACGTGTTGAGTTTTGGGCCGGCGTGCGGGCTGGTTGAGCGGGGAACACTGAATATCTCCAACGTGGCACCCGTCTATCGTCCGATTTTGGTCGTCATGCTGCGCGGGCCGAACTGGATGCGAAGGCCACTTGATGAATACGCGAGGCTTTGCGGGGGTGAAGGAACGGTGTTCTGGATGCGCCTTCTCGTTGACGGTCGCATGTTCTG
>JACQFH010000061.1 GCA_016200145.1 Planctomycetia bacterium | reverse complement strand
TAACGGACTTCGCGCGTCAGGTCGCGTTGCCGAGTGCCGGTAATTTCAGTCACCACGAGCTGCTGGGCATCTTCGGGCCGCGTCAGGCTCACCGCAGCCGGGCCGACCTGCACTTCAGCGCGCAGCGAAACGCCTGCCAGCAGGATTCCCATCACGGGAATCCAGGTCGAAAGTTTGCAAATGACATTCACGTCGATTGCGCGATCCTGGGTCAGCTCGAATCCTCGGCAGAAACGACAGGTATCCCAACATCTCCAAAACTCAACCATCAAGAACATTTTATGGAATGTTGCCCCCTCGATGCAATCTGAGGTGCCTGATTGCGGAACGACGCCAGCACTGTAGGGCCCGCCTGCCGGGCGGCACCTTGCTGCCCGAAGTCAGATTGCGAACAGGCGGTTGAATCTGCAAGTTTCGCCTTGCTGACCTTCAGTTTGCCGTCGGATCGGAGGCCAGATCGGGTTGCGGGGCGTGGGGATAGTCGGCGGGCAGGTACTTGATCGCCAGCTCGGGCGTCGCCAGCTTTTCGTGTTTCTGGTGGCGCGACGTCAGGGCCCGGTCGAGGATGCCGCTTGTCAGCAGGGTGCGCTCGACCGGGTAGCTCGGACGGCCGGTGTGGATCATCCGCTCGATTCCCTTCAGCAGATAGGCGAAGTGCGGATGGCGCGGCTGGAGGCGTTCTTCGAAGCGAGTGGCCAGCGCGCCCCCCTGCCCTTTGATCTTCAGCGCCACGCTCGTCCCGCCGACCGATTCGGGCAACATGAACACGGCGCCTATCAGCCCGTCGTGATACTCGAACAGAAACAGTGTCGACCGCTCGCTGCGGCGCAATTCGTCGTGACGATCCTTCGCGACACCGAGCGCTGCGAGGGCCGCCTCGAACACGTCATTGGCGACAACGCCGTCGTCGAGGGCCTTCCACGCCGCGTTGCGCGCCAGGCACTGCACCCATTTGACGCCCGCCTCGGCACCGCGCCGGCGCTCAACCAGGGCCTGGAAACCTTCCAGCGCATGGGCGCCGTAAATATCGAGCCCCGAGTAACCGATGCCCACGGCAGCCTCGATCTCGCTTCCCATCGGCACGGCGATCTCAGGATCGCGATAGGTCACCGCCAGCGACGAGCCGGCCATGAACGGGACGTTCATTTCGCGCGCCCGGTCGTACATCCATTTGGCGTCGCCCCACTGCGGGCCGAGGTGCTTGTCGTTGAAGACCGGCACGACCCGCCCGTATTTGCGGAACGTATCGGTGATCTCCTGGAAGAACCGGCGGCGCGGGTACAGGTGCTGCTCTTTGTCGTTCCACGGATAATCGCCGTGCTCGCCGACGCTGATCACGCCGTCGACTGGAATGCGATCGCCGCCGACGGTGACTGCCTTCTCGATCGTATCGAAGATCGGCACGTTGTATTTCTGTGCGAGCGGACGGGCCAGGTCGCGGGCGGTGAACTGCTCGACGTACATCGAAGCCAGCTTCAGCGCCGGCCCGGCGCCGCCATCCTGCTGCCAGCCTTCCAGGATCTTGCCGATCAGCACGTCGGCATGCAGGCCTTTCTCGTAGGCCGTGATCACGGCGGCGACCGACTTTGGCTGGACGGCGGCAGCAGCCGTCGGCCGCGCGATGCCGCCGGCCACCGCGGCGGCCGCGGCGCGAAGGAGCCAGTCGCGACGGGAAAGTCCAGTTTCCGGCATGGTTGGGTTCCAAAGGTTGTATCGGGTGGCCGGGCCTGGTCCAGACCCGGCCACTCATCGCTTCCTGACGGGCGCGGCTCTGCGCGTGGATTACAAACGCCGACACTGGCAGCGTCGGCAATGCTACGGCAGCGTGACATCCCACACCTTCGCGCGGCGGGACTTGCCTTCCGGGCCTTCGACCTTGAGCGTGACGACGAATTCCCCTTCCTTCTCGTAACGGTGGGTCGGATGGCGCTCGTCGGATGTTTTCCCGTCGCCGAAGTCCCAGTGCCATGACTTGATGTTGCCGTACGACAGATCGCGGAACGCAACGGTGCGGTCGGCCTGGCTGATCACCTGAAACGACCAGTCGGCTTCGACTTTTTTGCGAAGGTTTTTTTCGATCGGCATCAGGCGGAACGCGACCAGGTCCGAGGCGTCGCCGTACATCGTCGTCTTGTGCGACAGGTTCCAGAACGCGCTGTAGCGCTCGGCCTTGTCGTCGTCGTAATCGAGAATGGCCCACGACATGCCGATGACTTTGTTCTCTTCCAGTTTCGTCTGCACGGCACGGGCCGGGTCCGGGGGCGCATAGTCAAACGGCGTGACGAAGAACTCGAGCACCAGTTTGCCGCTTTCGCCGTGCTTGAAATTGTACTTGCAGGCGGCGTTCGCGTAGGGGAGATCTTTGATCCAGGGCTGCGTGCCCCACACCATGGTCCAGTCTTTCCCCTCGGCGGGGGTAAAGATGTGGTAGTTCTGGGCGTGGACGCCGTGAAAATGAAAATGTGTGTCGAGCCGGTTACGCAACTTTTCGTCGGGATGCATCTGGCGGATGAAAGGCCCCCCCGATCGGTCGCCGTCGATGACGACTTCAAAGATGTCGTTGTGCAGGCCGTCTTTGGCGAAATCCCAGTAGTTGTCGTACGCCTCGTACAGGAAATAGAGGTGATTCTGCCCCTTGACCCAGCCGACTTTCACTTTCACGTCCAGGTTCTTGGGATCGTGTTTGTCACCGATGCCGACGACGGTCTCGCGGAGCTGATCGGTGCCGATCGCGTAGGAATCGGGGACGATCGACCAGTCCGCCGCGTCGCCGTCAATGCGCGGAATCTTGTCGGCGGGAAACTGAAAGATCTTGAACTCCACATCGGGCCGCTCGAGCCCGATCCCGCAACCGAGAGCGACAAGCAGCAGGAACGTCGAATTCATCGTCTATTCTCCTGGTGTCACAAGCAATGAAGTTGACCGTTTGCCTGCATGGGCGATCGAATTGTGCTGAGCACGACCCGCCCTACTCCCCCTTGCTAAGGGAGGGATATGCGAGTCGCGACTGTGCGGTCCCTAGCCATTCCGCACTCCGAATTCCGCACTCCGCACTTCAGACGACCTCGCGGAGCGGTTCGCCGGAGTTGAGGAGGAATTGCGGGCGGCCGGAGGGGTCGGTGAGGCGTGTAACGTCGAGGTCGATGCCCAGGTTGTGATAGAGGGTCGCCAGCACGTCCTGGTACGTGACAGGGCGCGACACCGCCATGCCTGCTTGGCGATCGGTCTGCCCGATCACCTGGCCGGTGCGCATCCCACCGCCGGCGAGCAGCGCCATCCCCACGCTCGGCCAGTGGTGCCGGCCGGCGGTTTTTGCGTCGATGGTTGGCGTGCGGCCGAATTCTCCCCAGGCGACGATCGACACGTCGTCAACCAGGTCGCGCTCGACCAGATCGGTCATGAAGGCTTCTAGCCCATGATAGAGTAGCGGCAGGATCCGCCGTAAGCGAGAGAAATTTCCGCTGTGCGTGTCGAAGTCGCTGAGCGACAGGCTGACGCTGCGAACCCCCGCCTCGATCAATCGCCGCGCCAGCAGCAGTTTTTTCGGCCAGGCGGCCCCTTCGCTTGTTCCTTCCGGGTCGACGATCGAGCTTTCGGGAAGCGAATAGCGGGCCATGACGCGCGGGTCTTCTTGACTCAGGTCCAGCGCCGCGGCGAACCGGCCCGACGTCAGAATGCCGGCCGCCTGCTGCGTGAACCCGTCCATCGCCCGCATCATGCCACTGGCGTCGACGTCGCGGCGGAACCGGTCAAACCCGTTCAGCAGCGACATGCGGTCCTGCAGGCCGTCGATGCTGAGGCCATCAAGCAGAGTAAGACTTGTGGCGTGATCGGCCCCGCGCGCCGCCAGCTCGCGCTTCATTCCTTCTTCCAGCGGACGCGAGAACATCTTCGAGATGTCGGGGCGGAACGGCTGAAATGACGGGCCGAGGAAGCCGGGCCGGGCGCTGTTGCGGACGAACGGTCGCCCCTGCATCAGGTCGACGAACGACGGAGCCGTGTCGCGCAGCGAGCCGCGCAGCTTCGCGATAACGCTGCCGAGCGCCGGCCGGCCCCCAATCGATTTTTCATCTTTCTCCGAAAACCCCGACTGGCACTGGAATGCGTCGTGGGCCCCCACGGAACCCACGAGCGAGCGAATGAACACAAACTTGTCGGCGATGGCGGCCAGTTTCGGCAGGAGCTCGCTGATCGAGCAACCGGGGACGCGCGTAGCGATCGGCGAAAACTCGCCCCGGATTTCGGCCGGCGCATCGGGCTTAAGATCGATCATGTCGAGGTGGGACGGCCCGCCATCGAGATGAATGTTGACCACGGCTTTGCGCGACGCGCGGATTCCCGCGGCGTCTTCAGCCCGCAGCAGATCGGCCAGCGTGAGGCCAGCCGCCGACAGCGACCCCGCGACGAGAAACCCCCGCCGCGTCAGACCATCGCGAGCGTGCGCTAGATTGTCGGGTTTCGTCCGCATGGCAGTCCTGCTGAACCAACAAGCATCAAACTATCTGAATATCTTGCTGGAAGCAATGGCGGCCTCGTGGCCGATGCTGCCAGCGTCGGCGGAGGTTGTCGAGGATAGCACGGGCACCACCACACTAACCCGAAGCGCCGTGCGAATCGGCGATGGCTGCTCGGAAAGCGTCGCGAGCTTCGGGCGATTCAAAAGCCTCCGACGCCGCCGCAATCACTTCGTCGGCTTTCACGAAGTCTCCGATGCCACGCAGGATCTGGACGAGGACCATCAGCCGATCCGCAAAAAGATGGACGCTCGTCTCCAAATCGACATGCGAGCTCGTAGCTCGGAACAATTTGGCAAGCTTCTCGATCTCTTCTGTTGGGTCCGGCATGAACTGCCTGGCGAGGACGAAATCTTCGACGGCAATCAGGGCAGGCAATGCCAGATCGGCGTAAACCTGAGCGAGTTGCGGAGACGACGAATTCAGCGAGACGAACAGGTCGTATGTGGCGCGCTCACTCCCAAGGTGCTTGTTGATTGAAACAACGTCGAGGAACGACTGAAAGTCGCGAAAGCCGTTTAGCAGGCTCTTCGTCTTGCGGTCGCGAACCTCCTCCAGGGCCGTTCTTGCCGGGGGATAAACCTTCCCCAACTCGATCCAATACATCAAAGCGAACGACAGACGGACGCCGGCCATGCTTGGCTCATCGACGGAGTTCTCGTGAAACCAGATGTAACCTTCCAGCGCCACGTCGTAGCGCCGGGCACGAGCCGCGGCCTGTGCGTCCTTAAGCCGCTGGTAAGCATTCGTGGGGTTCTTTCCAGAAAGTCTGGAAAAGTAATCCCAGTTGTGGTCCATATCGAAAACTCACAAGCAACGACGGACGAAACGTGGTCTGCCCCGATTCCGTTACGTACCCCTAATTCTCTATCACGGGCAGCACGACGTGCGACGCGTGCTTCGCGTCATGCAGGATGCGCTGGCGGGCG
>JACQFH010000726.1 GCA_016200145.1 Planctomycetia bacterium | reverse complement strand
GATCCATCAGGGACAGCTCGACGCCGCGCTCGATAATTTCTCCCTGCTCGAAAAAGAACACCCCAAAAGCGCCTGGCTCTCGCGTTCGCGGTTCGGGCGCGGGGCGGCGCTGTCGAAACAGCGTAACTATCAGGCCGCCGCGGCGATTTATAAAGCCGAGTCGGAACGGCTCCTTTCCAACGGCCGCCGCGACGAGCTGACCGGCATTTACCTCGAATTCGCCGACCGATTCTTCGAAGGCGAACCCGAAAAAGGCCCGACCACCCGCAAGCAGCCCGATTACACCCAGGCCCTGTCGTTCTACACCCAGGCGCTGCAGCTCAAGCCCAGCCGCTCGGTCCGTCAGAAAGTCGAATTGCGGATCGCCCGCTGCCACCAGGAGCTGAACCAGCTTCCGCAGGCGATCGAAGCGTATCGCAACTATCTTGCGGCGTACACCGGCCGCAAAGTCGCACCGGCCGACCGACTGCCTGCCGACCTGGAAGTCGACGCCCGGTTCCAGCTTGGCCGCGCGCAGCTCGCGGCCGGACAGCCGGCCGAGGCCCGTAAGACCTGGCAGGACTTCCTGACCAGTGACGCGGCCAAGGAAGCGGGGGGCAAGCTCGTCGCCGAGGCGACGTATCGGCTGGCCCACACCTACGGCGTCCCCGCGCCGCCGACGGTCGGCGACCTGGAACTGGGCGTCGCGGCTCTCGAAAAATTCGTGAAGGCGTTTCCGAAGCACGAGCTTGCGCCGCAGGCCGAGTTTGAAATCGCCCAGAGTTATTCGCAGCACGGCCGATTCGAACAAACCGTCGCCGCACTCAAGAAGCTGATCGCCAATCCCGATTACGCGAAGGCGAAGCAGGTTCCCGCGGCGTGGAACGTGCTCGGCCAGTCATATGCGGCCCAGAAGAAATTCACCGAAGCAATCGCCGCCTGGCACGAGCTGCTGGAAAAATTCCCCACCGATCCAAGCTGGAGCGCCGTGCAGCGCGTGATCGTCGACACCGAGTACGCGATGGCCGAGGAAGAGCGCACTCGCGAGAACTACGCCGCCGCGCGCAAGCTGTGGGAGACGTTCCTCAACAAGTATCCGCTCGACGGCCGCGCGGCGTACATCCTGCTCTTGTTCGGACAGATGGAGTTCGACGAAGCGGCCCGCCTGGAGACCGGCAAACCGGCGGCAGGGGCCGATCCGGCCGAGAAGGCCAAGCCCGATCCGGAAGGCGCACAGAAACTGTTTGCGGCCGCCATCGCCGACTGGCAGCGGCTGGTCAGCAAATACCCCGGCACCGAAGAGGCCTCGCAGGGGGCGCTGAACATCGGCATCACGCTGGAAAACCACCTGGGCAAGCTGGCCGAGGCGCTCGAGGCGTACAAGAAAGTTGAAGGCAAGCACCAGGCCCAGGCGCATCAGCGGATCGCCGCGCTGACTTCCAAACAGCTCGAGATCGTCACCGAACGCAAGTTCCGCAGTAACGAGAAGCCGCGGATCAAGCTCACCACGCGCAACCTCGAAAACGTCTCGATCAAGCTGTACCGCGTCGACCTGGCCGATTATTTCCGCAAGATGCACCTGGCGACCGGCGTCGAATCGCTCGACATCGCTCTGATCGACCCGGACAAGACCTGGGAGCACAAGGTCGAGAGCTACGAAAAATACCGCCGGACCGACCAGCAGGTCGAGATCCCGGTAGAAGGCCCCGGCGTGACGGCGATCACCGTCTCGAGCGACGCCCTCGAAGCCACGACGATGCTCGTCGTCAGCGACATCGACATCATCGTCAAGAGCTCCCGCAACGAGCTGTTCGTCTTTGCCCAGAACCTGCTCACGAACAAGCCGGCCGAAGGGGTCAATCTGCTGATCAGCGACGGCAGCAAAGTATTTTCAGAAGCGGCCACCGGCAAAGACGGCATCCTGCAGAAAAAGTTCGAAGAGCTAAAAACGGTGACTGACCTGCGCGTCTTCGCGACACAGGAAGGTCACGCCGCCTCGAGCCTCGTCAATCTGAACGGTTTGAACTTTGCCGTGGGGCTCTCGCCCAAGGGATACCTGTTTTCCGAACGTCCCGCGTACCGGGCCGGGCAACTCGTGAACGTCAAGGGGGTCATTCGCTGGGTCGCCAACGATCGCTACACGTTCAAGGCGGGCGAGAAATATCAGCTCGACGTGTACGACTCGCGGGGCCGGGTGATTCACACCGAAACCGTCGCGCTGGGCGAATTCGGCACGATCGCGGCCCACTTCATGCTGCCGGGGACGGCGCCGCAGGGGGCGTACCGCGTTCACGCGCACCAGCCGGGGCGAGACCAGTCGTACGAGACGAGCTTCGTCGTCCACGAGTACCAGTTGGAGCCGATTCAGTTCAGTGTGGACCTGAAACAGAAGGTGTTCTTCCGCGGCGAACACGTGACGGGCAAATTCGTGCTCAAGTACTACTATGGCACGCCGCTGGCGGGACGCACGATTCAATACCGGCTGGGAGACGACCGGCTGTACACGGCCGAGACCGACGCGCAGGGGGAGGTCGCATTCGATCTCGAAACGCAGCGCTACAGCGAATCGCAGCCGCTGCAGCTCGTGGCCCAGTACGCCGAGCGAAACCTGGTGACGGGGGAAGTCGTCTATCTGGCGACGCGCGGATTCGAAGTCGGCGTCTCGACGCTGCGCCCGGTGTACATCGCCGGCGAAACGTTCGACGCCACCGTCGCGGTGCGCGATCCGGCCGGCAAGCCGGTGGGTGCGGCGCTCAAGTTCGAGGTGTTCGAAATGACTCCCGCGGCGCGCGGCCTTCCCGCCGGAGAAAAACTCGTGCAGACGCACGAGGCCAAATCGGAAGAGAAATCGGGCCAGGCGCAACAGACCGTCCGCATTGAAAAGGCCGGGCGGTACCTGCTGCGGGCCACCGGCACCGACCGGTTCGGCAATCCGGTGAGCGGCGCGGCCCAGTTGATCGTCTCGGGAGACGACGACCGCGTGCGCCTGAGAATCCTCTCAGACAAGCACCACTACAAGGTGGGCGAAACGGGCAAAGTGCAACTTCACTGGCGGAACGCGCCGACACTGGCCCTGATCACG
>JACQFH010000725.1 GCA_016200145.1 Planctomycetia bacterium | reverse complement strand
CGTTTAAACGCAATACCGTTCGGCGAAGGGATTTTGAGGATCGCAACTTACCCAGATTGAATCTCCAGCTTGCCAGCCTTTTCCGGCTTACGGGCAGACTCCTGAACATCTGCTCTTCGCCGAACGGTATTGCGTTTAAACGATCTGCAATTTCAATGACGCGGGGTTTGCAATTCTTACAATTCTCCTCCGGTCGCGACTCCTCGCACCCGGTGCCATTTGCGATCGCGGCGGACACAACATCCATCGCCGCATTGCCTTGTAACACATTGCGGCAGTCCTGATGTCGGGGCCCAGTTGATTGGCCTTGTATTTGCTTTGCAAGAGCGAGGACTGCCGGCAGGGAGCTTGCAGTTCGCGTGATGGATCGAATCTCAACCGGGAATGGCCGCATGGAAGCTCGTCTCTCGCGAACGTTGCTCCTCGTGATCCTGCCGGCGCTGCTGGGCGCCGGCTATCGAACTGACAATTTCGTCGTCGACGCCCCCACGCCTGAAATTGCCAAACAGGTGGGGCTGGCCGCCGAGCACTTTCGGCGCGAACTGGCGATCGAATGGCTGGGGCAACCTCTGCCACGCTGGGCCGCGCCTTGCCCCGTGCGCGTCAAGGTCGGCCAGATCGGCGCCGGCGGAGAGACCAAGTTTTCGTTCTACCCAAACGGTGCAGGCTCGGCGGAAGTCGCCAACTGGGACATGCGCATTCAGGGTTCGCTCGAGCGCATCCTCGATTCCGTCTTGCCGCACGAAGTGAGTCACACGATTTTCGCCTGCCACTTCCGGCGGCCGCTGCCGCGCTGGGCCGATGAAGGCGCTGCCACATTATGCGAGCACGAATCCGAAAGACGCCGACAGGTGCTGACGGTGAAGCAGGTGATCGACACGCGTCGCCGCATTCCTCTCAAAAACCTGCTTAATATCAAAGAGTATCCCCGCGACATGCAGGATGTGCTGACGCTGTACGCCGAGGGCTACTCGCTGGCGGAATTGCTCGTGCAGGAAGGTGGCCGCAGCCGGTATCTCAAGTTCCTGGCCGACGCTCATCGTGAAGGTTGGGAGCGGGCCATTCACACGCACTACGGCTATCGGGGCATCGACGACCTGGAACGGCGCTGGCACGACTGGGTCATCGCGGGCTGCCCGGAAATCGATCTTCCGAAAGGGCAGATGCTGGCGGATTCGTCTGCGGGCCGAAATGCGGCGCCACAAGAGGGATTTGTCATCCGTGGACAGAGCCCGGTTGAAGATCCCTTCCTGAGTGAGCGAGCGGTCCCCATAACAGTCGCGGCGCCGCAACGGGGAAATGCGGCGCGCCCGGCTGCAAAGTCCCTTGCACTTCCCGTGTCGCGAAATACTCGCCCGGTTAACCAGCCGCCGGCGGTGGACACTGATGCAGCCAGTGGTCTGAACCAGGATCAGCCCGAATCGGCGAATGACAATTCGCACGACTCTTCGGACGAAATTGAAGACGCGCCGGTCCGGCGCGAAGCGGCACCGCGCTCCCGCCCAAAACTCGAGCAGAAACTGCCGCGCAGCAAGCCGGCGCAGACAATGATGAGTGAAGCCCGCACGTCGTCAACCGGCCGGCAGGCAACGGAGTGGTCCGAATTCCCGCCGGACCCACGACCCAGTCCGTTGATCCTGCCGGCAGCGGGCAAAGGCCGCTAGAGCAGGAGAATTTGCCTTCGGCAATTAGAGCAGGAGAGCATTGGAGCAGGAGAAAAAAAAACTGACGGCGGAATGCGTGAGTTGGGCTGACTCTCCTGCGGTCACCTGCTCACCTGATCCACTAATCAATTCGCTGCTTGCTCCATCTCCTGCTCTAATGGCCTTCGGCCATTACCCCCTTGTCTGACCGCCGCCATCCGGTAAACTAGGCTATACAGACCCTCTACCGGACGTGCGGCGTTTCGGGCTATGCAATACTCAACCTGGGCCTTCCTGCTGCTGGCAGTAGCAATCGCCCTCTTGATTTCTGAAGTTTTCATTCCCTCGGGGGGCGTGATCAGCGTCCTCTCGACGCTTGCCATTCTGGGCGCCCTCGTCTTCGCCTGGCAGGCCTGGTGGTACTCGAACCAGGGCGCTTTCTGGGCCTTCGTGGGGGGCATGTCGATCCTGCTTCCGGGAACGGTTGTGGTGGCATTCTACCTGTGGCCCAATACGCCGTTGGGCCGCCGTGCGATTCTCGCCGAGCCTGCACCTCATGAAGTGGCATCGTTCGTCGAGCAGGAAGAAAAGTACCGCCGCATGGTGGGCAAAGTCGGCGAGACGGCGACCTCGCTCAACCCGGCTGGCATCGTCCGCATTGAGGGCCAGCGCGTCCACTGCCAGAGCGAAGGGATGATTCTCGATGCCGGGGTGCCGGTGGTCGTCGTCTCGGCGCGCGCCAATCGGGTGCTCGTCCGCAAGTACGATCCGCAGCGCGACGAGCCCGCAGCGGCGCGTGATCAGAACCTGCCGCGCGACCCGAACCAGCCACTTGACTTTGACCTGTCGTAGCAGTACGAACACGGTAGTCAGACGCGATTAGAGCGGCTCAGGAGTACACGACCTCGAATCGGGGCGGAAAGCAGACCATGCAGCGTTTACCGGTCCTGGCGGCAGAAGCGGGGGGCACAGATTTCACTGTGTACCTGGTGATCGTCGTCATCGTGATGCTGGTCGGGATCGTATTCCTGGCCGTCTTTTTCCGGTACTTCTCGCTGTGGATTCAGTGCAAGAGCACCGGCGCCGGCATTTCGTTGCTCGACCTGATCATGATGTCGTTCCGCAAGGTCAACACGCCCGTGATCGTGCGCGGCAAGATCATGGCTGTGCAGGCCGGGCTGACTGAGGTCTACCCCATCTCGACGCGGGCCCTGGAAGCGCACTTTCTAGCCAATGGAAACGTCCCGCAGGTGATTCAGGCCCTGATCGCGGCGCATCGCGCGAAGATCCCCCTCGACTGGCAGACGGCGGCTGCGATCGATCTGGCCGGGCGCAACATCCTCGACGCCGTGCGGACCAGCGTTTATCCCAAGGTCATCGACTGCCCCGATCCCAAGCCGGGCCCCGAAGCAACGCTGAGCGCCGTGTGCGGCGACGGCATCGAATTGCGGGCGCGGGCCCGCGTGACCGTGCGCACGAACCTCGAACAGCTCGTCGGCGGGGCGACCGAAGAAACCATCGTGGCCCGCGTGGGGCAGGGGATCGTGCAGGCCATCGGCAAGCAGAGCTCGTACAAACTGGTGCTCGAGAACCCCGAGCTGATCTCCGAGACGGTGCTCGAGCTCGGTCTCGAAAAGCACACGTCGTTCGAAATCGTGTCGATCGACATTGCCGACATCGACGTGGGCGACAACATCGGCGCGCGCTTGCAGGCCGACCAGGCCGAGGCCGACACGCGCGTGGCCCAGGCGAAGGCTGAGCAGAAGCGCGCCGAGATGGCTGCCCGCGAGCAGGAAATGTTCGCCCTCGTCCAGGAAAGCCGTGCGAAAGTCGTGCTGGCCGAGGCCGAAGTGCCGCAGGCCATCGCCGCCGCCTTCCGCAGCGGCAGGTTGGGGCTGATGGATTATTATGAATTGAATAACGTGCAGGCCGATACGAAAATGCGCTCGGCGATCGCCGGAGACGGCGCCACCACGATGACGCGGACTTGAACACCGGCGGCGCGTTCGGCGCCGCCGATCCGATATTCCGGGATTCTCAATGACACTCGCAGCCTTCATCCCAGTCCTGGCGGGCAAAGAGGACGCAATTGCGGCGGTCGTGGTGTTCGTCATCACCGTCGTCAGTTGGATTGCGAAACTCTCGAGCAACCGCGCGCAGAAAGGGCCGCCGGTCGCCAGCCGGCCGCGCCCGCCGGCCCGGCCGCGCGACGATAAGCTGCAGAAGGAAATCAGCATCTTCGTCGACGAAACGGCCAGCCGCCGCGGTCGGGGGGCCGCTCCGGCCCGCCCCGCGGCCAGCCAGCAGCAGAGTTCGGCGCAGGCCAAGCGCAAGCCCCAGGGTGTTGCCGCGCAGCAGGCGAAGAAGAAAATCCGCCCGGGCGAGCAGATGGCTTCACGGCAATCTCCCGTCAGCGAGACTCTGGGGACCGGCGTCAAGCAGCATCTCAGCCAGCACATGAACGAGAGGGTCACGCAGGAAGTCCAGCAGCGAATGGCGCCGCGCGTGGAAGAGCAGGTGGCCGCCGACCTGGGCGCCACTGTCACTGGCGGCTCGGCTCGGCCTGCCGTGGCCCCTCTCAGTCGCAGCGGGACTGCCCCCCGCGCCGAGCGGTTTGCCGAGCTGTTGAGAAGCCCCGCGGGGGTGCAGCAGGCGATCGTCCTGAATCTGATTCTCTCGCCCCCGCCCGGCCGCTCGAAGCCGCAGCGGCGCTGATTCACGCAACGGCGAGCTCATTATCATGTCCGACGCCGAGCCTCGGGTGTTGCTTCTCGCCGGACGATTCGAAGTGCGCGGCAGCAGTGCCTACACGTTGCGGCTGGCGACGGGTCTGCCTCGACACGCCTATGCACCGCACGTGATTACGCCCGACGCCGGCGCTTTGGACGCCGCCGGTACAGCGCAGCTTTCGATGCGAGAGTTTTCTCAACTGGCAAATCCGGTTCTGGGCGGCATTGCAAAGTACTTCCTTCTGCGTGAACTGCTTCGCGACCCGCCACAACTGATTCACGTTCAGTCCCATCACGTGCTGCGTCTGGGGCGCTGGCTTGCCCGGCGGATGAACCTGCCGTATGTGCTGACGGTTCATGAACACGTTGCGAGTCATTCTCGCCTGCCCATCGATGCCGGTCGTTGCCGGCAGGTCATCGTGGTCAGTGAGTCGGTTCGCGATGACGTCATCGCGGGCGGCCGGATTCCTTCCGACCTGGTCACGGTGATTCCGTCGGGGGTCGATGTCGAAACTCCGTCGGGCCTTCCGCTGCCGCTGGAACCCGGACACGTGCCGGTCATCGGAACCGCGAGCCCCCTGGAAGCGGTCAAAGGCATTCCCTACTTTCTGGGCGCGGCCCGTCAGGTCCTCGACGTGCGCAGCCACGTCGAATTCCTGGTGGCGGGCGCCGGCCCCGAAGAGGCCAACCTGCGGCGCGTCACGCGCGAATTGGGCATCACGGAAAAAGTGACCTTCGTTCCGAATATCCGGCGGTTCACCGATGCCCTGGTGGCGACCGACATTTTTTGCCTGCCTTCGCTGCAACAGGGCCTGGGCACAACCATGCTCGAAGCGATGGCACTCGGCAGGCCCGTCATCGCCACGGCAGTGGGCGGCGTCGCCAGTGTCATCCGCGACGGCCAGAACGGACTGGTCGTCGCGCCCGGGAACAGCCGGGAACTCGCCAATAAGATGATTGAACTGCTCGACAACCCGCCCCGCGCCCGTGCCATCGGCAACCAAGCCCGCCGGCTGGTCGTTGACGAATACAATGTCGCCACGATGGTGGACCGTACCGTCGAGGTTTATCGCAACGCCCTGCCGATGTAATTTCAAAATCCGAAATCCGAAATCCCACATCCGAAATGCCTCTTGCCGAAATCATTGCCATCGGGACCGAGCTCACCACCGGCGCCAAGCTGGATACGAACAGCCAGTGGCTGTCGGTGGAACTGCAGGCCGTCGGAATTCCGGTCCAGTATCATGTCACCGTCGCCGACGATATGACGGCAAACGTCAACGTACTCCGCACAGCCGTCGACCGTTCCGACATCGTCCTGATCAGCGGCGGACTGGGGCCGACCCTCGACGACCTGACTCGCGACGCGCTGGCGCAACTGATCGGCAAACAGCTCGTGCTGCACGAGCCCTCGCTGGCGATCATTCGAGGCATGTTCGCCCGCCGCAACCGCGAAATGCCCGAACGAAACGTCGTACAGGCGATGTTTCCCGAAGGGGCTGAACCGATCCCCAACCGTCGCGGTACCGCTCCCGGCATCTACCTGGAAATCGTCCGCCCCGGGCGGCCCGCGTGCCGGGTCGCGGCGATGCCGGGCGTGCCCAGCGAAATGAAAGTCATGTTTCACGACGACGTGCTCCCACGGATCAGGCCGCCCGACGGGGCCGGGCGCGTCATCCGCAGCGCGCGGGTCAATTGTTTCGGGCTGGGTGAATCGGCGGCGGAACAGATGCTGGGCGATGTCACGGCGCGCGGCCGCGATCCGGAAGTCGGCATCACCGTCCACGAAGCCACGATCACACTCCGCATTGAAAGCACCGCTGCGACAATCGCCGAGGCGCTCGAAAAGATCGCCGCCACGAAAAAGATCATTTTCGAGCGGATGGGCGACTACGCGTTTGGCGAAGAAGATGAGGAGCTGGAAGACGTGATCGTGCGCCTGCTGAATGAGCGCGCTCAATCGCTGGCCGTGGCCGAGGCGGCGACCGGCGGGCTCGTCGCCCACCGGCTCACAAACGTGCCCAGGCACGAATGCTGCTTGCGCGGCGGGCTCGTCGCGCCGGACGAACGCACCCTGGAGCCCGCAAGCGGCGCGAATTCTGCGGACGACGCAGCAGTCAAAGCCGCCGCAAGCCGACTGGCGCAATCGTGCCGTGAACGATTTGCTGCCGACTGGGGCCTGTCTGTCGGCCGTTGCTCGCGCGCAGACGACCACGAAGGCGCCCCCGACGCCCCGACTGTCTGGCTCGCGCTGGCCGACAGCGCGAATGTGCGCGCCGTCGAGCTGAACGTAGCGGGCGACCCGGCGATCCTCAAAAGCCGCGTCGCCAAATCCGCCCTGAACCTGCTGCGCCTGGCGCTGTTAAGGTAGGTCCCGCCTGCCCGACGGGACCTTGCAACAAACTCCTCGAAAGAACCAAGATAATGCACGACGTCACGATCAAGACTCGCGAGAACGGCCCGCTGCTCGTCACCGGGCCGATCCGGCTGACCGACCACCTGGGAAACGTCTACGACCTGACCGGCAAAGAAAACGTGGCGCTGTGCAGCTGCGGCCAGTCGGCAAAAAAACCGTTCTGCGACGGCACGCACCGCGCCTGTGGCTTCATTGCCGGCGAAATCGCCCCGGCCCCGCCGCCGCCGCCGGCATAGTGGGCGCTCTTGGTGTCCGCGCGGCTTGACCGGGCGTCCGGCGGTGCGTAAAAACAAGGTCAGCAGATCCGAGTGGGGGCCTGGAACCTGCGGCTGGGAATTCCTGTCTTACGCAGTCGTTCGACTGCAAAAGGGGGTCGCACCATGTCTGATGCCACGGCGCGGCGGGCCGATGTTTATGATCGCAGCAAGCTGCGCACAGTTCACCTCGTTCCGCTGACGGCATTCGATTCGGCCGGACGGCTGGCGCTCGACGTGCAGAAGCAGCACACCGCACGGATGTACGCCGCGGGAATTCGCGTCTTCATGCCGGCCGCCGGCACGAGCGAATTTCACAGTCTGTCGGCCGATGAGATCGTGGCGATCGTCAAAGCGACGCGAGACGGGTCGGGACCCGACGCGCAGATCTTCGCGCCGGTCGGCCTGCAGGTGCAACATGCGATTGAGGTGGGCCGCCGGTCGGTCGATGCCGGGGCGACCGGCATCATGTTCATGCCGTTCGCGCATCCCTACCTGTGCAACTCCGGGGCGCGCGATTATTACCGTCAGGTCATCGACAGCGTGCGCGCGCCGACGCTGATCTACAAGAAGAGCCCCGTTCCCAGCGATGAATTGCTTCTGGAACTGGCCGGCGATCCGCATGTCGTTGGCGTCAAATATGCGGAAAACAATCTGCACGACTTTCGCAAAGTGGTGCTGGAGGATCGCGGCCGGATCGAGTGGTTGTGCGGCTCGGCCGAGCGCTTTGCGCCGTATTACATGCTGGCCGGCTCGACCGGCTACACCACCGGCGCGGGCAACGTCTGCCCGCACCTGACGCTGGCGATGCACGCGGCACTGGCGTCGGGCGAATTCGCAGAGGGCATGCGCTGGCAGAAGATGATTCTGCCGATTGAGGATTTTCGCGCACGCGAAGGGGACAGTTTCAACATCAGCATGCTCAAGTACGCCATGCGCCGCGTGGGAGTGGATTGCGGGGTGCCCCGTGCCCCCCAGCGGCAGCTCACACCCCTCGATCGATCGGCCATTGACGACATCCTCGCGCCCATCCTGGCCGCCGAACGCGAGCTGCAGCAGGAATCGGCCACGGTCGGACTGTCGGCCGAGGTGTGAAGCTGCTGGAGTTCAGGCTTCTGGCGGTCGGCTGGCTGTTGGACCAAGTCGTTGGCCCCGGCGCGTAGTGTCCGTTTTTGTGGTGCAGGCGTCTCGCCTGCCACCGTGCGGCCGACACGGCCGCACCACAAATCCGCGAAAAACGGACACCACTCACCGGCGGCATGTTTGGGACGGGGAACTCTTGCAGGCCTAGTACCGACCAGCTATGCTCTTTTCCTTGCAAATTAGGAACTTACGTCAATCAGGAGCGGGTGAGGATCATGGCAGTCACCGGGAAACTGGCGGTCACAAGACGGAGTCAGCACGGTTCGCGCGAATGCCGCCGTTTGAGGGATCAGGGAATGGTTCCCGGCAATATTTACGGCCATAAGCAAGAGACGATTCCACTGACGGTTCCGGCGGCGGAGCTGGTGCACCTGGTTCGCGCCGGCGCGCGGGTGCTCGACGTCGACCTGGACGGCAAAGTCGAGAAAGTGCTGTTTCACGAGATCCAGTGGGACTACCTCGGGAAAGAGGTGTTGCACGTCGATCTGCTGCGGGTCGACCCCAACGAGACGCTGACCATCGAGGTCAAGGTCGAATTGAAGGGGACGGCGCCCGGGTCGCTCAGCGGGGGCGTTATCGACCATACACTGCGCACGCTCACCGTCGAGTGCCTCGCGATCCAGATTCCGGACAGCATTGTCGTGAAGATCTCGACGCTGGAAATTGGAGATTCGCTGCACGTCCGCGATCTCGAAGTGCCTCCCAATACGCGGATCGTGAATAATCCGGATGCCGTCGTCGTCCGTGTCGCTCAACCGGGCGCCGAGATCGATCTGACGACGACAGTCGCCGGCGAAGAAGGCCCGGCCCAGCCTGAGGTCATCGGACGCAAGCCTGCTGAAGGCGAAGAAGGTGCCGAACCCGAGAAGGAGAAGGAAAAAGAAAAGAAGAAGTAGTTCAGCCGAGTGGCTGGTCGTCTCCTCGTGGTGGCTGCGTTCATGAACGTTCTGGTGGGGCTGGGAAACCCCGGGAAGAAATACGAGGGGACCCGGCACAACGTGGGCTGGCTGGTGATCGGCGAGATGGCGGTCCGGCACGGCGCCGCCAGACCCAAGGTCAAATTCGAGGCCGAAATCGCCGAGGTCCCGGTCGCCGGCAAGAAGCTGCTGCTCGTCGCGCCGCAGACGTTCATGAACGCCAGCGGTCGGTCAGTTCGCCAACTGGTCGATTTCTATCAGCTCGCCGCCAGCGAGATTCTGGTGGTTTGCGACGACATCAATCTGCCGCTGGCGAAGCTGCGAATGCGAAGATCGGGCTCTTCGGGGGGCCAGAAGGGGCTCGAAAACGTGATTTCACATCTGGGGACACAGGATGTGCCCCGGCTGCGAATCGGAGTCGGCCAGCCGACAGACGGGCGCGACTCGGCAGACTACGTCTTGGATCGGTTTTCGAAGGCGGAAATGCGTGAAATCGAGCCCGCGGTCCGGGGGGCCGCCGACGCGGTCGAGATTTGGATTGCCGAGGGAATCGACCGCGCCATGAATCAATTCAACGTCGGTTACAAAAACGACGACGACAAGTCATAACAGGAAACTTGGACATCCATACACCACAGGAGACGTCGACTTGGCGACCGTGACTTACGAGGGAATGTTTCTGCTGGACAGCAACAAGTACGCCGTGAATCCCGACGGCGTCAAGGGCGAAGTGCTGGCGCTGCTGGAACGCGTCGGCGGCAAGGTGCTGGCCACGCGCCCCTGGCAGGATGGCAAGCTCTCGTACGCCATCAACGGCCATCGCAAGGGCCTGCACTTTCTCGTCTATTTCTCGATGGACAGCCGCAGCCTCGTCGAGCTGGAACGGCTGGTGAAGTTCAACGAATCGATTCTCCGGCACATGGTGATCAAGCTGCCAGTCGCCCTGATCGAGCCGATGCTCGCGATGGCGACAGGGAAAGGCGAAGTCGTCACCACGTTCCGGGATTCGGACGCCGTATCCATGGATGTGCCGGTGGCCGTCGAGCCTGTTTAAGGGCGGCTCTGAGCTCCGTTTTTGAAGAGCAACGATCATGGCCAGTTTCAATAAAGTCATCCTGCTGGGGAACCTGACGCGCGACCCCCAAGTGAAGTACACGCCGTCGGGAACGGCCGTCGCCGAGATCGGCCTGGCGGTGAACCGCTACTGGTTCGACAAGCAGACGAACAGCCGCCGTGAAGAGACGACGTTTGTCGACGTCACGCTCTGGGCGCGCGACGCCGAGGTGGCCGGCGAATATCTGGCCAAGGGGCGCCCGGTGTTGATCGAGGGGCGCTTGCAGCTCGACACGTGGGACGACAAGACGACCGGGCAGAAGCGCAGCAAGCTGCGCGTCGTCGGCGAACGGATGCAGCTCCTGGGCAGCCGAGGCGAAGCGGGAGGCGGAGGAGGCGGTGGACGATCGGCCGCGCCTGCGGCCGCCGAACAGCATTACGACGGCCCACCGGTCGGCGGCGGAGAGTTTGAATCCGAGGCGCCGTCCGGGGGCCCGCCGCCTCAGGATGACGTGCCCTTCTAAGGGCTGTGCCGACAAAGCACTTTGCAAGGCCGTGGTGACACGGAGGGAATCACTTTTCAAGGACCGGGGCACGTCCTGGTCAGGACAATTCCAGTATTCGCAATGAGGTTGCGGCGGCGCAAACGGATGTACGGATGTTGCGCACCCGCACGAGGATTTTGATTCTTATGCCAGAAGTCCAACATCGTTCGCGCCGTTCGGTCGAGCTGCTGCTTGCAGAAGACGTCCCCGCACTGGGCAAGCAGGGCGAAATCGTGCAGGTTCGCGCCGGATACGCGCGCAATTATCTTTTGCCGCAGGGTCTGGCGACCGTCGCCACCGACCACAACAAGCGGATGGTGGAAAAGCACCGCGTCAAACTCGAGGAAATTGCCAAAGAGCGGCTCGCCGATCTCAAGAAGCTGGCCGACGCCATCAGCAAGTACAGCGTTACGATCGAGGCGCACGCCAATGAGGAAGGGCACTTGTATGGATCGATCGGCGCGGCCGACATCAGCAAGTCGCTCCGCTCGGCCAGCTTCGACGTGGCCCCCGACTGCGTGCGGCTCGAAGGTCCGCTGAAGGAACTGGCCATGTACACCGTCAAGGTGCAGTTGCACGCCGACGTGGCGACCGAAGTCAAGGTGTGGGTGGTTCCCGCCGCCTCGCCGAAGTAAGCGTAATGGGCGAGCCAGGGGCGTGAGCCCCTGGGTGCGCCGCCAGGAGCGCCACGTCAGCGGCTTCGGCGTGTTTTCACGGAGGGCATCGCGATGTCGACTATTTCTCCCCGATCGGGCCACGACCGAGTCGACCGCGCCCCGCCGCAGAATCCCGACGCCGAAAAAGGCCTGCTCGGCAGCATCCTGCTCGACAACCACGTTCTCGACGAGGTGGCTGACTTTCTGTCTGCCGAGGATTTTTATCTCGAGCGGCACCAGCTCATCTACCGCACGATTCAGCGGCTGCACGATTCGGGAACGCACGGATTCGACGCGCTGACGGTCGCCGAAGGCCTGACCCGCCAGAACGAGCTCAAGGAAGCCGGCGGCCCCGATTACCTAGTCGAGCTGTACGAAAGCGTGCCGCACGCTGCGCATGCCAAGTACTACGCCGAGATCGTGCGCGACAAGTCGATCCAGCGGCGCTTGATCTACGCCTGCACCGACATCCTCAAAAGCGCATACGACGACGCGGCGGAACCCGAAGACCTGCTCAACCAGGCCGAGCAGAAGATCTTCCAGATCCT
Source organism: Planctomycetia bacterium (assembly GCA_016200145.1). GTDB lineage: Bacteria > Planctomycetota > Planctomycetia > Planctomycetales > Planctomycetaceae > JACQFH01. The sequence goes on along the minus strand of JACQFH010000725.1, from coordinate 9,659 downwards.
GCAGCAGCAGGAAGCGGGGAGCAAAATCGAGCTCCGCGAAATCCTGCTCGACACATTCGCACGCATCGACGAACGGCTGGGCCGGCAGGGGGCGATCAGCGGCCTCAGCACCGGCTTTCGCGACCTCGACAACCAGACCAACGGCCTGCAATCCTCCGAGCTGGTGATTCTGGCGGCCCGCCCCAGCATGGGGAAAACGGCCTTCGTCCTGAATCTGGCCGAGGCGATCGCCGACCGGTCGCAGGCCGGCGTCGTCATCTTCAGCCTCGAGCAGTCGAAGCACGAGCTGGCCGAGCGGTTCCTGTGCATCCGCGGCCGGCTCGACATGCACAAGCTGCGAAAGGGCGACCTCGACGAAGACGATCGCGACAAGCTGTTGCGCGTTTCGCACGAGCTCAGCGAGCTGCCGATCTTTGTCGACGACGCGCCGGGGCGCAGCATGTCGCAAATTGGCGCGATCTGCCGGCGCCTCAAACGGAAAGACGACATCCGCATCGTGGTCATCGACTACCTGCAGCTCATCGAGCCCGAAGACAAACGCGCCCCGCGCGAGCAGCAGATCGCGCAGATCACGCGGCGACTGAAGTTTCTGGCCAAAGAGCTGGAGGTGCCGGTCGTGGCGCTGGCGCAGCTCAACCGGGGCGTCGAACTGCGTGAAGACAAGCGCCCGAAGCTGGCCGACCTGCGCGAGTCGGGCGCCATCGAGCAGGATGCCGACATCGTGATGTTTCTGCACCGGCCTGAAATGTACGACCCTGCCGATCACCCCGGCGAGGCGGAAGTCGTCGTGGCCAAGCACCGCAACGGCCCGACCGGCATCGTGCGCCTGAACTTCAAGAAACAGTTCATGCAGTTCGAAGACTACGTCGGCCCGAATGTCGACATGCCGAACTTCTCAGGCGACGGTTTCTAGTGTAGGTCAGGCTTTCCAGCCTGACCGAGTCGTTTAACCCGGAGCCGACGGCGACGGCGTGTCATCGCCATGCGACGAGCGCCTAAGAGTTTTGATTGCTGCTGTGGCAAGGGCGACACTGTACTACCAGCCGCAAAACGCCGTCGGACCACCGCTTTTCGCGGCGGTGCCCGGCTCCGGGTTAAACGAATTTGAGCAGGCTGACGCTTCATCCACAGCGCCGTCAGGCTGGAAAGCCTGACTTACTTGTGTCGATTAGAAGAATCCGCCGCCACGCGCTCCAGGCAGTTCGTCCAATTCCGCGTCGCGCGCCGCCCGGCGGGGCAGCGCCTTATTCTGCAGGCGCCTGGCGGCGCGCAAGTCGCGCAGCAGTTGCACGATCTCGCGATGCACCGACCGCGTCTGGCGAATCACGAGGCAGCTCGACTCGTGGACCGAGTACATGGAGCCCGGGCCTGACAGCTCCTCCCACGAGTCAGGCTGAATTGTTCCCGTGATGGCATTCATCAGATTCGTGAACCGGGTAATGTGGGGCCGGGGTTGTCCGCCCCCCATCCCGCCGCCACGGCCACCGCCGGCTCCGCCTTGCGGCAAGTCCCCGTTCTGTTGCTTTTCCTCCTTCGCAACGCCAGCTCCTCCTCCGAACCCCTGAAACAATGCGAACCGCACCTGCGCGTCGGCAGGTCCGACACTCACAATCTTCTTTGCGGGTTTTTCGGCAGGCTTTTCGTCCCGCTCTTTCAATTCGGGGCACAAGTCGCCAACCGGATACGTGCGGGTGAGCAGCGTGTCTGCTGCGGATGCCCCCGTCGTGATTTTCAACACGTCGTCCTCGATTACGAATTCGAGTTGGACCGGGTGCAGCAACAGATTCAGCACCGATTCCAGCCGCCGGCCCTTCAATTTCAGCGTGATCGGTTGGTCGAGCGCCACGCCCTCGTCGGTCAGTTTCCCCCGGTCCAGCAACATATCGACCTTTCCCATTTCCTGGAGCCCGGTGATGCAATCCTCCAGCGCCAATTCCACAAACTCGACGTCGACGGGTTTCTCCAGGGCTTCGAGAATTTTTTTCTCGCCTGCTGTCGGCTTGGGAAAGAACTCATCGGCCGGCTCCGGTTCGTCCTTCGTAGCGCGGCCGGCATCGGCCGCACCGGCGACCGGTTCGTCGTCGAACAGCACCACGAGCGGGTTCGAGGCCGATGCCTTCGACTGACCTGCAAAGGTGCCTTCAGTCACCCATTTCAGCGTTGGAATTGCCAGCGCGCCGGTCGCCAGGCACGCCAGAATCAACACCCCGCGGCCGGTGACGCGCGGGCTCGAATCTTTCAACGACGACAGCATGGCCAGCCTCCTTTTCCAGAATGTGTTCAATTGCGGGTTGGCGCCAGTCGCCACGGCTGTCGCCCACGGGCCGAATGAGGGGTTCATTGCATCACTCCTGCTGACCGATGTCCAAAAGACGCATTCATGGGCCGTCTCCCTGGAGGCTTGCCGACGCGGCCGTCTTGAACACGGAAGGCTCCGAGGCATGACTGACGACCTGGACCAGCGTGGCGGCGTAATCGTTGGGGCCGTGCCCCGAGACCGCCATCGCCAGTTGGTCGCAGGCCAGCTCGCGCTCCAATCGGGCCTGGTAGCTGATCCAGTGAGCAATCGGATGAAAGAAATAGACGATCCGCGCGATCTCTCCGACCCAGCTCCAGATCAGGTCTTGCCGCCGGATGTGCGCCAGCTCGTGGAGCAGCACCTGCATTAACTCGGCGTGAGTGAGCTTGTCGGAGAGCCCGTCCGGTAGAATCAGCTTCGGCCGCCCGATGCCGCACACGAAGGGAGAAAAGTCCGATCGGGCGATCAACGTTTGCGGGGTGCGACGAAGACCGACCTTCCCAGCCGTGACGGAGACAAGATCCGCCAATTCTCTGCCGGCCGGCGCGGCAGTTTCGAGCAACCGCGACAGCCGACGACGTTGAACGAACAGCCGGATGACTTGTGCCAGCACGATCGCGCCCCATGCCAGAAGCAGCCAGCCCTGCCACGTCACTCGGGGCAAGGCAGGCGGGACCGCAGCGGTCGGTGATGATTCAACCGGCGAGCTGGGACGTGACGTGCGCTCGTTCATCGGACCCGCCTCGGAAGCCGGTGAATCGTCGGTATGGCTTTCTCGATCCACCGGACGTGCCGGGATCGAGGCGACGGAGGGCTCGTCGGAGGCGAGCGGCGCGCGCCACGGAATCGCCCACGCCCAGAACGGCATGATCAGCAGCTTGATCGCCAGAATCTGCCACACCCAGTAGCGAACCGCCGGCGAAGAGCGTCGCAGCAGCAATGCCACCGCGAGGGCAATCACAAGCGTCAGCACTGTCGACTGCCAGACGACGGCAATCAGCCGCTCGGCCCAGATTTGGGAGAAGGCATTCCAGTTTGTCACGAATGATTCCATCGCCCATCAGCCGACTTGACGAGAGATTGTACGTAGCCCGACCAGGGTGACTCTCTACGATTCCTTGTCTCGCTCGATCTTCCGCGAGATCGACCGCAACGCCTCCAGATCTTTTCCCGAAAGTTTTCCCGATCCGGCCAGGTACGCCACCAGCGGATCGGCCGAACCTCCCAGGATGGTCTCCACGAACCGGCCCACGAGGGCCGGCAAGACGCGCTGCTCGTCGAATGCCGCGCGAAATTTGACCGGAGTTTCCCCCGGCACCCGGACCAGCAGCCGTTTGGCTTCCAGCCGCTGCATCGTCTTCAGCACGGTGGTCCGCGCCACATCGCGTTCAGCTAAAATGATGTCGCTGATCTGGCGTTCGGTACAGGGCTGGTGCTCCCAGACGAGCCGCAGCGCCCGGATTTCCAGCTCGCCCAGAGAGGGAAGTTCCTTCGGCATAATAGCACGCTCCTTCTTACGACAACCGCCGTATCGGCACATGGTACGACGGCCGTCGTAAGAAGTCAAGCAAAAAATGCAGGCAGGCGCGAATGTAGGTCAGGCTTTCCAGCCTGGCGCCGCTGGACTCAGGCCAGCATGTCGCGAACGACGTCCCCCTCGGTCAGCGGAATCGGCCGGCCCAGGCGATCCGGAATGGCGGTCGCGTGTGGATCGAATCCGAACAGGTGATAGACCGTCGCCAGGATGTCGTTGGGATGCGTCGGCATGCTGACCGGGTAGCCTCCGACCCGGTCTGTGGCGCCCAGGACCTGCCCCGTCCTGATCCCCGCGCCGAAGAACATCCCCCAATAAGCGCCCGCCCAGTGCTCGCGCCCGCCGCCAGGCGTTGTCGTGATCGCAGGGGTCCGACCATGTTCGCTGATGACCAGCACCAGCGTTTCGTCGAGCAGGCCGCGCGACTCCATGTCGTCCAGAAATGCCGGTAGAATCTGGTCGAATTTGGGACACAGTCCCTGTTTCAGACGCGGGTGGTGATTGTGGTGTGTATCCCAGGCGGCGTTGTTGTCGGTCCAGGTATCCCAGAACACGGTGACGAGCTTGACCCCGGCCTGCACGAGCCGGCGGGCCGCGAGGGCACACTGACCGAACATCGTGTAGCCATACTGTTCACGGATCGACAGCGGTTCCTGCGTGACGTCCAGAGCGCGGGTGACTCGTGGATCGGTCATCATGGCCAGCGCGAGCTGGCGGTGGTGTTCGTACGATTGCCCTTGCCGCGTTGCGCCGGCGCTCAGCGCCCCGTCGACAGCGTTCAAGAATTGCAGACGCGATTCGAACCGCAGTTGCGGCACGTCGGCCGGCAGGCTCGTTCCCTCGAAGGCAAACGTGCTGGCCGGGGTAACGCCGTCCCACGGGTCGAAGCGCGTCAGGATCGGCTGGACACCGGCAATTGACGGGGCCCCGGTTTCCAGCGAGCCCTGGCCGCGAAAGACCGGAATCACCGGGTTGTATTCGCGTCCCAGCCAGGCGGCATGATGCTGCCAGCGCCCTTTGTCGGTCTTCTGATTCAGCGCCCAGGGCAAGACCATGTGAACCGGCATGCCGGTCATCTCGGCGCCGATTCCCTGCTGCTTCCAGAGATATTCGAGGACCGATCCGAAGTAGGGCTGATGCCGTGCGTCTTTCCCATTGCCTTCGATCTCCGGCGACGAATCGCGAAGTCCCGACAGGGCGACCGAAACGGCATGATTATTCGAGGCGTGTGTCATCGAGCGAACAAGACACACCCGGTGCAGATTGCGGGCGACATTGGGCAACAGCTCCGAGGCGGCAATCCCGGGAAGGCTCGTCGAAATACTCTGGAACTCGCCGCGCAGCTCCGCCGGCGCGTGGGGCTTGGGGTCGAGCGTATCCATCTGACTGGGCGCGCCGTAGAGGAACAGCACGATCAGGGATTTGGCCCGGGCGATGCTGGCACCGCCCGCACCCGCCTGCCCCGAGGAATCCCTGCGCGCCGGCGCAGCGCGAGCCGTTCCTGCCCCCAGCAACGAAGACGCGCCCCATCCGGCCAGGCCCGTTGCGCAATTTGCAAGAAACGTCCGCCGCGGTGTCGCGAACCGATCGGGCTGCTCGTGGATCTGGCCGGTTGGAATGATCATCTCCCGTTCCCGTCGCCTGCCACCCTGACTGCCCCGCGCGGTTGACGGTCGCGCTCGGCGTGCCTATTTTAGAACACTGTTCGAACAGTGCAAATGCCGACCTGCGGCAGTCGCATCGCCCACGCCCTGCACCGGCCGCTGCGGCAGCACCTGGAACTGGTTGCGGCGATTCCCACACGCGACCTGCACCAGGCCGGGCAGGCGATGCGCGAGCACTGCGTGCGCTCGATGGAGCTGCAATTGGCGCACGTTTCCCTGTCACAGATGGAAGCCGTTCCATGAACACGCCCGCGAAAAACCGCCTGCGACTGGGGATGTTCGTGATGCCGATCCACAATCCGGCCAAGCCCCTCGCGCGCTGCATCGATGAAGACCTGGAGCTGGCCGTGGCCTGCGAACGGCTGGGTTTCGACGAGTTCTGGGTGGGAGAGCATCACACCTCGACGCTCGAGAACATCGTGATGCCCGAGATTTTTATTGCCAAGGCACTGGCGATGACGACGACCATGCGATTCGGCCCGGCCCCGGTCTGCCTGCAATACCACCACCCGGCGCATGTAGCCAACCGCCTGGCGTTTCTCGACCACCTCGCGCACGGCCGCCTCAACGTCTGTTTTGGCCCCGGGGCGATTCCGACCGACATGGAGGTTTATGGCGTCGACCCGAAAGACATGTCGGCCCGCGTCGGCGAGGCGGCCGACATGATCCTCAAGATCTGGACCAGCGATCCCCCCTACGATTTGCCGGGCAAGTTCTGGAATGTGAACCTGAGCCAGCACCTCGATCCCGAAATGGGGCTGGGCGCGCTCCACAAGCCGCTGCAAAAGCCGCATCCCCCGATCTCGATTCCCAGCATCAGCCGCCGGTCGGTCGGCATCGAGAAGGCCGCGGCACGCGGATTTTCGCTGTTCAGCCATCACATGATCTCGACCGACGTGCTGGTCGAGCAGTGGGACACATATCGTTCGGCGGCGCGCGCGGCCGGGCGCGAAGCGACGCCTGCCGACTGGCGCGTAGCGCGCAACGTGTTTGTCGCCGAGTCGAAAACCGAAGCCCGCCAGATCGCCCGCAGCAATTCCCTGGGACAATGCATCCAGTACATTCTCGACCTGACTCGCCGCGGCCCCGGCGTCGGGATGTGGAAGCGCGATCCCGACCAGTCCGACGACGACTGCAACCTCGATTATTTTCTCAACGAAGTGCTGATCGTCGGCGACCCGCCGGAAGTCGCGCGGCAGCTTCGCGAGCTGCGAACGCAGATCGGCGATTTTGGCACGCTGGTGCTCGTCGCCCACGACTGGGACGATCGCTCGCGCTGGTTGCGCAGCCTCGAGCTCTTCACAAAAGAAGTCGTACCGGCGCTGGGATGATGATATTGAAATCAATTCGTTTAACCGCGCCCCGGAGGGAAGCGCGTATCGAACGGCGCCAGATCGTCGCTAACGATGTCGACCTGCCGAACCTCCGCCGACACGCCGGCTTGCAAATACGTGCGTGCAGTCTGCGATACGCGCTCCCTTAACGGGGCGCGCATCGTGGCCGACGCTGCCAGTGTCGGCGGACCAGTCGGAACGTCGACGCGTTGGTCAGTTCGTCGCCGAACACTGTTTTGTCGAGGTCCGAGACGTGCGATACGCGCTCCCCTTTGGGTCGCGGTTAAACGACCGCAGCGCGTACAATAGCTCCGCGAAATCTCAACTTTCCGTTTTCAAATAGAAAGCCCTCCATCTTGATGCGAATCAACCCCGTCAAACGCGCCCTGGCTGCCGGCAAGACTGTCATCGGCAGCGAACTGTCCCGCTTGCGAAGTTCCGAAGTTCCCAAGTTGTTCGCCGCCGGCGGATTCGACTTTGTCTTCATCGACACCGAGCATTCCGCGCTCAACATGGAGACGGTGGCCGACACAATTGCCACGGCACGCGCCGCCGGCATCGTTCCCATTGTGCGGGTCTCGCAGGCCGAGTACACGCTTGTCGCGAGGACTCTCGATCTGGGCGCTCAGGGGATCATCATTCCCCGTGTCAACGACGCGCAGCAGGTCCGCGACATTGTCTCGTGGATGCGCTTTCCGCCGCACGGAATTCGCGGCTACGCCGACACGGCTGCCCAGACTGAAGACCAGCCGGTGACGCCCCGGGAATTTGTCGACGCGGGCAACTCCGAAAGCCTGTGCGTGATCCAGATCGAACGCCGCCAGGCGGTTGAAAACGTCGATGAAATGCTCGCCGTACCCGGCGTCGATGTAGCATGCCTGGGGTGCATGGATCTGTCGGTCGACCTGGGCATCCCCGGCGAGATCGAGCACCCGGACATGGTCAAAGCGCTGGAGCGTGTGCTGGCGGCCGGCAAAAAGCACAATGTCGCCGTCGGAATCATCGCCGGGAACTTTGAGCTGGTCGCGAAATGGATGCGGGCCGGCATGCGGTTCATCTCGTATTCGACCGAAGCCCTGCTACTCAAAGAGATGGCTGCCGCCACCGCGAAACGCCTTCGCGCCGTGTAGGTCCCGCCTGATGCGCTGTACGGCTCGGCAGTGGCGTGACGGAATCGGAGGACGTTTTTGTTCATTCAGACAACTCGCGACGAATTCGTGCTTCAGCCCCAGAGGGGCGAAATCCTAAAGCCCAGGGCGCCAGCCCTGGGTATCGAATCAACAAAATGACAAAGCCCTGAAAGGGCGAAATTCTGACGTTGCCGATCGAATCGTCGGGAATTTCGCCCCGTTGGGGCTTTGGCTTCAATGACGAACTTTCCCCAGGGCTGACGCCCTGGGCTATAGAATTCCGCCCCGGTTGGGGCTCCTTCGCATGCCCACATTTTCCTCCGACGCACTGACGAACTGGATCGCCGAAATCTTTCAGGCCTGTGCCGTTCCTCGTGACGCGGCACTCGTCGTCGCCGAGCATCTGGTTGATGCCGAGGCGTGCGGCGTCTCGTCGCACGGCGTGATTCGCGTGCCACAGTACCTGCGGGCGATTGCAGAAAAACGTGTTATCCCCGATGCGCGCCTGACCGTCGTGCGGGAGCATGCGGCGACGGCCGTGCTCGACGGCGGCCACGGATTCGGACAGGTGATGGCCCGCGCCGCGATGGACGTCGCGATCGAACGCGCGAAACAGGCCGGCGTCGGGGCGGTGACTCTCAGAAACTGCGGGCACACCGGGCGCCTTGGCAGCTATCCCGAGCAGGCAACTCGTGCCGGGATGGCTGGCCTGATCATGTCGAACACCGGCGGAAACGGCCAATGGGTGGCGCCGTTTGGAGGGCTCGCCGGGCGCTTGTCGACGAACCCCATCAGCATCGCCGTTCCCTCCGAGTCGGGGAATCCGCTGCTGATGGATTTTGCGACGAGCATCGCCCCCGAGGGCAGAGTGCGGACATTACAGGTGGCCGGCCGGCCGCTGCCGCCAGGCTGGATCGTCAATCACCGCGGCGAACCCTCGACCAACCCCGACGATCTGTACGGCCCACCGCGAGGTGCGATCCTCCCGCTGGGAGGTCACAAAGGTTTCGGACTGGCGATGCTGGTCGACGCGCTGGCGGGCGGGCTCTCGGGCGCGGGGTGCTGCGTGTCGACTGATCAGCCAATGGACGGCAAGACCGACGGGGCCTTCCTGCTCGCGATCCACGTCGAGGATTTCTGCCCGCCGGCCGAGTTCCGCTCAGCCGTTGCGCGCCTCATGGCGCATGTGAAGTCATCGCCGCCGGCTCCCGGCGTTGCCGAAGTCGTCGTGCCGGGCGAGTTGGAATTCCGCACGCGAGCCGAACGACTCCAGAGCGGAATTCCCGTGGCAGACGCGACATGGGACCTGCTGCGCGAAAGCGCGAGACGCGCGGGCGTTGCAGAGCTGTAACGCCACCTTGGGCGACGCCGCCCGATAGTGCTCAATCCGCGTGCAAAGGCCTCTCGCGATCTTCTTTCGGCATTCGATCCGAAATGCACCCCGAATGGGGTGCCAGCTATTAGCCGGGGGTTGTCGCGCAGCGACCACCCCCGGTTAAGTTTTCAGCCGTCATCCCGCACCCCGGAGGGGTGCCAGAGCGCCTCAACGATTGATCGTTCCCCGGAGTGACGAATCCACCGTCGTGCTTTCACTTCACACCATGCGAGTTCGAGACTTTTCTGCGACCCCTGCCGGGGTCGAATCGATTGTGGTGTGCGTCGTACCGGGGGTGTCGCTTCGCTCAACCCCCGGCTAAT
>JACQFH010000742.1 GCA_016200145.1 Planctomycetia bacterium | reverse complement strand
CCTGGTGCAGCGCTGTTGGCAAGAATTGCCAGCACGCTGATCGCGGTCGGCACGAACGACTGAGTGCTTCCGGTCGGCATTTCGTCCGCCGGGACATCAACTTGGCGCGCCGACTCCAGAAGTTTTTGCGGCAAAAGGGACGACAGAGCCAGCCCGGTGAGCGCCGCGGCCGCCAGTTCGGCGTTCACCGGTGTCAGCACCCCGGCGGCCAGGCAAAGTCCGGCGGCTGCGCAGGCGCCTGCTGCGCGGCCCCAGCGCCACCCATACAGCCGGATCAGTATCGTCGCCAGCGAAGCGATGGCCAGTGCTGCGACCGACATCCAGGCGATTTCGTCGCCCTGCCAGAGGACGATTCGATCCTCGTCGGGAACAGCGGCCGCAACGGCTCGAAAGACGCGGCCATTGTCGCGGCTCGAGGGATCGCGATGCACGGGACCCGTCATGTGAATCCAGCTTGCGCGGTCGAACGGATTGAACAGCGGTTCTCCCGCGGCGCGCGCGAACGGGCCCAGCAGTCGCTTTTGCCACGAATGCTGCTGTTCCCAGTCTGCAAAGCGCCACGACGCCGGTTGCTCCGCCAGCCGCAAATGATCGGGAATGACGAGCGACAGGTCGCAGCGCACCACCGCGCCATCGGGTACAGGCAGGATGAGCCGATGCGAATTCGGCCCGGCGTGCAGCGCCGAGGGGACTCGGTATTCAATTTCGACTGTCGCACTACCGTCCTGCGCTGCTTCGGAATCGGCGGGGCGCGCCAGCGTGCAGGCCCTGTCATGGAATTCGGCGAAGAGCGGCCGTCCCCTGCTCGAAGCCGCAACAAGCTCTGCGGGAGGGGCCAGCGAAAAGCGTATTGGATGCGCAGCATCCCACTCCGCCACGTGGAACCGGGCCTGATATTCGTCGAATCCCGGCGACGAACCCGAGATTCTTGCGGTCACACCGAGCGTGGCCGGAACGAAACCGCTCGTGAAACCGGATCTCCGATCGTGCGCGGGAATCGCAACGGGCTTCGAGTTGTCGTCGCCGCCATTTCCGGCGACACGAGTGACTGTGTCTGCGAGCGCCGTCTCGATTCGAATACCTGGGGCCGCGTTCGCACCCAGAGTGCGCACGGCCAGATTGCGTCCGCGCCGGTCCGCCAGCCGGTGCGCCAGAAAATCGAGGCTGCGGATGTCGGCCGGCAGGTTCCTGACGCTGACCTGTTCGAGCGTCGATCCCGCCTGCAGCACCGGTCGCGATTCGGAGCCTGTCGATACGACGGTAAAGTGTTCGACGTCGGCGGCGTCCACCGGCACAAGCGGCGGCACGACGATCGGCTCGCCGACAGCCGGGGGCAGCCGCCGGGCAGTCACGCGCAGTCGCTGCGGCCGGTCGGCATTCAGTGCGTTGCGGAAGTGGACGTGCAGAACCCGTTGCCCCCCGTCTGTATCCTCGACGTCCCACCCGGTCAGCTCCCCGCCCGTCGTCTGATCAAACGCCGAACGCACGTCGACAATGTCCCACAACTGCGGAATGCGGCAAGCCGCAGAATACGTCCCTCCGGCGGAGGCGCTCCATTCCAGTTGCGACGTCAGCGTCCACTGAGTGCGGTCGGGCTGAATCAGCGAAACCGCGCGGCAGGCCTGGTCGGAGTGCGCTTCTGCGGGAACGATCGTGATCGCTGCGCCTGGCCGCAATTGCCGGAACAGCATCTCCTCTCCCTCGGCGCCGGTCGTCAGGCTGAGCTGCCGGTAACCATCGGATCGAATGTCGGCGGCATTCACCGACGACTGAAGCAGCAAGGTCACCCTGCTGTCGGATTCAAGAAAATTCTCGAGTCGCAGGCGGGGGAGCGTCCAGGCCCCGAATTGCTTGATCTGTGAAATGGCTTGAATCTGCAGCGCAGGCCCATCGCCCGAGAGCGAATTCGGAAGCTGTACGATGACGACCGTCCCCTGCTCGCCGGTTTGCAGGCGCCACGATACGACTCCGCCGTCGCCGTACTCAATGGACGTCACCTGGACGTCCGGATCGATCAGGATTCGCACCTCTCGTAGCGACGACTCGAGCACGTCCAGGTCGAATTCGGCAAACAATCGGACGGCTTCAGACCGTACGCTGTAGCTGATGCTGGTCCGTGCGACGTTCAAGGGACGTGCCGCAGCCGGATCTGCAGAGGGTTCAATGCGCAGCCGGACGTGGGTGCGGCTGCCAAGCCAGACTTGCCATTCTGTCCAACCGGGTTCGGGGCCGGGAAGGGGGCGCGGGGCTTCTCCCTGCGAAGTACTGACGACCATCCCCGCGGGGACCGTAATCCGCAGTCGCGTTGTCGTCGCGGGGGCCAGCACGAAATCGAATTCGGTGCCGGCGGCCAGGATTCTGCCGTCGAGAGACCATTGTCCGTCGACGCGGCCTTGCGAACGATCGACCAGAAGCGAGGCCGCGCCACGGGGGTTCGTCCCCCACACAACCGGTTTGCGGCTTCCATCGGCGGTGGAAGTCGCCCAGGTCAGACCGGCAACGTTCAGGTTGAATTCGCCCAGAGGCAGCATCCGCGCAGGCCCGTCAGGCCGGCGGATCGACCATTCCAGGCGTCCTTCGTGCAGTTCGCCTCCGTTGAATTTCGCGGTATATTCGGCGTGTTCCAGAAACGGCTGCGGACGGCTTCGTGCGGCGCGAATCTCGTCCATGCGACTCGCGAGACTCGACAGCGGAATCGGGTGCCATTCTCCTTTCGGCCAGGCTTCGGGTCGATCGGCCGGAACATAGATCCTTCGCAATTGTGGCACGGGCGTGCTGCCGACGGAATTCTCGCCGCTTTCTTCCCGGGCCCATGCCAACGGCGAACCTGCCAGGCAAACGAGCGCCACCGCAGCCGCGAACCGAATTCGAAATGCCGGCCGCATCATAGGCGGCTTCCCGATTCGGACAATTGGCCCGAGACCTGGCCGGAGACGGGCGCTGGCGTGCGTGAAGCATCGGGAGGTGGCCGCAGCGAGGTGTAATCGTTCGAGCCGACTCCGATCGACGGACTCCGTGGGTGCGACGAAGCGGGCGCCGCCGCAAATCCGCTGGCCGATCCCAGAGCCAGCAAGACGGGACGCGACCGACGCTGCTGGAAGCTCTTGATGAATGCAGCCAACAGCGCGAGCAGCACGCCCAGCAGTGCCGGCTGCAGGAGGACGAGCACCGGCCCCGAATGCCACGCGCCCAGCAGCGCGACGATGAAGACCACCAGCAACAGGGCCGCGGGGTTCCTGGCAGTGGGCCACCGGAGCACGACCAATCCCAGCGCCAGCGCAATTCCGGCGCCGAACAGCGTCATGCTCCATTTCCGCAGCGCGCGGAACGACAGGGGCGGCACTTCTCCCGAGGTGGCGAACAGATACCGGTTTTCACCAGGCCGCACCGATTGAAGCGCCGGGCCGGCGGCCGTGCCGATCCATTGCTGCAGTTCCAGGTCGGAAAGATCAGGTTCGCGCGCCCACAGCAATTTGCCGAATTCCCACCGGTATTCGGCCGCATAACCAGTGGGTTCCGTAAACAGGTGCTCCTGATAGGGGAGCTCGACCTGCCAATAAACCTGCGAGGTCCGCAAGTCATGCGGCAGTTGCGGCGCCCTGAGCGCGTAGTCAGCTCCGAAACGGCCGGCATGGCGAGCATGCGTCCGAAAAGTGATCGTCAGCAGTCGGTCCGCAGATGAAGTCCGGTCCGGAATGACGATTTCGAACAATCGTGTGCCATCGGCCGCGTCGGCCGGCGATCCGACGGCGAGCTCGCCGCGATTCCACCAGAATCCTGTCGGTTCGAGTCCGGCGGGAAACGCGATCGACAATTCTGAGACCCCTTCGGAAAGCCGGTACTGCGCCCGGTTCTCGATGATTCCGCCGGCCGTAACCACCGTGCGGATCAGGGTTTTCGTCACCTGCGTAACGTGCAGGGCACCTGCAGAATGGGCGACCGTCAGCTCGGCCGATGCGGGACCTGAGCCGATCGTCCATACGGGCAGTCCCTCGGCCGCCAGTCGCAGTTGCCAGCCCGACCCGTCGACGGTGGCTTCGCGTCCGGCGGCGTCACGGCACGTCAGCCGCGTCTCCGAGAACGGAACGTCGTTCGATTGCATGAACGGTATCGAAACCTTTGTCGTTTGCGAACCCGACGAGGGCTGGATGCCCGGCAGCGCATACCTGGCGTCGATCTCGAAGCGGCCGATCACCGGCGAGTCGAGCGACACCCTCATCTCGGCTGGCGCGCGGCCGCTGCCCGGAACGAACAGCGCCGGCAGCTTTCGATCGCCCGACGCGAAGAATTTAAGCTGCTCGGGCGCCACTCCTTCGGGAACACTGAATCGCAATTGAGCGATTCGCTCGTACGAGACATCGAAGAGCATCTTCTGCCGGACTGTTACGGCACCGCTGCGGATCGAGGCTTCGACTTCACTCGTGGCATGAAGCTGCCGCGAATGCACCGACAGCCCGACGGCCAGTTCCGAACGCGGCGATTCCAAACGGTAATCCGAGCGCCTGAGCGATTGCCATTCACGAGGCGACTGAATCCGGGCCGAAGGCTCGCTCAGAGGATACAGGACTGTGGTTTCCGAGGGGCGCAGCTCCACTTCGACATTATCGGCCGAGACGACCGCCAGTCGGGTGGAATACGGGTGCGGCGTTTCGGGCGCCGGAAGCGTCAGCGACACCGGCCCGCCCGCACTGTCGAGCGCACGTCGCGCGCGGAACCGCACGTCGACCGTGCCCTTGGCCGGTTCCAGAAAATCGAGCTTGATCACGTCGGCATCGCCATCAACTTCCGACTGCCGGAATTCGACCTGGCCCGGAAGGTCGGCATGAGTCATCGTCCAGCCCTGCTGTTTCCATCCCGGCCAGCGCAGCCGGAAGCTGGTAATGCTGCCACGGAGCACCTGCAGGCGGAACGCTCCGTCGATTTCGGCAGAATCGCTCGAGAAGTGCAGCAGCAGTGCGGGATCGACTGTCACATGCGGTTCGATCCGCTGCAGCTTCAGTCGCAAATGCAATCGGTTCAGGAACTGATACGCCTCTCTGGCGGCGACCTGCTGCATCGGACCGGGGAGATTGGCCACGTCGATGCGGCGCAGAAATTTGTCTGTCTCGGTCACGTAGCGAAAATCCCCGACCACGACGACCGCCAGGAACCCCGTCTGGAGCCGCGCGCGATCCACTTCGAATCCCTGGAGCGCGAACGATTCGCCTACGGCGGGGAGCTTCGACCGCACCGTCCATTTCAGGTCGACCGGCCCGGAAGTCGGTTTCTTGAGCTGAACTACGATCTGTTGCGGATTGCCCGGGTCGGGTCGGTGGTCGCGATGCTCGCGCCCGTCGAGGCGCAGCAGCTCGTATCCCGGCGGCAGCGAGACGCGCACTTCTTCGAATGTCCCCTGTTGCCCGAGCGACTGAATGCGCTGTGTGGCTTCGAGTGTCACCGATTCGCCGTCGACAAGCGTGGCGACTGCATACGTCGTCACTTCCAGCGCGGTTTCGGCAGGCTGCGTATCGGGCAGCACCTGCCAGGTCAGGTCGAGTCGGTTGCCCAGCCCGATCACTTCCAACTCGGTTCCCTGCGGCACCGATTTCGATTTGAGCGTCGACGATTCAGGAACTTTGGGCAAAACGCGAGGCGAGTTGATCCGCAGCGTTAACTTGCTCCGGGCGGCCGTGGAGGGGAGCGTGGCCTGAATGCGGTTCAGCGTTGCCAATTTCAGGATTGGAATCGACAGGGGCAGCGTTAGCGTGTGAGTCCCTTTTCCCTTGATCCACCAGGTGTAGCCGAAGTCGGGAAGCAGCGGGCCCGGAACGGCCGGCCCCGGGCCCTCATGGGCAGGCACGTCGCGCAAGGTCGCTTCCTGCATGAAGAGCTTCACTTCCTGCCATCCCGATTCGGCGGTGACGATGACTTCGACTCTCGCCACGAGCTGCACGCGATCGTCGACTACTGCCCCGTCGAATTGCAAACTGTAAACCGCGGCCAGTGGCGGACCTTCGGGCGATTCCTGCTGGTCCAGATACCTGTAGTAGCCTTCGAGCGATGCCCCCGCGCGAACGGGCACGAGAACGCCACCCGGACCGGGCAGGTAGATGATGTCGAATTGAGTTCCATCTGAACCTTCCCCCGATTTCGTGGAAGGCGATTTTCCTGCGGACTTGGGTGATCCGCCCTTCGCTGCCGGCGTATCGCGCGGCACAGCGACTGGTTGTTCACCGGCCGACGGCTCCTGCGCCCGGCCCCGCATTTCGTCCAGCGCGATGACCAGACACAGCAATCCGCACAGAATCCGCGCGCTGCCGGCAGCCGTTCGCGTTCCGCCGTATCGAGGCGACATGAATGTCCATCATAATTCCGCCGATCCCCGCAAGGAAGCATTTGTTGACGGTGAGCGAAGAAAATACCGAAGTCGCATTTGTCGCTGCGCTGCGTCGTTCACCAGGCGCGCAGGCCATTCCGCCGATTGCAGCACAGGATTTCGCGCGGTCGCAGCGATCGAATCGAATATGTTCACACGTTGCTCGAAAGCAACGCGACGAGTTCGGCATGAATGCCGGTACCGTTCGTGCACAGCAGATCGGGCACCTGGATGTCGAGCGGTCCGCCTCCGGTTGTTGTGATCTGTCCGCCGGCTTCGGCAACGATCACCGCGCCGGCCGCCACATCCCAGGGTTTCAGGCTCGTCGACCAGAATCCGTCGAGTCGGCCGGCGGCAATGAACGCGAGATTCAGCGCTGCGGAGCCCGAGCGGTGAATCGTTTGCGCGTAAGGAAGGACTTTCAGGAACCGCCTGATCGGCTCGCTGTCGGGCGCGACACCCGGAGGAAAGCTGGCGATGACCATCGCCTTGTTGAGCGGGGCGAATTGGCTGGTGCGGATCGGCCGGCCGTCGAGCGTTGCGCCGTGGCCGCGCGCCGCCGAAAACATTTCCGACCGCGTGGGATCGTAGATCACGCCGGCGACGAGCTGGCCCTGGCATTCGAGGCCGATCGACACCGCGTAATACGGAAAGCGGTGTACGTAATTCGACGTGCCATCCAGGGGATCGATGATCCAGCGATAGTCGCCGGCGCCGGCAGCCGTCGCCAGGCCTTCTTCCCCCAGGAACCCGTGATCGGGAAACCGCTCGTGCAGGATTCCATGGATCGCCGTCTGCGAAGCGACGTCGGCTTCGGTCACGAGGTCAGCCGGTCCTTTTTCGCTGACCGTGAACCGGCCCGCCCAGTCTTGAAGGATTTCTCCGGCGACGCGTGCCGCCTCTTCGGCGGCCGACAGAAACTCTAAGAGTGCCACGCTATCTCCCGATTGTGCGCATCGCCGCCCGATGAACCGGCGGTGCGGGGTTCCAGAGCCCGGGCGTGTTCATCGAGACCACATAGCCGACGCAGCGCACATCGGCATCGGGGGTCTCGGCGAGCAATCGCGGGTGCAGCGGGCCCGGCTTGGGGTTCGTCCGCAGCTCGTGGAGATAGTTCAGCAGCACCTGCCGCGTGTCGGGCGACGAGTGCAGCATGAAATGCACCCAGGCCCAGGCTTCGCGATAATCTTCGCGGCGCATGTGGTTGACTTTTTCCAGGGTTTCCAGGCGGTCCATGTCGGGGCGCCAGCCGTTCTGCACCGAAGTCACCAGTTGCTGGGCGTGCTCGACGTTGACTTTGCCCGGCGCAGGTCCCGCCACTTCAAAGTATTCCGCCAACCCTTCGTCGAGCCAGAGCGGCACGCTTTCGAGCGCCGCGTGCAACAGGCCGTGGGTGTATTCGTGGCGCAGGTCCTCCTGGATCCGGTCGCCCCACCAGGTATAAACGGCCAGCTCCTTGCCGGGCGTCTGAATAAAATAGGCGCGGCGGGGCGGATAGCCGGGAAATGCGGCGCGCAAGTACTGCGAGTATTCGGTCTCGTTGGAAAACAGATAGACCATGACCTGCTTGTTGCCCAGCGGCAGTTCGAGCTTATCGGAAACCTGCCCCCGCAACGTCTTCAGGTCTTCGATCAGCGGGTGGTCCTTCGCCAGTTTGAGATCGCTCACCAGCAGGAGCTGGTCGGATCGGATCGAATGTTTGGCCGGCAGCGTGACGCGCGTGGGTTTTGTCGTCGCACACGCCATGCCTCCCAGCACGCAGCCGCTTCCGAGCAGGAACAGAAATTCCCTCCGCCGCAATACTTCCCCCCTTAACAGGGGGGCGGCAGGGGGGGTCGCTTTCGCGACTGATTCTCGCTCGCCGGCGATCCTGGCGGGCGCGCAGACCGACTCCGCCCGGCGATTCGCTGCATCGCTCGGCCGCGCCGTGCCCATTTCAAATTCAGTCGATCGCTCTACCACGTCGTTCGTTCGTCGCCAGTTTTCGATCAGAGGATTCGGCAATCCGTCGCCACCACGACTTCCAGTCGCGTGCCGAGGCAGGCCCCAGGTACCACTTCAGAAATCGCAGCCGGTCGGCATGGCTGCCGACGCGATGCACTCGGGCGCTGACGCTGACGCGCGCGAGGTTTTGAATCGATCGCGGTTCGGGCAACTGCCGCCAGAACCGCATGCCGTCGAGATCGAGAAACCAGACGCGCGAGTCGTCCAGCCGCGACGAGACCAGCAGGTTCGAGAACTTGAGGTCGCGGTGATCGAAACCCGAATCGTGCAGTCGCCGCACCTGCACAGCCAGGCGCCGCGCCCGTGCAGCCAGCCACAGATTTCGATCTGAAGCAGACAGACCGGGCCAGGTCTGCGCCAGAAAATCCGCCAGCGTGGCGGTTTCGGGAATCGCTTCGGTCAGCAGGTAATAGCGCCGCGGCTGCGCAGCCAGCCGTTCGACGCAGGCAATGGGCCGTGGTGTCTCGATCTGCCGCCGGAGCAGCGCATGCCCGAACTCCCACGCCTTGCGCACCGGCGAATCGCGAAAACGGTCGAGCCAGCGCCGCCACAGCCCGGGCCGCTGAATGCACTTGAAGAAGGCCGTGCCATGCGGCGCCACCAGCCTGTCGTGCATGGCGACCTCGGCAACGCGGTGCTTTGCCGACTGTTTGTGCCACGCGATCGCATGATCGCGGAACAGCCGCTCGGGCTCGTCGCGCAGGGCGGTGAACCAGCCGAGATTGAGCGCCGCGAGGCCCCGGCAGCAACCGGAGTGATCGTCAAGCTTCTTGACGTGCCGGTTTCCGCGCCGCCAGGCGCGGTCGGCGCGCTGCCAGCCGCGATGGGCGCCGCGGCACAGATGGTCTTCGAGGCAGGCAATTTCCCGGCGCTCGTCGCCGGGCTGAAGCGGCGATTCGCATTGTGCCCGCCACACCCGCTGGTACGCTCGGAAGAAGCGCAACCTGTCGGCACGCGTCGATTTGCAGACGAAGAATTGATGCAGGAACGCCAGATTTCGATAACGCTGCTCGTCGGACAGCGCGCGACGGAAATGCACGCGGTGCAGGTCGATCAGCCAGAGACGCGGCGCTCCGTCGGGTTCGATCCGCACCAGAATGTTTGCCGCGTGAAAGTCGGCGTGCTCCACACCGGCCAGGTGCAGACGCGCGCACAGTTCGCCAACTGCCGTCGCCAGCGACGAGCGCAGCTCGCACTGCCGCCGCGTCGGCGGTACGGCTGGCCGTTCGGCCGCCGGCAGCAGCGTGACGGCCGTAAATTCGTCGAGGGGGATCGCGGTGGGAATTCCCCGGCTGACGAGAAAGCTGTCGGCGACCAGCCCGTCGCGGCGTGCATAGCCGAGCGCCACCGGTTCGAACGTCGGCAATCCCAGCCCGGCGATGCGCACGGCGGCCCGCCATTCGATTTCGGCTTTCGTCGGTCGGACCAGATTCAGCAACCGTTCTTTCCAGTGATAATTGCGAAAATGCTTGAGGTAGAATTCGCCTGACGGCAGAGACAGCCGGTACACGGTGCGGTGCGGGCCCGTCTTCACGGTTTCCGCAGAGCCGTCGCGGGACGGATCGTGGGCAGCGCGCTGGAGCCGCGGCAGCACCGCGGGGGCGAGGTCGGCCCGCACCGTCCACGAGACTCCACCCTGCTTGGCGGCGACGGTTTCGATCGCGCTGGCGCGCGCCACGTCACGCGCTGCCGCGTACAGGGCGGTGGGGGTTGCCAGGGGAAGAGTCGAGCCGCTAATCAAGGGCAAGTCTTGCGTCGAGTTTGAGTTGCCGGATCGCTAATTGGCAGGGGGGGCCGGTCCACGTGACGGGGAGGGCGTCTCACGAAACGAATCGAACAATCCGCGAAAGAAATGATCCGTGATCGAACGGTGCACCAGGTCGCCTCTACCGCCGGCGACGAGGTTTTGTGACAGCTCGCGGTGGTTGCTCCATTCGCGGGTCGACCAGCCGCGGATGTCGACATACGCGTCATGCCAGTCAGCCCGCTGCTTGCGGACGACCACCCAGCCCTTATCGCTGCGTACGAGGTGATAATAGAAGGCGGCGAACATTCCGGCCCCGCCAATCGCCACTCCCAACAAGACCGCGATTATTCGTCGCATCGCGAGAGCATCCTTGCGTCATTGAATTCCGCAGTCGGCCTTCGTCCGAACGGGCCCCGTCGCGCGGGAATTCTGGCAGATTACCCGATTTCGGTAAAGATGAATTCCGCCGGGAGTTACGCCGCCGGAATTTCGCAACTCGTGTCACGCCAATGTGTTCTGGCCACACTGGAAGCCCGACGCGTAAGCGAGGGATGTGAATTCCACGGCACTCGCCTCATCGCTCTCCTGGACTTCGTTCTCCTGTCCACTCTCTCTCGCTGCGCCGCCCGCACTTCGTACCGGAACCCGTGAGCGTTCCGACCTTCTAAGTACTGGAGCACGTACGAGTTCGGGCTCAGGGTCAGACAGAACTTATGAATAACAGGAGTGAATAATTACTCGACGTCGAATTCAAATCCACGTCGCGCCCTCGCGATCCGCAACCGCAGGCTACACTGCAACTTGCGTCGTGGCTTGGCACGGGCATCAATCCACCGTATTCAACGCGGTTATTCATTCCAGCACTGCCACGCTCCATCGGTTCCACCAACAGCACGTCAATTGTATTGCCGGCAATCGTACCTGGCTCTTTGCACCGGAAGGCAGGCTTCGAACCTGCAAGCCCCGTAGCCGGACTCGCCAGAGTTCGGGCTTGTTCTCGTTCTACTCTCAACTCTCTCCTGTCCACTCTCTCGCGCAGCGCCCCGCACTTCCATAAATTCTCCCGATTCTTGAAAAACGTCAACCCCCCACTTTCCTATTTTCGCACCGATTTACCCGGAATCTTTTTCGAACCATCCCGCCTCCCTACCGCCAGGCCCCGATCCCGCTGATCTGAGCACCTTCCGCCCACGCCCTTGCGCCATCTTCCATCCTCGATCCTCCATTCTCTCTTACCTCCTCGCCCTTCGCTCTTCCCCCTCCCCCAGCCGCCTTCTGGAGTGCTATCATCGATCGCCATGAAACTGACAATCGCTTTTCTGCTTTTCCTGATCCTGGTCGTCGGTGCGGTCGCCTATCGCAGCATCGCCACCACCAGCTCCTCCACCACCTCGCCGCCAGTTCCGCTCCGGGCTGCTCCGGCTGACGCCTTGCCCTCGTCGAGCGCCCCCCCGTCGAACGCGGAAGATGGGCCGCAGCCTGAAACCTCGGAAGAAAAACACCGTCGTCTGCTTCCGGGCGTCTGGCATGACGAATACCAGGGCAAACGGACGATGACGTTGAACGATGACGGCACCGGCACCATGGACGTGGAACTCTCGGGCGTTCAGGCATCCCTCTTCGCCGCAAAATTGCACTTCGACATGAAATGGTCACTGGATGGCGACAAGCTCATCAAGACGACTGTCGGAGGCGAGCCAGCCAAGAAGGTGAACCTGATCCTGAAGATGCTGGGCGACACGGCCGAGGACAAAATCCTGGAGATCACCGACGAACGCCTGCTGCTGTTGGACAAGGACGGCAAGACCGAGTACGACTGGAAACGAGTTCAAAGTCAGTGACTGCAAACGTACTTCAGGCAGAGCCTGCATGGCAGTGCGGTCCCAGGCGGAGCCTGGGACCGAGGTCATGCACGCCTCACGCCTCACTCTTCGCTCCTCATTGTGGCGTCATTCGGTAGTACGCCGATGTGGGATCCCAGTCGACGTACGTGTCGACGCTCCAGACTTCCTTGTCGTCAAAGTGGACGCGGACCGAGCCGTGAGTCAGACGGGCGCACCCGAACTGCCAGGACTTCACATTGTCCCGTTCGGTTGCTTCCAGGATCAGGAAATGATCCGATTCATGGGACGAGTCCCTGGTGGATTGTTTTCCGGGGTCGAGGGCCCACCTTGTCTACCGGGATGGGTTGGAATCCCAGCGTGAAGGCGGGGGATTCGGGCTGCAGACGGTAGTCCCCGTGTTTGGCGTCGACAAACAATGGGTCTGCGACCAGCGAATGCTGATCGAACCCGATCTTTTGCCAATCGTTCAGTGATCCGATCCCGCGAATCGACATCGCCTCGCCGGTCGAGAGAAAATAGAGATTGTGATCGCACTCCGAAATCGACGACCTGGCGGAAGGCTGAGCGGCCAGCAGCATCGACTTCAGGTCCGAGCAGCAGATGACGTTCCGTCGGAAACGGTTGTTCTCGCCGCTCATCCGCAGATCGAGCTGATTTCCGCTGCTCCCGATGAAAATATTGTTTTCGACACAGTTGTTCTTCGGAGCGCCGACCGGTAAGGCCACGGCTCCCAGCACGGTCGACACGACGACGTTGCCGAAGACCGTGTTTTCCATGCCGGAATTGTCGAAATAGATGCCCCAGGTGTAGTACGGCGTCCAGATGCGGCCGTTCGCGGTCGTGCGGTCGCCTTCCCCTTTCGGATGCCGCTGTTCGGAATAGGCGCCGCAACCGATGCAATTCCGAATGAGATTGAACCGGATGAGATTCCCCTGCGACAATTCGGGATCGTCCTGCAGAACGAACCAGCGATTGATCATGATGCCGCCGGTATCGGCGATTTCCTGTCCCAGTTGATTCATGTCGTTGTATTCGACGATGAACCGGCCGAAGCCGTCTTGCATGACCATGCCCTTGTCCGACATGTCGTGGATGCGGTTGTGGGAAATGACCGTGTCGACGCTGTTGACGGCGAAGAGCTGCACGCCGCCGCAGTTTTTCTTGATTCGGCCGCAGTGGTGAATGTCATTGTCGGAGATGACGTTGCGGATCAGCTTCGGATAGCCGCTGGAATGGCGGCGCAGCACGGCTTGATCAGTCCACGTATCCGCGTTCATCGCCCCGTCGTCGGTCAGTACGACCCCCGCGCCGCCGACGTGGCTGATTTCGTTGCCGATCACTTCGTTGCGGACGTTAGCGCCCTGCAGCCGCACGGCGTCGCCTCCCAGCATCACAAACCGGGCGCCTTCGATCCGGCATCCGTCGCAATGCTTCAGCGTGATCCCCGCGCCGTACAGTGCCGGCGAGTGATGTGACGCATGTTGATGGTCAGGAAATGTCGTACGCGTATGAGAAAACGTCAGTCCGGAAATCGTGATATGCCGCAGCGGCGACTTCGCTGTCCCACGCAGTTCGATCAGAGTATCCAGCACCGGGGCGATGACGTCGCCCGGCTTGATTTCTTGCGGAGGCCAGAAATACAACATGCCGGTGTCAGTGCGGAGACACCATTCGCCGGGTTGATCGAGCTCTTCCAGGACGTTCTCGACGCAGAACCGGTTTCCCGCCAGCAACGGCATGAATTCAAAATGGGGCGGCCTGGACAGTGTGAAGGTCTGGCCTGCGACGTCCGCTGATTTCAGAGGGATGATGTCGTTCACCCAGCAATACCACGGAAACACGTGCATTTCCGCCTGATCCGCATGCGTCCAGGGCTTCACGGCCTGGTCCGCGGCGAAGCGATACGTATTCGGTGCCGCTTTCTCATTGGCAGATGCCTCGGCGATGAACGCCCAGCCGCTGTACAGCGGGTCCGCCGGATCGGGATTCGGCCAGCGCGCCCGAACTTGACGCTCGCCACGGAAGAACAGTTGGCGAAACTTCCAGCGGCCCGCCTGAACGTCGGGCAAATGGGCTGAGACGATCTTTCCGGTGGACGGTTTCCAATCGCCGATCACCTTGCCGCCGCTGAGCACGGGATGGTGTCCGGGAAAGTCAGTCATCGTGTGTGATCCGTAAGGTGCGTGATGCCCCGCACCGCGTTGCTTCAACGTTGGCTCTTCAGTCCGGCGGGCGCCACATCCGGCTTCCATTTGACCAGGGCTGCCCCGCGCTGATAGTCGCCATACGTGCAGAGCATCTGGCCATCAGGCAGCGCAACGGCGCCCACGTGGCCGACCTTACCGTCGACCCAGTAGCCGTCCTCTCGCAGGTAATCGAATCCGTCAAGTTCATAACGGCGATCGAGGTTCCAGGTCTCCCCGTGGTCGCGGCTGACGAGTGCATCGCAGCCGCGGCGACGACTGGTCAGTTGGCCTTCCGCTCGTTTCCCCGTCTGGATGTCGTCCCGCACGACCAGAGTGCAGACGAGATCGCCATTCGGCAGCCGTTGCAGATTGGCATGATGGCGCCCGGCCTCGAAGAGAAACTGCATCTCCGTCCAAGTCTTTCCGTCATCCTTGGAAATCGAGATGGCGGTTCCTTCCAGGCTGTCGTCATGAGGTCCGTCAAAATATTTCGGCGGCATGTCAGTCCGCAGGGCGGCCACCAGGTCTCCGTTGGCGGCGCGGGCGATCGCACCCTCGCTGACACCGCGCGGCCACTTCTTGCCCTGGTGCTCGACGGAATATTTCCACTGCGGCGGAGTCACTTCGTCGATCCAGGTCTTGCCGCCGTCGAGGGAACGACGAAATTGCCCCGTCGCGTCGTCCTTGGGGTGAACCTTGCCGGGCGCATAGTGCCAGCCGACTTCAAGAATGGCCTTCGCCCGGCCTTGTTCATCGCGGTCAACCCACGCGTTTCCTTCGACGCCGAAGCTCGTGCCGCCCTTCGTCAGCGGATGATCGACAGCCTCGGGCCAGGTGCGACCGTAGTCGCTGCTGAAGAAACGCCGCGGGGCCAGGAACGAAAGCCGGCCCTGTCCGAGATCGGTCAACAGCATTGGGCGATCGGTCGTTCCCGGAACGCTCATGAAGTCGGACCAGGTTGCGCCGCCGTCCTTGCTGAAGGCAATCACGGCCTGCACGCTACGGCCTTTCGCGTCCGTCTTTTCCCGGCTGCACAGGATCACGAGTTCACCGTTGTCCATGCTGGCGAGCCCGAAGGGAATTGTATGATTCGCGTCCGGATGCTTGAGCACTTGACGTTGAGCGGGCCGATCGACCCAGCCGCCGTGGCCGTCCCCTTGACGGATTTGATGGTCCTGCCACTCGCCTGGTGCCGCTTGCGGCAGGCAGAGGCAAAGCATGAGCAGACAGCAGAAACTGATCGCCAATGATGCCTGATTGTGATTCATGAGAGTTTCCTTCGGCCAGGTCTCGTGCGGGTGACTCGGTACCGGCGACGGCTCCATAACGGCTGAATAGGGGCAAATTCTTCAACTCATGACACACGCGACACAGACCGTTCGGCCGCCGCCAGTACGCGCCGGTTGAGAAAATCCCCGTGCGCCAGGGCCTGGGCGTCCGGTGTCCAGGTGGGACGACGCACATGGATGTTGGATTCATTCAACACCTGGCGAAGCGCCAGCAGCCGTTTCTCCAGGCAGAGAAACAGTTCCATACTCTGCAGGGAATACACGAGTTGCGGCAGCAAATGCTCAAACAGATCGAGGGCTTCATCCACTTGACCTCCGGTCCCGAGTTGCCAGATCTTTTGCAGCAGGTCAGCCGGCCCCAGGCCCGGCATCAAGCCGCAGATGCCGGACGGGATCAGGTCGAGCAGGTACATGCCGCCCCAGCCTTCCAGCACTCCAATCTGAACCTGAGTCGCCTCGCGGATCGCACGCACTTTGCCCGACATCAACGGTTCTTCGAGTTTCAAGTAGCGGAAGTTCGGGCACTCGTCGTGAAGCGCGCGGGCAAACTCGGCGCCCACGGTCGGTCCGCCCGGATTGAAGTCCTGGATCAACACCGGCCGCTGCACCGCCCGACAAACGGTGCGGCAATAATCGAGCAGATCGGCGGCCGGAAGCGCAAAGAGCCGGGGGATCGCAAACGAAATCAGGTCGGCCCCCAGGTCCTCATGTCGTCGGGCCAGATCGGCGGCACAGCGCGCGGATGGATGGTTCGACTGCGCGATGATTCCCACGCGTCCGGCGGCCGCCTTGATCGCCGTTTCCACAACCAGGCGTCGCTCCGCTTCGGTCAGTTTATAGAACTCGCTCCCGTAGGCCGGCAAACACACGGCACAGACTCCGCACCGCACCGCGAATTCCACGCACGAAGTGATCCCTTGCAGGTCGATTGACTCATCGTCCCGAAAGGGAGTCGGAATAATGGGAACCACTCCCTGCAGCAAAATCTCTTTCGACATGTCCAGCATTACCTTTGAGATGTCTCATCGCGCCAAAATCCAACGAGCCGCAATCAATGCTCCGTGGACGGCACGATGTCAATGCCTTGGCGGTCGTGCAGAATACACATATGCAGAATACACATATGAAGACTTCAGATCGCCGTGCGCTTTGCGCCGCCGTGAATCGTACCAGCTAAAGCGATCGAATCACACAACGGCACCCCGCGATGGCCGCGACAGTGACCGGGCATCCGTGGTCGATGGACGAGCTGTACGAAAAGGTGACGGCGACGGTTGCAGAGTAGAGCTGGAAGCGACGAGCCCCGTCGGAGGAATCTGGCGGTTTTTTTGCGCTTTCTTACCGGAATTACCTCGGATATGATCGCATGCATGGCGATCATGTTGAGCATCACTCTCTTCGTCTTTGGCCTTTCACTCACGGCCTTATGCGCCTGGATGTTGGTCCGGATTGCCAATCGTCGTCGTAAGAAAACCGGCGTGGCGTTCTGGGCGAAGGTCGCGCTGGCAGCCGTGCTGTACGCTCTTTCAATTGGCCCTACAAATTGGATTCTGAAAAGAACGCATGCTCCGGAGCCAGTCGAATTGACGGCGGCAGCCATCTATTGTCCGGTAATCTTAACGGGAAACTTCGGGCCACAAGCGACACCGAACATTTTCAATCTGTACATCCAGTTTTGGAACTGATCTGATGGCTGCTCATTAAAGTGGCACGGCTCGGTCGAATGACCGGGCCGTTTTCGCTTCAAGAATCTGAAAAGACCCCACTACCTGCGGCGGACAGGGAACGGTGAGCTCTCGCGGCGTCGGCCGGGCACCGTTTGAATCAAAATGGCTCGGTGATTCGTCTTTCCGCTCTCCGGCAGTCGAGCGAACGGGATGGCTGTATCTGCCGTTGCAAGCCACTGAGAGTTATTTGCTGCCAGATTGCGCTGCGAGGCCGTACCACGAGTATCGCGTCTGGTGGGTCCATTAGGGATTAGTCGATCGACTGCAGAATGATTGGAAGCGCTGATCCGCCCCTAATTCTTCGCGTCGGTCCACTTGTCGGTGCGGAACGGCGAGGCGGGGAGGCCGGCCTTGTTGGCCAGGTTCGGCTCGGCAATCTGGTTCCAGCCGAACCGCACGGCGACAGGGCTGGAGACCGCGGGGCTGCTGACGACGATGCTGTCTCCGTCGATCTTCGAGTCGGCTTTATGGAACTGCTTGTCCTCACCGGCGATTGTGAACCAGCTCAGATCCTTTCCATCGCGGGAAACGAGGCCGCCGCCGGTGTGCTTGAACTTGAGCCGGATCTTGCTTCCCTCCACCGCCATCGAATCGTAGAGCGGGCCCGAGTGGACCAGGTCTTTCTTGCCATAGCTGTTCGCCAGGGCCCAGAGGGCCAGTCGCTTGCCCACGTCCTGCTTGTTGGGCGGATGGATGTCGCGGATCGTCGTGATGTCGGTTGTGACGGCCATCCCGGTATTGGGCACGGCCAGCGTCGCTGTCTGGGCTTCCCAGAGCTCGGGAAGGGCCGTTTCATTCGTGTCGTAGTAGAACGGCGCGAGCTGCACGAACAGGAATGGCACGTCGCCCCAGAGCGTCCGCCACGACTCGATCAGCGCTTTCATGCATTCCGTGTAATACATCCCCTCGCCGCGGTTCGACTCGCCCTGATACCAGAGCCAGCCGCGCAGCGCGTACGGCGCGATCCCATGCACCATGCCGTTGTACATTGCCGCGGGCGAGGTGAACGTTGCAGCCGGGTCGGCCGGAACCGGAGGCGGGTCGGCGAACTCGTTGCCGGCGGCAGCCGCATTCTCGGCCGTTGCCAGCCAGTTCTTCATCGCCGCCAGGTAGGTCTTCCGTGCCGCGGCGCGATCGGCCCGCTGAGTATTGTAAGCCGAGTGTTCTTTTTTGATCCCGGGCTCGCCAGCGATCTTGGCGGGAGTGATCCAGGGTTGCACCCGAGAGCCGCCCCAGGCGCACGTGATCAGCCCCATCGGTACGTTTTGTGCCTTGTGGATTTCGCGCCCGAAGAAATAGAGCACCGCCGAGCTGGGGGCGACCGTCTGCGGAGAGCAGACCACCCACTTGGCCACGACGTCATCAAGCGGCGCGCTGGAGAGTCGGTTGGGAACGATGAACAGCCGGATCTGGGGATAGTTCGCCGCGGCAATCTCTTCCTGCGCCTTCGTCGACGCGGCCACCGACCACTGCATATTGGACTGCCCCGAGCCTCCCCAGACCTCGCCGACCAGAATGTTCTTGACTTGAAGCGTGTTCTTGCCCTTCACCGTCATTTCGATCGGCTCGGCGCTCGCCTTGTGGGGCGGCAGTTTCACCTCCCATCGGCCCTTGTCGTCTGCCTTGGTCGTCTGCTGGACTGACGGCGTGCTGACCGTGACCTCCTCACCCGCATCGGCCCAGCCCCAGATTGGCGCCGGTTTGTCGGCCTGGAGGACCATGTTGTCGCTGATGATCGCCGGCAGCCGGACGTTCGCCTGTGCCGCCGCCAGCCCGGTCACGAGTATCGCCGCCGATGACAGGATCCGCACGCACGGGATTTTCATTCCAAGTCTCCTGGGTAGACACAGGTTGTCGATTTGGTTGCTTGCCGCCAGCCAGAGGGCGCCAGTCTACCGACCCTGCGCCAGAAATGTTAGCGTTCGCGTTTCGCGCCTTCGCCGCGTTCTGCGTCTGGCTGACGGTGCGGATTGTCAACCGGGAGGAGTGCGAGTTGGAAGCGGCGGAATTTCGAATGTCGAGATGTATTCTCGCCGTCATCCACCAGGGGTAGAATTGAGGGATGAGCGACCCCGCAGCCATCTCGCTGGCCATACTCGGTGGACTGACCGCCATCGCGCTGGCGGCAAGCGCCGGTTGGTTAATCGGCAGCTTCTTTTCTCGAATGCGGCCTGTGCCACCCCGGCACTGTGGACCGCTGCATTGGTTGGCGGATCGATCGCGGCGGTTCTGGATCATCTCGATGACCTTGCCAATGCTGTACGGCGCGAGCTTCGGGCCAGCATGCTGGATCAGCAGTCGGGTGCAGCCAGATGGCCAGGTCGTTAATGCGGTCTATCCCCAATTGGTCATGATCATGTGGAATCGCTCCAGCCTGGGGTATGAATCGCTGCTGTGGAGGTACGTGACCGTCGGTAACGCATCAGGCGATAATCTCAGCGTTGGACTCGACACACGCGGCCGACCTCGAATCAGCTTTTGAAGCCTGCGCCGATGAGTCGGGTCAACCCTCCCGCCGCGACTCCAGACGCTTCGACTGAATCAAACCGACTCACTGATTCGTCTTTCCGCTCCCGCGCCACCGCGGGTATGATACGCGCATGCTCTTCGGAATCGGCTCCCACGAAATCGTCATGCTCACGTGCTTGGCGATGGTTATTTGGTCCGCGAGGAATTGGCCGCGGCCACCAACGGGGATTGCGCGGTGATGACCCTCATCGTCTCCACGCTAGCCGTCGCCGTCGCCGCGTTCTGCGTCTGGCTGACGGTGCGGATTGTGAATCGGAAAGAGCGGTGGGCGAAGTGGACGCTGGCGGCGGCGGTCGGGATGCCGGTGCTGTACGTGGCGAGCTTCGGGCCGGCGTCTTGGATCTATTGGCAAAAATGGTGCCCGCAAACGGCTCATTTTTCGATCGGAATCTTTTATGCACCTGCGCAGTGGCTGCTTGACGAAGGTCCTCGGCCAGTCAGGGTTGCGCTGACGTGGTATTGCTGCCAGTTCAACGGACCAGATGACCCTCGATTACGCCTGCGTCTGATTCGATCCGCGGAAGAAGGAACCGCATCTTCTTATCGGGCCGCGCAGGACTGACGGTAATTACGTCGCCGTTCCAGACATTGCGTCGAATTCAAACTGCAGCACTACTTGCGGCGGACTGACCCGTTGACGTGTCGTGTAAATACAGCTATCTGTGTAATTCCCAGGATTCCGGTTGTGCCGCAGGAGCAGCGCCATGTTCAACATCGGTCGTGTCGCTTCGCGTGATGGGCGCGGCATCACTCGTCGCGAGCTGCTGCAGGCCGGCGGCGCCGCGCTCGTGGGCCAGTCACTGGCGCAGGGTTTGCACGCCGCCGATGCCGCCGAGAGCCGGCCACTCGCTGCCGGGGCAAAAGCCTGCATTTTCATCTTCCTCGAGGGTGGTCCCAGCCAGTTGGAGACCTTCGACCCCAAGCCGCAGGCGACCGACGACATCCGGGGGCCATTCGGCAGCATCGCGACGACGGTCCCGGGCTACTATGTCGGTGAATTGCTGCCCATGCTGGCCACGCGGGCCGACCGCTACGCCGTGATCCGTTCGGTCACGGGCTTCAGCGGCGCCCACGATGCTTACCAGACTTTTACAGGCGACGCCCGCAGCCGGACTTCGCACGGCGCCGTCGTCACACGGCTGACCGAGCACCAGGGAGCCATGCCTCCCTACGTGCATCTGGGAGGCAAGTTGTTCCGCTCGACCGACGTAGGGGGCGGCGTGCTGGGTTCGGCCTACGATCCGGTCGAGATCCCCGATCCACTGGATAAAGACGTGAAGCTGCCGGACCTGTCACTGTCGGCCGACGTCTCCTCCGCTCGATTCGTGCAGCGACGCGGGCTGCTGGGAGCGGTCGACCAAGTGCGATCCGGCGACCTCGCCGGCGCCGGCGTACAGCGATTCGATGCCTTCTATCAGCGGGCCGTGGGCATGCTCACCTCGACGCGGGTCCGCGATGCGTTTGACGTCACTCGGGAGCCCGAGGCGCACCGCGTCCGCTATGGGGCCAACTTCTTCGGCCAGTCGCTGCTGATGGCGCGCCGGCTCGTGGAAGCAGGCACGCGCTATGTGCAGGTCAAGTGGTACGATTGGGACGGCGCCTGGGACATTCACGGCTTCAATTCGACGGGCATCGAGCGGATGGAAGAGGAGCTCTGCCCGCGATTCGATCAGGGGCTGTCGGCCCTCCTCGACGACTTGCATGAGCGCGGCCTGCTGGAATCGACTCTCGTGGTCGCGATGGGCGAGATGGGCCGCACACCCAAAATCAACAAATGGGGAGGCCGCGACCACTGGGGCAACTCGATGTTCTGCTGGATGGCCGGCGGGGGCATCCCCGGCGGGGCAATCATCGGCGCCACCGACGACCAGGCCGCTTTCCCGGCCCGAGACCCGGTCTTGCCGCTGGAACTGGCGGCCACCATCTACTGGCGGATGGGGATCAACACCAACACAGACCCGCGCGTTCGCCCGTTCATCGGCACTGCCCGCCCAGTCGAGGCGCTGGTGTAAGGTCCGGGCTTGGCCCAGTCTGAAAACTCACGACGGACGACTGACAATTAGCAGCCTGTTGGAAAGCACCGTGGCATAGGCTTCCAGCCTGTGAATCCGAGCGAAATCTTGACAGGCTGGAAGCCTATCCCACGTTTTTCAACGGACTGATCTGCCGGAGCCAACTCGTGTTGCTGCGCATCGTTCTGGCCCTGTCTGTCACCGGGATCTGTGGAGCGGTTCGTGCAGCCGAGCCGCCGGCGAATCAGCCCGGCGAGAGATTGCTGCTGGCGTTCGCCTCGGTCCGTGAACGGCGTAAACCGCCGTATCCCGTCATCTATTTCTACGAGCGTGACGCCCAGGGGGGTCGCCTGGCGGGCTCGATCGACTCAGTGGCCGGCGGGGTCAACGCGACGCGGGCCGACATGCACCCCTCGCTCAGCCGCGACGGGCGGTACTGCGCCTTCGCCGCGCAATTCGGAGTGACCGATGGGGGCCGCATCGAAATCTGGGACCGCAGCGAGAAGAAAATGCTGCCGCTCGCCGAGATCAACGACTTTCCCAATGTGCATCAGATGACCCCTTCGTTTTCGAGCGACCGCTCGCTG
>JACQFH010000741.1 GCA_016200145.1 Planctomycetia bacterium | reverse complement strand
GCGTCCGCGATTTCGTTTGCCGACGTTTTGCACGCCTTGCAGAATGATTTCGAGTTTCGTTCATTCTTCATTTCAACTCTGGCTGCTGCTCCGTTTGAGGCCTTTCGCTGGGAGATGCCGCCGATTACCGCAGCGACTGCGGATCGCGCATTTGAATTCGTACTGCTCGATTCGCCCGAACTGGCAACCACACCGCAACCGGACTCATTTGCAAGCCATTTCGACGATTTGGCGATGCGGCAGGGAGTCGTCGCCTTTCCCAATCTCGGAAACGATGCAGTTCTCGTCGTTCCCAGTCCGGTCGGACCGTCTTCGGTGTATGGACACCTGGCGTCGTTCATCCGGGGAGCGCCGGTGCCGCAGATGCACGCCCTGTGGGAATTAGTCGGTTCGACGATGGAACACCGCGTCGGGGCCACGC
The DNA here is from genome assembly GCA_016200145.1 of Planctomycetia bacterium. Taxonomy (GTDB): domain Bacteria; phylum Planctomycetota; class Planctomycetia; order Planctomycetales; family Planctomycetaceae; genus JACQFH01. The sequence goes on along the minus strand of JACQFH010000741.1, from coordinate 7,825 downwards.
CTGTCTGGCTCAGCACTGCCGGGGCCGGAGTGCCCTGGCTGCATGTGCGGCTCGACAACCGACCGAAGTACTATGGCTACAAACCGTACCGGAACATGACTTAGCATGAGAATATCCTTTTCGATTGTCGCTCTGGCATTGTTCTCACTCCTGGCGCCGGCGCACTCCGATGACTCGAAACGCGCACGGCCCAACGTCGTGTTCATTCTGGCCGACGACCTCGGGTATTCCGACCTCGGCTGCTACGGCGGAGAGATCGCCACGCCGAACCTCGATCGGCTGGCCGCGAACGGGTTGCGGTTCACGCAGTTCTACAACACGGCGCGGTGCTGGCCTTCGCGCGGCGTGCTGCTCACGGGCTATTACGCTCAGCAAATTCGGCGCGACACGGTCCCCGGAATCCCCAGCGGTGGCCAGGGGGTGCGTCCTCGCTGGGCGCGATTGCTGCCCGACATGTTGAAGCCGCTCGGCTACCGGTCGTATCACTCCGGCAAATGGCATGTCGACGGCAAGCCGCTCGCAGGTGGGTTCGACCGCTCGTACGATTTGGCCGATCAGAACCGGTTTTTCTCGCCGCAGAATCATCTGGAAGACGACCAGCCGCTTCCGGCCGCCAAACCAGAGAGTGGCTACTACGCGACCACGGCCATCGCCGATCATGCGATCAAATGCCTGATAGATCATGCGCGGGAATTCGCCAATCGGCCGTTCTTCCATTACTTGTGCTTCACGTCGCCTCATTTTCCGCTACAGGCGCCGGCTGAAGATATCGCGCGCTACGCGGGCAAATACAGCGCGGGCTGGGAGACCGCGCGGAGCCAGCGCTATGCCCGACTGAAAAGCCTGGGAATTGTGAGCTGCCCGTTGTCGGCGCTGGAACGCGAGGTGGGGCCTCCGTATGACTTCCCTGCGGCACTCGAAGAACTGGGGCCGGGAGAGATCAACCGTCCGCTGCCGTGGCGCGAACTGAGCGATGCCCAGCGCGTGTTTCAGGCGACGAAGATGGCGATTCACGCCGCGATGGTCGACCGGATGGATCACGAGATCGGTCGCGTGCTCGACCAGCTCCGCGCCATGGACGCCATCGAAAACACGTTGATCTTTTTCGCCTCAGACAACGGGGCCAGCGCCGAGATCATGGTGCGCGGCGACGGCCACGACTCGCAGGCCGCGCCCGGCTCGGCCAAAACGCACCTGTGCCTGGGGCCGGGCTTCTCGAGCGCGGCCAACACGCCGTTCCGCCGGCACAAGACGTGGGTCCACGAAGGGGGCATCTCGACTCCGCTGATCGTCCACTGGCCGCGCGGAATGACAGCGCGGGGTGAACTGCGGCACAATCCCGGCCACCTGATCGACGTCGTGCCGACCGTGCTGGAAGCCGTGGGCGGAAAGCGATTTGAAACCTGGGAAAACGCGCCGGTTCCCGCCCCGCCTGGCAAAAGCCTCGTCCCGGCGTTCGCGCGGGACGGCGCCGTGCCGCACGAGTCCCTGTGGTGGCAGCACGAAGGGAACCGGGCGCTGCGAGTCGGCGACTGGAAGATCGTCGCCGCGGGCGCCGACGCGGCGTGGGAACTCTACGACCTCAAGACCGACCGGGCCGAATCGAACGACCTCGCCGCGAAACAACCCGACCGCACTCGCGAACTGGCCGAGATCTGGACGCGGCACTTCGAAGAATTCCGCGATCTGGCGAAAAAGGATTTGCCAGAGAAGTAGGGTGGGTCGAGCTGTGCGAGGCCCACCACGTCGCCGATGCAGGTGGGCCTCACTCCGTTCGACCCACCCGACGTATCCGTGGAATTGCCACGCTATCCGTGGGCATCTGAGTCAGGCTTGGACTACGAACAGGAGTGGCCGCTCGCGCACTGTGCGGCGGCTTCGGCTTGCGCCTTCCTGGTCTCCGGACCGGGGCCGGTAATGACGAAGCCCAGGTCTTCGATCATGCGGTAATCGTCTTCGGGGGTCTGGCCCTTGGTTGTCAGGTAATCGCTGACGAACAGCGAGTTTGCCGCGTACAGGCCCTGCGGCTGCAGCCAGCGCAGGTGCAGCTCGCGTCCGCCGGCGATGCGGATTTCGCTCTCGGGATTGGCCAGTCGAAACAGGCACAGGACTTTCAGGCACTCGCGCGGGTTCAGGTCGCGCTTGCCGGCCAGCGGCGTGCCGTCGATCGGATGCAGAAAATTGACCGGCATCGATTCGACCTTCAGCTCGCGCAGCGTGAGCGCGAGGTCGACGACGTCGTCGTGCAGTTCGCCCATCCCGACGATGCCGCCGGAGCAAAGTTCCATCCCCGCGTCGCGCACGGCCCGCAACGTTTCCATCCGGTCGTCGAACGTGTGAGTCGAGCAGATCTCGGGATAAAACCGCCGGCTCGTGTTCAGGTTGTGGTTCACGCGGTCGACGCCCGCGTCGGCGAGGCGCCGGGCCTGATCGGGGGTAAGCAGCCCCAGACAGCAGCAGATATTGAGCGGCAGCGTGCTCTTGATCTTCTGCACGACCTGCACGACGTGATCGAGCTCGCGTTCGGTGGGGCCGCGCCCCGCGGCGACAATGCAGAACGTGCGCGACTTGTTCTCGGCCGCCACCCGCGCGCTTTCTAACAGCGTGGCCTCGTCGTTGAACCGGTATTTCGGAATATCGGCCGAGGAAACCTTCGACTGCGAACAGTATCCGCAATCTTCCTGGCACAGCCCGCTCTTGGCGTTTTTCAGCGAATAGAACTGGACTAGGTTCCCCCAGTACTTGTGCCGGACGCGATACGTCGCCGCGAGCAGCGCCGGCAGCTCGACGTCTGCACAATTCAAAACCGCGAGCCCCTCGTCGGCCGTCAGCGCGTGCCCATCGAGTACGCGGGAAGCGAGCTCGTCCCAATTCAGACTCGATGCGATTGCCGCTGTAGAGCTCAAAGCCGCCGGTTCCAGAACGCTCATTATTTCCTTTCGGAGAATTCGCCGAGCTCAATTGCCATGCCGCGATTGTAACGCAAAAAGTTCAGGTGAACCAGAACGGCAGCGTGAGACTGAGCGCGATGGATGCGTCCTTTCATTGGGGTCGGTCGGCAGAATACACCGACGCTGGCAGCGTCGGCCACGTTGCCGATGCTGCCAGCATCGGGGAATCTTGTCGATGACCGATATGCTGATGGGATTGCACAAGACGAGACCGACCGAACGCCGAAGGCGTTCAATTCCCCCGCCCAAGGTTTGCCGCTCCCTTTTTCACTTCCAAAGTCAGGCACAAGCAGAACCGGCCGAAGGCGACAACCAGGGCAGTGAGCACGATGCTCATGCCGGGATTCTACGCTGCCGACCCGGGGACGGAAACTCAACCTGCAACTGGGGTTCACCCTCCCCCGTGGCAGTGGTAAACTAGCGGTATCGCCGTCGTCCACAGATCCGTCATTCTTGCGTTGATGGCTGTTTTCAGCCATACGTATCGAGCTGCTGACACAGTAGGTTATGAATTATTAGCGTGATTCTTCATGGGGGACGGTTTGAAAGCGCCTAAGGAGGGTTCGGTCGGCGGGGCCGGTGTCGGGGCGTTCCTCGGCTGGGTGCTGATCGCAGGGGTGGCCGTGGCGGTCATCGTTGGCGCGGGATGGATGGTCTACGGCCTGTTTGGCCACCTCGGCTGGGCCCTGGCTGCGGGGGCGGCAATCACAATCGTGCTTGGCGCGGGGTGGATGTTCCTCGCCGGCGCGGCGGTCAATTCGTCGCTCGAAGATCTGGCCGATCAACAGGCGGCCGAGGCTGTCGAAACCGCAAGCGGTCCGGCGGACGAAAAGAATTCGCCGATACGCCTCATCGATCCAACCAGCGAGACTCGGGCGGGGTTTGAGGCGTCTGGTCCCGGGGCTCAAGGCGACTCCGGCGACCGCAAAGACGGACCCGGCCCAGTCTCGCCGCATTCCGGGGTTGCGATATAACCCGCAGGCACCGTCCCACAGTCCGACCCTGGCAAGCCTGTTGAAAAACCAAACCGACACAGAGCCGCGCCCGTAAGGAAGCGGTTTTTCGCCGGATCGCGCTGCAACCATTCCGCTCCCTTACAGTCGCGGCTCATTTTTCAGCGGGCTGTCAGAACCCGATTCTCACGCTCCTCCTGCCGGCGTATGATTGGGGCATGGACGTTTTGGATCGGATCGCCGAGCCGCTGGCCGTCATCGGGGCTTTCGCGATGCTGGCCGTCATCGTGCGCACTGCTGCGCAGTGCATCCGGGCGTTTGTCCAGGGGATTAACGAAGCGGACGATCCTCGCTACGCCAAACTACCGCCGACGTCCCCTGACTTGCCAGCGCCACGGATTCGTTTCGCGACAAACGCGCGTTCAATAAGAACAGCCACGATCTGGATTGTTGTCTACGTGGCGAGCGTCGTCCTCTTGTTTGTTTCCCTGACGAGCGGCGGATGGGTGCGCCTCAGCTACGAACCGGAATTGATCTTTTCGCTCGTCGTACCGCTGCTGGTGCTGCGAATATTCGCATACTTCCTGAGACTGGGCGCCTTCATCCGGCAGCGCCTGCGTCGGCGGTCGTGATTGAATGACCGGCGTTCGCGTTTGTCCAACACGTTCGCCCAACGATGCGGTTGTGGTCACTCCATCCGTCGCTTCTGGTTGCGGCGGGCTGCTGAATGACGTAAACGATTCTATCCGTCCTGCTCCCGCGATGGACGTAGGCTTGCGAGTGTGCGTGGCCGGGAGCGGGACGGATAGAATCTAGTCTGCCGTATCACGAATCCGACCACGTACTGAACATCGCCTACAACGCGCTGTGTGACGGTCGGTGCCTGCAAGACCTGGAGCTGCGGCGACAGGACGAAGCCTATCTCAACGCGCCGGGCGCTGTCCGCATTCCCGACCCGACCACGGCCGGGGACTTCTGCCGTCGTTTTCAGGCGGAACACGTGGAGGCTCTGCAGGCTGCCATTGACGCTCGACGCCAATGATCGCTGCCAGCAGGAAAACATCCTGGCCCAACTGAACGCCGTTCGGGCGCTGCATGCGCCGTTCGACAATCTGCTCAGCAACAACGCCTACATGCTGATCACGTCGCTGGCCTGGAACCTCAAGGCCTGGCTGGCGCTTCGGGTTGGTGTTTTCGGACGGCGACTCATTCTAAACGGGCTGGTTGGCGGGAGCCGCAGATAACTTTGGTCTTACGATCGCCGCGATGGCCAGGCCGGCGACGGCGGTTTCGATCAGCGATCCGAACAACTCATCGTGAATAAACGACGAGTGAAAGCGATACCAGATGGCGTACGAGGCCGGTATCGACAGCCAGGCCATCAGCCCAATCGCCACGACCGCCAGCCAGCGGGCGATGAAGCCGCAGCGCGGATCGAACCGGGAAACAACCCACGCGGCCAGCAGGCAGAATACGATATTCGTCACCGCCTCGGCGATCAGATGATGGGGGGGCATCAAGTCTTCCCCCGTGGCCCCGACGATCAGCATGCCGTTCGGGCCCTGTTTGTATTTTTCGTTAAACGCGTTCATCGCGGCATCGTCGCGCGGCCTCTCCGCGGGTCTCGGGAACCCGTACATGCCGTGCTGCAGGTTCTGCGACCTGATCGCCGCCTGAAACGCCTCTTCGTCCGGCAGCCGATGGATCGACCGGTCGCCGAATTCAAAGACCATGTGATTGACCGCCCCCATCGCGAAGGTCAAGAGTCCGCCGATGATGCCGGCGAGCAGGATGCGGATCCCCATGGCGTCTCCTGGTTGGCAGGGCAAGTACGATTTTAGTGAATCCGCGTGGCGACGCGGCGATTACGGAGACGTCCCCGGCAATCCAAAGCAGTACAGGTGGCCGGCGGTGCGGACATAGAGGCGGCCGTCGGCGATCGCCGGGCTGGCCGCGGCGTTCTCGCCGAAGTCAGCCGACGAAATCTCGCGCCAACCGGGGCCGGCGTCGATGACAGTCAGCTTTCCCTGATAGCTGAGCGTATAGATCTTGCCGTCGCCGGCGACGGGGGAGGCGAAGTAATCGCCGGTCGCCGAGATGCGTCCCTGCTTGAGCGGCTGGCCGTTCCGGGCGTCGACCACGGCCAGGATTCCGCCGTTCTTGATCATGAAGATCTGATCCCGGTAATAGACCGGCGAGGGGCAATAAGGCATCTGTTTGTTGTAGCGCCACAGGACGTGCGTGTCGGTGATGTCTCCGGTTCCGCCGGGCTTCACGGCCACCATGACGTTGCGGGCCGCTTCGAACACGTTCCGCATCGACTCGTATTCCTGCCGGGTGATCTGGCCGTCTTTGTCGCGGTCGACCTGCGTGAATCGATCCTTGATTGGGCCGGCGGGCGCTTCTTCCAGGTTGATGGAACCGTCTTTGTTGGCATCCTGCTGCTTGATCACGTAGTCGAACGGTTCGGTGATGATGCGGTCGGTCTCGTCGCCGCCGGGCGACCAGCACGCCGCGTACAGTGTGCCGTCGTCTCCGATGACGGGGGTCATGTTGATGATCCGCGCCACACCCCGGACCGTCCAGATTTCCTTCCCCGTTTCGAAATCGTAGCCGACGATGCGCAGCGTCGCGGCGACGACCACCTGCTTCTTGCCGGCGACTTCCCAGATGATCGGCGTGCAATAGTTCCGCGGGAACTCGGAGCGGTCGACCTTCCACAGCACTTTGCCCGTGAACTTGTCGACCGCCATGATGAACGAATCAGTGTCGTGGTCCTGGCACAGGATCACGCGGTCTTCCACCAGGATCGGCGAAGTGCCCGAGCCGAAATCGTTCTTGAACGGACCCATGGGGATGTGCCAAAGCTGGCGACCGTCGAGATCGTAGCCGAACAGCCCGCAAGACCCGAAGAAGCTGACGACGACTTTGCCGTCGGTGGCCGGGGTCGGCGTGGCGTAACTGGCCGTCTTGTGGATTTCTTCCAGAACTTTGTGCAGAGCCGGGGCCTGCCAGCGCACCTTGCCCGTCTCGCGATCGAGGCAGTACGTGCGCAGTCCGTCGTCATTTTTGCCGGTCAGGTAGATCCGGTCGCCGAAAATCACGGGTGATGAATGCCCGCCCGGCAACTCGACCTTCCACACGACGTTGGTTTCAGGGCCGACCTCGTCGGGGAGTCGGTCTTCGCGCTCGGCCCGGCCGGAGGCATTCGGCCCGCGGAACTGGCCCCAGTTGCCGGCGAGAGCCAGAGTCGCCGCGGACGCGATCAGGAACGTGCCGGTCACGGCTGCGAATTTCAAACTGCGGTGCATGCGTGTCTTCTTCTCGGGAGGGAAATAAGGAGGGAGCCGCGAATGAACGGGATTGAACGCGAATGGGTGAAGTTTGTGGAGGGTGTATCTGATTCGCGTTCATCCGCGTTCATTCGCGGCCACTAGCAATGAATCACACCATGATATCCGTGTTTCATCCGTGTTTCATCCGTGGCTGAACTCATGGTCCCCGTGACGTGACGGCCACTGGATATCCGCGGTCCCTTTTCTTTCCCGCTTCCGGAATGAACCCACAGATGGCGTGGCGATCCCACGGATGAAGAAGACGCGACGCGGGGGAATATCCACAGATTGCGCAGATTTTCACAGATTTAGGCAGCGCTATCCTTCAGGATTATCTGCGAAAATCTGCGAAATCTGTGGATCGTATACTCGTAAGGCCAGTTCCATGTCGGTTGCGTATTTCGTAGTTCTGCATTTTTCATCCGTGGGATTGCCACGCTATCAGGCTGTGAATTTTTCGAATTCTCAACCGAATCTTGGCGAACTCGGATTGCATTCCGCCGACGATGCGCTAAAACGTGTGGCCATGAATCCTGCATCGCCCCCGCCGTCGTCGGAAAATAGACCAGACCCGCGGTTGTTTGAG
>JACQFH010000740.1 GCA_016200145.1 Planctomycetia bacterium | reverse complement strand
GCGATCCACAGATTTCTCAGATTTCCGCAGATGATCCTGATGCAGGGTCTGCTTCAATCTGTGGAAATCTGCGTAATCTGTGGATATTTCAGGTCGTCGCGACTTCACCATCCGTGGGTTATTTCAGAGGCAGGAAAAAAAAGGAACCGCGGATGACGCGGATCCGCGTCATCCGCGGTTAATGATTTTTTTCGGCTCTGGGGCAACGCTGCGCTGGGTTGATCCACAGATTACTCAGATCTTCGCAGATTGAAAAAATCCCGCCATCGAACTGATCTGTGGAAATCTGCGAAATCTGCGGAAGACTTTTTTTCGCCAAAACGGTTTCGTGTCTTTCGCTTCTTTCGTGATTCCTCTCGCATCGACTGGCAATCAGGGAGAACCACGAAAACGACGACAGACACGAAAGGTAATTGATTTGGTTCCGGCCGAAGGCCGGGCTGGGTTGCTTCCGTGGCTGCCGTTCACTTTCGTTGTTTCTTGCGGGGCGATTTCTGTTTCGCCTTCTTTGCAGTCGTCTTTTTGCGGGCGGGTTTCTGGCGGGCGGGCTTCTTTTTCGCCGGCGTTTTTTTGGACGAGCCACGCTTAAAGATGGTATCCCAGCCGGCGGCGAATTTTTCGGTCGATCCGGTATGCACGGTGTAGCCGGTCATGGTGTGGTCCTCGTGGTCTCGGGTGGGAAGCTCAGGCGGGGGAGTTCTGCCACTCGGCGATGCGGGCGGCGATCTGCTCGATCAGTTTCTCGAGCGAGCCCCGCGCCAGAACGGCGATCGTTTCGGGATAGACTCCCGTATCGTACACCTCTGCCGTCGGAAGATAGGTGGGACGCGAACCGTTGGCAAGTGTCATCACGACGATGGTCGTTCCATAGAACTTCTCGCGCAAAGCCCGCTGCAGCAATTGATAGTGCTCGGCTTCGACGGCCAGCCAGAACGCGTCACCGATGCGCCACAGCCAGACCGGAAGGGGAATGTCGGGACCGGTCGGCAGGGCGTCGAGCCGCGAGAGCTGGCGGTCCATGCGCTCGATCATGGCGCGGGCGTCGCGGGCCGCCGCATCGTCTTTGGATTGCTCAGCCTTTCGCAAGGCCGTTTCGAAGCGTTCCCGGGCGGAGCGCACTTTGTCGCTGGTGGGAAGCTCCGGCCGGTAGGGCAAAGAGACGTTCCAGCGTTCCAGCCGCCAGCGATGTTTTGCAGCAGCCGCGTCGGCAGCCAGCGGCAGGTGATTCCAGACCCCGATCGTGGCCCCTGAAATGACGGGACCGGCATATTCATAGCGCGTGCCGGGGGGCGCCAGCGCTTCGAGGGTCGCGAGTGCCGCATAGCCGAGCTGGCGGCCGTTCCGATCGGCCAGGTCGGGCTCGCCCACGTTTCCCTCTCGCGGCCCCAGGTCGCCCGAGGCCCCCTGCAGGAAAATGCAGGGGGCGCCGGTCGCCGCTTCGATCACCTCGCGCATCGCGCCGGGGAAATCGGTGCTGATGAGCTGGTTCTCCCAGGCGAGGGTCGTGGGATGGCAGGCGTAGTTGACAAACGTCGCCACGACCTGGCCCGCGTCGTTTGTGGCGCGGGCCACCAGGACGGTGTCGTCGGCCGAACCGTCGGGATTGAAGCCGCAGACGAAACCTCCGGCCGATTCGTCGCGCAGGTCGCGGTTGGCCGCCAGGGTGCAGCGCCCGGTTCCGTAAACCAGCGCAACGGGCTGCAGGGTCTGGCGCGCCTGCCTGACGATCTCAGAAACTTTGACGGCGAGCGATTCCAGGTAGGGGGCGATCAATTCGCCGCCCGGGAGATGCCGCCGGTCGCCCGACATCAGGCCCGCAGAATGAGTATGGGAAAACACGACGAGCAACCGCTCGCGCGGGACTTCGGTCTGGGCTGCCACAGCCGTCAGCAGCGCTTCCATCTCGCGCGCGAACAGCAGGCAGTGATCGACGGCGACCAGCACCTGTTCCGTATCGTTCGTCGCGGCGGGTGCGGCCGTCGAATCGGCAGGCAATGCCCGGAACACGACGGCCGTGGCCGAGAGGGGACGATGCACGCCGGCCGCGCGCTCATGGGTTGCGGCCCCCCACATGCGGTGGTAGATGCCGACCGGTGGAGTGATATCACAGGTCGCGACGCCCAGCAGGCAGCGGCTGTTCGGAGTCTCGACGTAGGGCATCGGGCAGGATCAGGCAGGATTCTTGGGGTCTGCGTGGTTTGCTCGCGAAAGTGTAGCGTCCGGGCCCGCAGCAGGAAACCCCGTTTTTGGTGTTTGGTGTTTGGTGTTTCACCTGCAACACGCCAAATACCAAACACAAAACACCAAACACGAAATACCATCTTCGCTTTTTTGTTGTGCGCAAGGCTCGGCCTAAGACGCGGCCGGATTCGGTGCGCGCTCGGGCAAAATCGGCTTGTCGGGGTTGAAGCCCAGCCACGCCAGGCCCGCGAAGGCGTAGACACCGGCGAATACGGGAACGACCGGAGCCCAGTCTGCGGCCTTCGGCGATTCCCCGACGAGCAGGGAGATGAGAAAAGGAAAACTCATCGATCCCAGGTTTCCCCACGTGTTCATGAGGCTGAACACCGGTCGCGCGTGGCTGCGGCCCATGTCGATCGACACCGCATACGCGATCGGGCCGCCCGACGCTGCGCAAAGCGCTCCGAGGCTCATCACCAGGACGAACAGATGCACGTCGGCGATCCGGCTGGCGAACAGCGCCAGGGCGGCGCAGCCAAGCTGACAGACGACTGCCAGCCCCTGACGGCTGATCCGCCGGCTTCCGGTCCGCACAAGCAGCCAGTCCGAAAACGCGCCGCCGACGATGCACCCGATGCCGTTCGCGCACAGCGGCAGGCTGGTGAGCACGCCCGCCGTTCCCTTCTCGACCCCAAACACGTCGCGCAGGTACGTCGTGAACCACGTGCTGAAAAAGATGTAGCCGGCGCCCCGAAAGAACTGCTGTGTGCAGAACCAGCACAGCGCCGGGCTGAGGAGCAGCGCTTTCCACGGAACCGGTCCCTCATGTTCCGGGGCGCTGGATTCCTCATAGCCGGGCGCGGAGACCCGCATGAGCGCCAGCTCTCCCGCATTCACCGAACGGTGCTCTTCCGGGCGATTGCGAAACCAGATGGAGAACCACGCAGCCCAGATCAATCCGGGAATCGCAAAGACGGCAAACGTCCAGCGCCACCCCAGCAGGACGGCGACGTATCCGGCGACAGCCATCCCTCCCGCGGCCCCGAGCGACTGTGAGGCCGTGATGAATCCGTTGGCCATTCCCCATTGCAAACCGGAAAACCAGTTCTTGACCGTCGCCGTCGTGCAGGGGAAGAGCCCCGCCTGGTTGATACCCATGACGGCCCGCAGGCCCGCGAACACGGGCACCCGCGTCGCGACGGCGCACAGCGCCGTCGCCACCGAGCACACGGCCGAAAATACCGCCAGAGCCCGCCGCGAGCCCCAGACCTTTCCCAGCCAGCCGGACGGAACCTGGCACAAGGCATAGGTGAAGAAGAAACTGGTCGACATGATCTTGGCAGAATCACCTGTCGTCAGTTCCAGTTCCTGGCGCATGTCTTTCTCGACGACGCCCAGCGTATTGCGCTGTGTATAGGCAATCGCGGAGGCCAGGCAGATCCAGAACAGGACCGCATACCGGATGCGCGTGGGAGCAGATGCTGCGGCGATCGGTTCGGTCGTCACGTCGATGTTCGCCGCTCCCTGCTGCTTGTGAGACCGAATTTACCTTGGGGACCGCTGGAGACCGCGCCCGGCCTGCTGCCGGAAACAAATCAACTTTATTATTTCGCGTCATTCGTCGTTTTCGTGGTTACCCTCTTTGCCATTCGGTCAGAGAGAGGAATCACGAAAGAAACGAAAGACGCGAAAACGGTTTCACGAAAAAGCTATCCACAGATTTCCAAGATTTCCACAGATTAGAAGGAAAACCAATTTCATTCAATCTGCGAAAATCTGAGTAATCTGTGGATTTATCCTGTTCGCAGTCGTTCCCGGCGAACCCGCATCATCGGTCAAAGCTCCCAAGATGCCGGTGCGATCGAGGAATTGTATGGCGCTTATGACTTCGCTTCGCCAGTCAGTTGCCGCAGCTCGTCCATTTTTTCGCGCAACGTTTCCACCTGCTGCAGCAGAGCCTTGCGACTCAGTTCGACGCGCTTCAGGATTTTTTCGCTGCCGGAGTGAATCGTCTTGGCGGACGTCTCGATTTCATTAAGCCCTTCGGTCCGCTTTTCGATCTCGCAGATGGCTTCGTCGATCGCCTGAAAATCGGCCGCCTGGGCCTCGCTCTGCCGGGCCGTACGGACGCACAGGGCCCGCGCCAGCGTGAACGCCGTCTTGAGAAACAGGTCCGTGCCGGGGTCTTCGGCATTCCACAGCACGAGCACGTCGTTGCCGTATCGCAGAATCGGCGCGGCGAGCAATTCGGCCGGGGCCAGTCCGGCCGAACAGACGAACAGCCCGACCTGTGCGCCGCGATTCCTGCGGGCCTCGTCGATTTCTTCGCGGGCCTGCGCAACTGAGTATTTTTCCTCTTCCTTGGCCTCGACGACGATCCTGGCCCCGGGGGCGGCGCTTTCCGGGCCCAGCTCGACGACGCAATCGCCGACTTTGCGGTTCTTGATGAGGCCTGTCGTTGCACCTGTCCGCGTGGCCATATCGCCGAGCCGCAGCGCCTCGCGCGAGATGAACTCGCAAACGACGTCTTCGAACACCAGGCCGTGGGTTGTCGAGCGGGCTGCTTCTTCGCGTTGGACGACCATCTTCGCCAGCGCCAGCTTGACTTCTTCCTGGAACGACTGGTTCGTCTTCGAATGCGCCTCGAGAATGTCGACGACTTCTTTCTTGAGGCGCGACAGGGCCGATTCGTCGTTGTCGAGCGTCAGGTTGTCGTCGATCGCCTGCTGGGTCGATTCGAGCAGCCCTTTGAGCCGCGACAGGGCCGAGGCGTCGTTGTCGAGCGAGAACTCGCTGGTAATCGTTTTCTGCGCGCGATCGACGTTGCGGACGAGTCGGCTCAGGGCCGAGTTCTCTTCATCCAGCGAGAATTCCTTGATCACGCCGTCGATCTTCCCCTGCAGGTTCTCGGTGAGCTTTTCGCCGTGCGTGTTCAACTCGTCGATCAGACGCGACAGGGCGCCCTCTTTGTTATTGAGCGAGAATTCGCCCAGGATCCGCTCTCGCTGCACCTGCAGTTGTTCGCCGAAGGTTTCCTTCAGGGCCTTGAGCAGCCCCCGCGATTCGTCGGGAGAGAGCAGCTTCAAAAGCGGGCTTTCGGCCCCGAAGTGGGCCGTCAGGGTCTTGACCAGCTCAGATTCGTCGGCCCCCACCTGGCGGCGCAGGACTTCTTCGAGCTCGCCGTCTTTACGGATCAGGCGGTTGACGCGTTCCTGAAAACGTCCGCTGTCCGGGTCGAAATAATCCTTGAGCGACGCAGTCAGCCGATTGTGGACCAGGGCCGCATGTTCATTGAGTTGCGCCTGCATGGAATGCAGCATGTGATCGGTTTGCCGGCGGATCTGTTCGCCGTCGACCTGCCCGCGCGCCTGTCGCAGGGCCAACACGCCAATCCGCAGCGCGCTCAAAGCGAATCGGTCACGTTCTTCGCCTTCCGGGTGAGACCACAATTCGGCGATCGTCTCGGCATCTTCAACCGTCAGCTCCAGCGGCAGCCGGAAAGGCAGATCGGCGCGCGAGCCGGCCGCTTCGACGTCGACGGCGGTCAGTTCAAGCCGGTCTGCCATGACGTCACATCGTTTGCATCTTTTTGCAGATCGCCTCGGCCATCTGTTGCGTGCCGACGGCGGTGGGGTCGTTACGGTCAGCCTTCATGTCGTAGGTGACCTCTTTGCCTTCGGCGATAATCGCGGCCACGGCCCGTTCGAGCCGGTCGGCGGCGGCCTTCTCGCCCAGGTGGTCGAGCATCAGTTTGCCCGAGAGGATCAGGGCCGTGGGGTTGACCTTGTTCTGCCCCTTGTACTTGGGAGCGCTGCCGTGCGTGGCTTCGAAGATCGCCCCCTCGCTGCCGATGTTGGCTCCCGGAGCGACCCCCAGGCCGCCCACGAGCCCGGCGCACAGGTCGCTCAGGATGTCGCCGTACAGGTTGGGAAGCACGATCACGTCGTACAGCTCGGGCTTCTGCACGAGCTGCATGCACATGTTGTCGATCAGCCTCTCGGTGTATTCGAGCGCGCCGGCGGTGTTCTTCACTTTGCCGGCAAGTTGAGGATCGGCCTGAACGCCCTCTGCCAGCGATTTGTCTTCAAACTTGGCGCCGTACGCGACGGCGACAGCGCGCGACTCTTTGTACCACAGCCCGTCGGTGAACTTCATGATGTTCGCCTTACAGACCGACGAGATGCTTTTCCGGTTGTTCTTGATGGCGTAATCGAAGGCGTAATTCGTGATTGCGCGCGTTCCCTCAAACGACATGGGCTTGATGCTCACCCCGGTCGTCTGCGCGCCGGTCGTACTTTTCTTGCCGGTGGCGATGCCGTTGATGTAGGCGATCAATTCGGCGGTTTTGGGCTGACCCGCTTCAAACTCGATGCCGGCGTAGAGGTCTTCGGTGTTCTCGCGGACCACGACCAGGTTGACGTTCTTGTAGTGCCCGCGAACGCCCGGATAGCTCTTGCAGGGCCGGACGCACGCGTACAGGTTCAGGGCCTGCCGCAGAAACACGTTGACGCTGCGAAACCCCTTGCCGATCGGCGTCGTGATCGGGGCCTTGAGGGCCACTTTGTTCTTCTTGATCGATTCCAGAACGCGTTCGGGAACTTTGCCCTCTTTCTCGATGACTTCAATGCCGCAATCCTGGACGTCCCAGGCGATTTTGACGCCGGTCGCATCGATGCACTTGCGGGTGGCTTCGGCGATCTCAGGGCCTACGCCATCGCCGGGAATGAGAGTGACGTTGTACATGCGGGTCTCGAATAGGCAGGGTGGGGGGCTGACGAAAGCGCGGACCCACGGGATACGACCCGTGGGCTTGGAGGGAGAATCAAATGCAACGCGACCGTAACAGAACAAAAGGGTGAATTCAAGCACGTGGAAGGAGCCAATCAGCACCGCCGAGGACAGGTTACATTGTCTCGGTGCACGCCGTTGGGTATACGAAGGAGTCAGGTTTCGTCTGAATCGACTCAGAGATCGACTTGGTTCCTGACAGGCCCATTGAACGGAAGGGCCCGCCCGGAACTGACTGCGGCCGGCAGGGGTATGGCCATGCGCCGTCCTAAGGTTCACAAGGAGATCGAGCTGCGCCAACTGCGCACCTTTACGCTCGCGGCCACCCAGGGGGGCTTCTCTGCCGCCGCCGCTGATCTGGGGCTTTCGGTGCCGGCGGTCTGGGAGCAGGTTCGTTCGCTCGAATCAATCCTCGGCGCCACGCTTCTGGTGCGCCACGGACGAGCGCTCGAACTGACCGTGGACGGCAAACTCCTCCTGGAGATCATCCAGCCGCACGTCAGCGGGATCGATTCCCTGGTCAAGCTCTTTCAGGCCCGCCGCAGTGAGTCGGCACGGCAGTTGAGTGTGGCGTCCATCCCGCAGGTCCTGGCCAATCTGCTGCCGCCGCCGATCCGGGAATTCATGGGCAAGCATGGCCAGACACAGCTCAGGCTCCTTTCCGATCCGGGCGCGGCGGCTGTCATGCGCATGGTCGAGCGTGGCGAGGCGGACCTCGGGCTCATCACCGCCAACCCGGATGAGCCGGCCAGTCCGCACCTGGCGCACGAGTATCTCTTCGACTTGAAGTTCATGCTCATGACTGGCAGCCATCATCCGCTGGCGCGGAAGAAGGAAGTCAAGGCCGCAGATCTGGTGAAGTATCCCGTAATCACTATGCTGGCATCGAGCCCCAATCGCAAGCTTCTGGAGCGCATCCTGCGCCGTCATGGCCTGCTCGACCGTCTGCACGTCGTGATGGAGAACAGCAGCACGGATATCATTCAGAAGTACGTGGCGCTCGGTGCGGGGATCGCGCTGCTCTACGCCTGGCCCAGGATCGACCGGCATGAGCCTGGTCTGCATGTCCGCGAGTTTGATCCGCACATCGAGGCGTTGCCAGTCATGCTGGTCACACGCAAATACGCTCACCTTCCGGACCATGTTCAGGAATTTCTACAAATTCTGCGGAAACACCTGGCCGATTCAGCCCCCGACCATCTTTAGGCGGTTTGGAAAGCACCTGTCAAGAAGGCCGAATTGTGGCTGGGATCGGCATGCGATAGGCTGATCGCTGGTAACCCTTCACAGGTCTCATGCGAGACGCGCGACGATTCGGAGTAACACCATGACTCAGACAAAGTCCGAAACACTGACACGCAGAGACGCTCTGGCTGCGGGAGCCACACTGCTGGGCGCGACCGCTTTCGGGGCGACCACTTTCGGCGCGGGCACTTTCGGGACGGCAGGATTATTCGCCGACGAGCCGAAATCGCCACGAAAGGTGCGCATCGGCGTGGTGGGCGGCAATTTTGGAGCTGCCTTTCAGTGGCATCAGCACCCCGACTGCGTCGTGACCGGCGTCACCGATTTGCGTGCGGATCGGCGAGAGGTCCTGCGCAAGGTTTACAAGTGCGATCGGGTTTATGATTCCCTGGAGATCATGCTCGAGCAGGCGCGCGACATCGACGCCGTGGCGATTTTCACCGAGGCGCCGAATCACGTTTCTCACTGTGTCGCCGCCCTGAACGCGGGCAAGCATGTCATCTGTGCCGTACCCGCCGCCATGAGCCTCGAGGAGTGCCAGCTCCTGGTCGATACGGTCAAAAGGACCGGGCTGACCTACATGATGGCCGAGACGAGCTATTATCAGCAGGAGACGATCACGGCCCGCAAGTGGTACGAGGAAGGCAAGTTCGGGGACTTATTTTACTGTGAGGGGGAATATCACCACGCCGGCCCCCTGCGCCCGAGACCAGGCTCGCTGGCCATCGACCCGAACGGAAAGAAGACATGGCGGTATGACCTGCCTCCCATGCTGTACGCGACGCATACGAACGCGCTGCTGACCGGGGTGACCGGTGAAAGACTGGTGGAAGTCACCTGTTTCGGCGTGGAGAACGAAATGACCCGCAAGCGGGACAACGTTTACAGGAATCCATTCTGCAATCAGACCGCCATGTACAAAACCAGCGACGGACACGGCTTCCGCGGCTCTCAGTACTGGAGCGGTGCAGTGGGCATTACGGTCCGCGCCTCGTGGTATGGGATGAAAATGACATTCCTGGCGCAGACCCCCTACGGGCAGTCAGCGACCCGGGTGACCGCACGCGACAAGACCAGTTTCGACGACGCGGGATACGAGTTTCAGGAGCCGCTCGTCGAACAGGTCGTGGTCCCCAGATGGTACGAGACCGAACTGCTCCCGAAGCCCCTGCGGCATGGGGAAGGGGGACACGACGGATCGCATCCGTTCCTGACCCATGAGTTCATCGATGCGATCCTGTCGGAACGCAGGCCGACAGTAGATGTGTACGAGGCCGTTGCGTACACGGCACCCGGAATTGTCGCCCACCAATCGTCGCTGAAAGGTGGCGAGCTGTTAAAGATTCCTGATTTTGGCCGGGGAATTTAGAGAGGGACCCGGTGTCGTGCCTGCCGAAGCGCCGACTCGGGTCCGGTTCGCTGTGCTGTGCTGGCTTTGCGCCGGGGCCCTGCTCGCCTACCTGCACCGATTCTGCATCTCGGTTCCGTACGAAACGATTCGCGACGACCTGTTGCTGACTCCTCGAAAGATGAACCTGGTTCTCGGGTCGTTCTTCGCCGGCTATTCGCTGCTGCAGATTCCAAGCGGTTGGCTGGGGGACCGGTGGGGGAGCCGGCGGGCGCTGGCGCTCTTCGCCGCCGTGTGGTCGGTCGCCACGGCCTGCATGGGACTGGCCGATGGTTTCCTGGTGGCGCTGGCAGCGTGGGTCGTCAATGGCATCGGCCAGGCCGGCATTTTTCCCTGCTGCGTCAAGTCCATCTCGCACTGGTTCCCCGCCAGCGGCCGGGGCTTTGCTAACGGCATGTTGACCAGCTTCATGGCCATCGGCTCGGTTGCCGCCGGGGCCTTGATCGGCGAGTTGCTTGTGTATTTCTCGTGGCGGGAGGTCGTCCTGATGGTGGCGTTACCGGGCGTGGTGTATGCGATCGGATTTTATGCCTGGTTTCGCGACAGGCCCGCGGATCACGCCGGCGTGAATCTGGCGGAGCGGCGCCTCATCCAGGGAGACAGGGCGGCCGCGGCGCAGCCTTCCCTGCCGGCACAGCCGACGCCCTGGCAGACGATTCTGAGCAGTCCGACGATGCTGCTTTTGTGTTCGCAACAATTCTTCAGGGCCATGGCGATCGCGTTCTTCGGCACGCTCTTTCCCATGTTTTTGCAAAAACAGTATGCGGTCAGCGTGTCGGGATCGGGACGGATGATCAGTCTGGTGGTGGTGGCGTCGGTGATTGGCGCCTCGATCGGCGGGGCACTCGCCGATTTCATCTTCCGACGCACGGACAGCCTGAAGCATAGCCGGCGCGGCGTGGCGCTCGGCAGTCTGCTGAGCTGCGCGGGATTGCTGGTGCTGGCCTGGCTCGTCGATGACCTCCCGATCACCTTCGCCTTGATCGTGGCGTCCACTTTCTGTTCCGGCTTTTGTGGGCCGATCGCCTACACCATCACGATTGACCTGGGGGGCCGGCACGTCGCCACCGTTTTCAGCACCATGAACATGGTGGGCAACATCGGCGCGTTCGTGTTTCCGCTGGTCGCGGGCGAACTTGCGGAATCAGTGGGCTGGCGGTCTGTCTTGCTGCTGGTTGCCGGGCTTAACTTCGCCGCTCTGTTGTCCTGGATCTTTCTGAACGTGGAACGACCCATTGTGGAGAAACCGGATTGAACAAGAACAACACAGTCGTCGAAACGCCGCAAGGATTCTGCCACTTTGGCCAGGCCCGCTGTGACATCACCCCGCCGGTCGGCATCTACCATCGCATGTGGGGGGCCGCCCTGCACGACCAGGCAGAAGGCGTCCATCGGCCCCTGACGGCGACCGCTCTGGTGTTTCAGGCCGCCGGCCAGTCTGTGGGGCCTGCCACCGAAGTCGTGGTCCTGGCGGTGGACCACTGCATTCTGGGGACGCGGGAGATGGACGACCTCATCGAAGCCGTCTGCGCGCCGCCCCGATTGCCCCAGCCCCAGACTGCACCGCTGCCGCCCCTGGAACGCCAGCAGATTCTTGTGGCCTTCTCCCACACCCACGGGGCCGGGCTGATGGACCGCGCGCGGGGCAACCGCCCCGGCGGCGAATTCATCGGTCCCTACCTCGACGACATGAACAAGAAGCTGAGCAACCTGGTGGCGACAGCCCGGCGTTCATGCCGGCCGGCTTCGCTGACGTTCGCCACGGGTCGCTGCGCTCTTGCCGCCCACCGCGACCTGCCCGACTCCGTTCGCGGGCAGATCGTTTGTGGCTACAACCCGACGGGGCCAGCCGACGATACGCTGCTGGTTGCGCGCGTCAGCGACGAGGCCCACGGGAACCTGGCCACCATCGTCAATTACGCCTGCCATCCGACCACCCTCGCCTGGGAAAACCGGCTCATCAGTCCCGACTTCCCCGGAGCGATGCGCGAGTTAGTGGAACAGTTTACCGGGGCCCCCTGCGTTTTCCTGCAAGGCGCGTCCGGTGACCTGGGTCCCGTGGAGGGCTTTGTCGGCGACCCGGCGGTGGCGGACCGCAACGGCCGGCAACTCGGCCACGCGGTCCTTTCCATTCTGGAAACTCTGCCGCAGCCGTTCACCCGATTCCAGTACACCGGGCCGGTCATTTCCGGCGCAACTCTCGGCCCGTGGGCACACGTCCGGCTTGAAGAGCAAGAGCGAGAAAGTAAATCGCGCTGGCGATTCAAGAGCGCGACGGTTCGCATGGCCTACCGCACAGACCTCCCCACGCGGGAAGAGGCCCAGGCCGAACGCGCCCGCCATGTCGCCGAGGAAGCGACCGCTCGCGCTGCCGGCGACGTCCTTAAGGCCCGCGACTGTCGAGCCATGATCGAGCGCCGTGACCGCCAGTTACGCCGGCTGGCGAACTCTCCCGGGGAGCGATTCTTTCACCTGCCGATGACATTCTGGCAAACGGGCGACGCCATCTGGCTGGCGGTCGAGTGCGAACCGTACCAGATTCTGCAGCGAGCTCTCCGCGACCGCTTCCCCGGCACGCCGATCATGGTCATCACGGTTGTCAATGATTCCCGTGCCTGCTACCTCCCGCCGCGCGAGTCCTACGGCAAGAGCATCTATCAGGAATCGATCGCGGTCCTGGCCCCGGGCTGCCTGGAAGCGCTGATCGAAGCGGCGGCGGAGCAGATCGCGAATTGGCTGTCAGAGGGGCCGCCGCCGATTTCGTCGCGACGGCCGGTTTGAAATCGCCCCCGACGAATATTTGACGCCAACTTTCCATCATCACCAGGGAGCCTCGACATGTCCTTCCGATTCATTCCGCCAACCCGTTCCAGCCAGAACCACGATCCGCGTAGCGACATTCGACATGATCGTTGACGACGACATCCGCTCCCTCGCGCGCGAACCGAGCCGCGATGGCGCGGCCATACCTTCGGCCCGGTTTCTCAGAGCAACTCGCCAATCGGGTCATGATCTTCGAGAATGTAGCGTGGTCGTCCGGCGTGATCCTGGAAGGTGCGTTCCGTGTCGATGCCCAAAACCCGGTACAGAGTGGCCAGCACATTCGCTGGGGTGTAGGGCCGGCCCATTGCCCGTTCCGCGCGGCGGTCCGTCTCACCGACGACCTGGCCCATTCTTAACCCGCCCCCGGCAAACAACACGAACCCTGCCTCTGGCCAGTGGCCTCGACCTCCCGTGCTGCCGGGGACAAGCGTGTAGTCGACGAGGGGCGTGCGACCAAACTCGCCCCAGACGCTCTTCCGATCTTCTGGGCTCTGGAAGCGTACGGCGCGGCGTTCATCCTGCAGGAACTGCTCACCGCGAAGTC
>JACQFH010000739.1 GCA_016200145.1 Planctomycetia bacterium | reverse complement strand
GACATGATGATGACCTCGGGCAAAGACGTGGAAGGGCACATCATCCGCCTCGCGCAGAAGTCGCGGGCCGTGGGAATTCACCTGGTGCTGGCGACGCAAAAGCCCACGGTGGACGTGATCACGGGGCTGATCAAATCAAACCTGCCGGCGCGGATCGCGTTCCAGGTGGCCAGCCGCGTCGACAGCCGCGTCGTGCTCGACGAGATGGGGGCCGATCGCCTGCTCGGGAACGGCGACATGCTGTACCTGATGCCTGGCACCAGCAAGCTGACCCGCGCACAGGGAACGTACGTCAGCGACGCCGAAGTCAACAAGATCATCGAGTTCTACGGCGATTGCGAACCGCAATACAGCCGCGAGCTGGCTCAGCTCAGCGCCAAATCGGCCGGCAAGAGCGGCATCGACGCGATCCGCAGCCGCGACGAGCTGTACGAGCAGGCGATCGACGTGGTCGTGCGCGAAGGGCGGGGGAGCACGTCGCTGTTGCAGCGGGCGCTTGGGATCGGCTACGGCCGGGCTGCGCGGCTCATCGACTACATGGCCGAGGACGGCATCGTCGGCGACTACAACGGTTCGCAGGCCCGCGAGGTTCTGTACACCCCCGAGCAATGGGCCGAAATCGTCGCCGGCCACGAAGCAGAGCCGGCGGAAGTGTGAGCGGTCGTTGCAAGCTTGCAATCTGGCCTGTCAGCGACGATTGTGATGGAATTCGCTTCCCATCCCTCGCGCCAGTCCTCGGAGGCCAGTCGCATGCGCACGCGAAAATGTCGAAACCGCGGTTTCACGTTCGTCGAGTTGCTCGTCGTGATGTCGGTTGGGACCGTTGCGTTGGCCCTTGTCGCGCCGGGGATTCTGCAGGCCCGCGCCCAGGCCCGCGCCAATGCCTGCAAAAACAGTCTGAAGCAGATCGGACTGGCGCTGCACAATTATCACGCTGCGTTCGGAACGCTTCCGCCGGGCTGGGTCGCCCGAGACGTGGAACCAGCCACGGGCCCGTGCTTTGGCTGGCAGTGTTTTCTGCTGCCGTTTGTCGAACAGGCTCCCCTCTACAACCGCTTGAAATTCGGGGCGACTCCCGTTCCCGGAAATGCCGATCTGCAGACGCGAGTCGTTCTTTTTCGCTGTCCGGATGATACCTCCGAAGACCTCAATCCGGTCCGCGACCAGTTCGGGACGTCGAATTATTCAGGTAACTACGGCAGCGCCGCTTTGCCCGGCAGCGTCAAAGCAGCCAGCAAGGCCAATGGCATTTTTTTCTGGAACAGCAAGATCGGGTTTCGGGATATCACGGATGGAACAAGCAACGTGTTTGCCGTTGGAGAGCGCTGTATCGCCTCGGCGGCCGGAATCTGGGTTGGCGTCCGTAGCAATCAAAATGCTGGTGACGGCGTGACCGCGTGCAGTCACGAAACACGGCTGAATACCGTCATCGATTCGTTTTCGAGTCGGCACGCGGAGGGGGCCCATTTCCTCTTTTGCGACGGCCAAGTCCGATTCATCAGCGACGAGATTGATTCGCAGCCGGGGGCGGATCCACCCAAGGGCCTTTATCAGAAGCTGGCGCACAGAAGCGATGGACACCAGGTGGGCGGATTCTGATTTCGCGTGATGGAACAGAATTACCTTGGATCCACCGTCAGCACGACGCGGGCGTAACGGGTCAGCGCAGGGGAGCCGCTGTCGCTGACGGTCAGCATGACGTGCACCGTTTGCGGCGAATCGACTTCGGGGGCGATGAATTTCAGCGTCGGTGAATCGACGGCGTCGGTTTGCAGTTCGCGCGGAAACGTGCCCGGCTCGCGGTACATCCACCAGCGGTAGGTGAGTTTGTCGCCGTCGGGATCGCGCGTGGCCGATGCGTCGAGGGGCACGACGGCCCCCGCCTTGACGGTTTGCCGGCGCGGTCCGGCGACACTCACGATCGGCGCGTGATTGGCTTCGGTCTTCGGTTTCACGCACCAGTCGAGGCGGGCCTTGAAGTCATTCTGCAGGTCGGCGGCAAACCGCTTGAGCGTATTCTCGCGGTGCGTCGTGCCATTCCAGGTATCTTGTTGATTGGCCCAGTAGTAATTCCGGTCGGGGAATTGTTCCTGGCGGCCGTAGCGACCGGCCCAACTCCCCCATGTCGGCTCGTCCGGGTCGTTCATGCCGGTCGGAACCAGGTACAGAAACGTCCCGGTGTCCCCCTCTTTCTGCGGGTGAGTGGTGTTAAGTGGATAGAGGGCACCCAGCGGGCCGTGGCCGGTGCGGCAATCGCGCTCGATGTCGAACCCGCCGGCAGTGGCGGTGATCCCCGAGAAGCGATGGTACCAGCGTTTCCGTTCCAGCTCCGGGCGGAACGTGTCGACCCAGATCGGGAAGGGGGGGGCCATCGTCGTCGTGTGCTCACCGAACTTGTCGGCCGAGCTGAGGCGCAATCGGTTCTTGAATTTGGCATAGCCTTCCTGACCCCGCGTCGCGAGCACGTGATCGAGCGGGTGCTGACCCGCTTGGAGCAGATCCTGTCGGCGGACCACGTCGAGTACCTGCTGCGCCGGCTCGACCGGGTGACGCCCAAGGCGGCCTG
>JACQFH010000738.1 GCA_016200145.1 Planctomycetia bacterium | reverse complement strand
GTCGAGACGCGCCTCGCCACCGGTTTCGTGTACGGCGACTGCCAGTATTCGACCGATCTGGACTGCAACGTCGAGGCGCACGAGGGGGTATTCTCGTGCTATCGGCCGGTCGCCACGGAAACTCCGATTCCCGACAGCCAGAAGCAACTGGGCGACGACGATTGGGTCGAGCTCTACCGGTTGGCCCGCACCAACAAAAAGCAGGCCTTCTGCAAATATGCCCGGTACTATCAGTCGACGAACGGTCAGGTGTACTGGTCCGACACGCATCAGCTTGCCGGAAACTTCAGCGCCTGGCGTGACGCGGTTGATCCACGCCGGGGAACCGAAATGATTACCGAAGCCTACGTGACACAGGCGAATTTCATTCCGTTCATGGCGGCCGTGCGCCAGGATTATGTCGACCATGGCGTCGACATGACCTATGGTACGATCCGTTTCATTGAACAGGATGACGAAACGTTTCTCGCCTGGGCCAAAGAGCGGTCGGTGTGCATTGTCTGCAACCTGCACGTGGAACACACAGAATCGGGGAAACAGAAGGCGGCCTCCGATTTCCGGCGGATCATTGATCGGGTGATCGAGTTCGGAGGACGGTTTTACCTGACGTACCACCGCTGGGCGACCCGCAGTCAGGTCGAAGCCTGCTATCCACGTTTTGTGGATTTCATCCGCTTGAAGCGGAAATACGACCCCGCTGAGAGGTTCCAGAGCAACTGGTATCGGCACTATCGGGATATGTTTGCCGACAGGCTTTAGAGCAGATATGCCCACCGGCGGGTAAAAAAGGCGACGCAACTGTTTTTGATTCGCTCGACAAGATCGCCGGCCCCACGTGGACACTGCAACCGCAATAATCTCCTGCTCCGGTAATCCGGTTCTCGGCGTCAGGTAATCCGGTCGACCGAACCTGGCAGTTGAATGTCAGACAACGATTTTGAATATCTATAGAGTGAATAACGGCCCCGCGCAATGCGCAATTGGTTCTTGAGACCGCGCGCTCCGCAATCGCCGATTGCACGGCGACTTACGTCAACCCGGCCGGGTGAGACGCGCCGTTGCAGCAGTGATTGCGAACGCGCGGTTATCGTCGAAAAACCAGCGCAACCTCTTTTGCAACATTCAGTTGCAGAGTTTTCACGTTGAAGATCGGTTTATTCACAAAACGGGTACTTTGGCACGCGCATGCGCGCTTCGAGCGCCTGTTTTGTGAATAACCCGCGCCGCAAGGCCATTTCTGCGCGCCGAGCGAGGCGCGGGCGCCATCGTCTTCTCAATTCGCCTCTGGGTCTTCGATCGCGCTTGCGAATGCGATCGGCCAGGGCGAAGACAGACTCTTGATCGGCAATTCTACGCAGGAACGGGTGCGGCGGGAACTGGTGAAATTCTTGATCGTGTCCCTTCTTGTGGTGCCGGCGTCTCGCCTGCCACCGTGCAGCTTTGCACCACATTTTGCTCGGCTAGATGCCGACTTTGAAGCGCGCTCAAGACCCCTGCCACCTCGTGTGGCAGGTGAAAGAGATTCTTGAGCTCTTACGGTGATTTGTAGCTGAACGCGTGCCGACGCCTCATAGCTGATCAATCTCATTCACCTGCCGGATGAACGGCGGCAGGGGCCGACCCGTATTCGTCGCAGACGCAGAGATGCAATTGCGCCGTCGATTGTTAAACTCAACGCATCCCGAAAATCCATGCACCACCGAGGAATCGCATCCATGAGCCTGCCCGTCGTCGAAACTACATTGCAACTCCTCGATTTCTTCCGCGAGCGTACGCTCGCTACGCTGGCAACCATCGAAAAGCTCCCCGATCCGACCAAAGCGCTCGGCTGGCGGCCGGGGCCGGGCCGGGCCCACATCGCGTGGCAGCTCATGCACGTCGGCATCACCGAAGAGTTGTTTGCCACCGAGCGCTTTCTGGGAACGGTTCCTGCCTGGACCGACCTCGTGCCGCGGTTCAAAGGGGGCAGCACCCCCGACGACACGATCCCCTCGGCCGCGCAGATTCGCGACGTGCTGGCCCAGTCGCGCGAGCACCTGCGGAAAACGCTCTCGCAATTCAAGGAATCCGATCTGGGCACGGTTCCAACCGCGCTCAAAGAACGCGGGATCACCATCGCCAAAGCGCTGCAGATCCTTCCCTGGCACGAAGCCCACCACCAGGGCCAGGCCCACATCACGCTGAATCTGCTGAAGGCCTCGGTTCAGCCTTAACCGGCTTCTCGCGCTTGTGGTGCGCCTGGCGCAGCACGGCCAGCTTGCGGATCTGAGCGGCCGCTTCGCGGCGAGACAGCCTCGGCTTGCGCGCCGCGGAGTCGGCCTCTTTAAGACGGCGCCGGACTTCGTCGAGCGAAAGCCCCGCGTTGTGCGCGATCGGCCGCAGGATTCGTTCATCGTGCCCGCCGGCAAATCGCAGCCGCAATTCGGTTCGCAACTGCTCGATGTATTCGCGCAACACCCCCGTGCCGTGACGCGCCTTGTAATACAGGTTCCCGAGCGAATTGGTATGGTCGGCCACGTCGTGGCGCGCAGGTTTCGCCTCGGGCAACAGCCTGCCGAAGCGGCGATTGCCCCGCCAGCCGAAGATCACGATCAGCGCCACGAGCTGGATCGTCGACGGCCGCAGCACGGGATCGAGCAGCAGGCCGATGACGCGCGGCGTGCCGGTCTCGTTCAACGATTCGTCGAAGACAAGCGTCTCCACCGGCCCGGTGGCTTCCAGAAGCCGCGCGACGAGATACCCGTTCTGCTGTCCCTCTTCGAACAGGGCCGCGTTCGAAAAAACGTAATCCGACGCCGTGAGCACAATCGTGCCCAGCCCGTGATGAATCCGCACCGCCTGCACGCCCGGCCCCGTCTTCACCAGAATCTCGGCCCCCGGCGCCTCGATCCAGCCTTCTGACTTCCAGGTGTAGATCAGGTCGCCGGTGAGGATCGAGGCAAGATTCTCGGGCAGGGTCTCGGCCCCCGGTTGCGATTTTCCCTCGTCTTTTTCCGCTTTTTCCGCCGCAGGCTTGTCAGGCGGCGCAGGAGATGCCTTCCGGCCCTTCTTTCTCCTTTCATCCGTGCCAAGGGCCCGCGCGAGGGCCTTCGCGCCGCTGGATTTCACATTGGCGCCAGCGCCGGGAATCGAGAGTTCCGGATCATCCCATTGTGCCGCCAGCAGCA
The DNA here is from genome assembly GCA_016200145.1 of Planctomycetia bacterium. Lineage (GTDB taxonomy): Bacteria > Planctomycetota > Planctomycetia > Planctomycetales > Planctomycetaceae > JACQFH01. The sequence goes on along the minus strand of JACQFH010000738.1, from coordinate 5,572 downwards.
ATCGTCCTCCGCTGTTGACCCACTTCAAAAGAGCCCCCCATTCCCGCGCCCCCGGGTAACGGGCGGGGCCCAAGAGACACAGCGTGGTTCGCCTGTCGAGTGAATCGAGGTATCCCACGAGCGCGTCGTGGTTGCGCGTCACGCTCCGCATCCCCAGTCGCCGCTGCGCAAACTGATAAAGGGCGTTGCGCCCGCCGTTGTCGACGTTATATGAGTCGTTGACCTGCGCGTCGAACCGGGGAAACCAGACGTGCAGGCTCAGCACGCAGGCCAGAAGCGCCAGCCACACCACCGAGCGCAGCCGCACGCGGCTCAGCAGGGGAGCGGTTTGAATCGTTTCGACGTCTTCGTCGCGAGTTGGTGAATCCATGGGCGATCTGTCAGTTGCGACCAGTTCCCGCGGCGCTGGCGGAAACCGCCATTTTCGACGAAGCCGGGACTGCGCTCAGCTCTTCGCGAAACCCGGTCTGATATCCGTCGAGCGATGTCGCGTAATGTTCCCTCTGCGCGGGACGCCGCCCGAAGCAGATCGGTTCGTAGACTGCGACAATCTGCTTGAACGCCTGATGCGGCGTCGCCCGGCTCCGCAGGGCCCGCAGGTAATCGCGGTGCGTCAGCCCGCGGCGGAAGCGGATCAGCCCGCTGCGTTCGGCGCGGCTCATCGCCCCCAGAATCAATTGCCCGATCGCCTCGCGGAACAGGCCCCGTTCCGCCAGCTCGGCGGCCCGCTTCAGGTACTCATCGGCGGGCAGGTCGCCGGGAGGAGCGTCGGCTTCGCCTTCTTCGTGGCTGCGCCGGACTTTTGCCCGCAGCGACTGCTTTGCCTGATAGTTGTTCACCGCGCGCACCACAAGCCAGATGATGAGCCCGGCAATCGCCGCCAGAATGCCGTACGCCAGGATCTGGAACAAAACCCCCAGGCCCGAAAAGAAACTGCCGATGGAATTGACGAGATCTCGCAGCCATCTTCCGAAGCTCTTGATCCACTCGGGCCATTCAAAGCTCGTTTCTTCGGCACGGGCGACGGGCTTCTCTTTCCGCAACCTGCGGAATTCGCGCTGTTCCCGCAGCGAGTCAAATTCGCGGCCGATGTCCTCCTTGTCGCCGAAGCGCCCGCCGGTGGTGGACTGGCCCTGAAGCGCGAGCAAGGAGGGAGCGAGGATCGAGGATGGAAGATGGAGGATGGAGAGGGGGACGAAATTGTCTATTCCAACATGCGAAATGGCGGCGAGCATGAGCGTCAGCGCCGCCATCGCGCCGATCCATCCCGCCCCGATCCATCTCGAAATCCGCCGGCTCATGCCCCCTCCAGCCGCTGGGCTTCCTGGATGATCTGCAGTTCCATGTCCCAGCAGTCGCGGCGGACGCGCACGTCGATGTAACAGAAGAACCACGCGAGCCGGGCGATCGGGTAGACCAGCAGCGCGACCGCCAGGCTGGCGGTGATCACGATCGGGTCGCTCCACAGGAACTTGAAGATGTATTCCGGAAGGTCAGCGCTGTTCGCCAGGTATGACATATCGACCTTGCACCGGCCCATGAGGATCGGCCAGCCCAGCAGAGTCGAACAGGCCGTGTCGACGGTAATCAGCAGCACGAACCAGATCATCAGCGAGAACAGCCCGATCGCCGCCGACCGGAAGAACAGGTCGCCGATTTCTCCCTGCAAGAGCTCGTCGGCCCGGCGATCGTGCAGATGCCGCGCCATTTTCGAAAGCACCGCCTGTTCCACGAAAAACCCCTGACGCACTCCCAGATACCAGCCCGGAAAGATAAACAACACTGCCGCCAGCGCCGTCGCGACGCGCAGCGCCAGCCCCTTGATAATCAGCCCGATCCCGCGCCACCCCAGCCGGCGAAATGTTCCCCGGTAGGTGAACGGCTCTCCGAACGCACACGGCGCCGCGCCAGCCATCAGCAGCACGCCCAGCGGCGAGGTGACGAAAAAGAGAATCAGCGCGGCCATCCACAGCTTGAACTCGTAATACTCGACCAGCATGTACACCAGCACGCAAGCCGGAACAGCAATCGTGGCCCACAGCCCGGCGATCGGCTTCAGATAGTGCCGCGTAAAGCACAGGGCCAGATCGAGACAATTGGCCGTGCCCCGCGGCTCCAGCGAGACCGTGACCTGGTCGAATCTCATGGCTTCGATTCCCAGCGGCCGGCGGTCGACAGGTACACGAACACAAGGATCCACATCACGCCGCCCCCCGCGTACTTCACGGGGTTCGGGATCGCCACCGAGGGAGACCAGAACGCCTCGATCAGCGCGGCAATCACCAGCATGGCCCCCGCGCCGCAGGCGATCTGGATCGCTTCCAGACCGCGGACGCGCAGCGATTCCAGCCGCGTCCGCTGGCCGGGGTGGATCAGCGAGTTGCCCAGCATCAGCCCCGCCCCGCCGGCGACAGCGATCGCCGTCAATTCGAATGAGCCGTGCGAAACAACGAAGCTCAAGAACTTTTCGGAATGACCGGTCGCGATGATATCTCCGGCCAGCGCCCCGATGAAAATTCCGTTGTAAAGCAGGAACACCACCGAACCCACGCCACCCAGAATCCCGGACGCGAAACAGCGAAAGGCGATGCCCACGTTGTTCAGCACGTAGAATCCGGCCATGAACGAACGCTGTCCGGCGAAATCCGGCGCGTTTTGCCAATCTTCGTCGTCAGCCTGGGATCCCGGTTTGCCTTTCGAAGAATGGTCGCTGTACATCCATTCGGCCTGCCTGAGCGTCTGTGCGTCGACGATGCGGGTGGCCAGCGCCGGATTGTTCTGGACGACGGCCCACGTGATCCCCAGGCTCCCGAAAAACAGCGCCGCGGCGGTCAGAAAATAGCCGATGTTGCGTCGAAACAACTGCGGAAATCCCACCGCCAGAAACCGGGCGACCTGTGCCAGATTGCCGGGAGGCGAGCTGTAGAAGGCGTTGTGCCCGCGGCTGACGAGGTCGTTCAGATACGACACCAGCCCCCGCCCCCAGTCGCGCGAGCGGATCAGCGACAGGTCGTAACACAGCTCGCGGAACAATCGCGAGAACTCGGCCGTCTCGGCCGGCGAGAACCGCCGCAGCGAAATCGTATCGAGCCGGTCAAGCAGTTGCTCGAAGCGGTGCCAGGCGACGGCCCGTCTGGCGACGAATTTCCGTTTGTTCATGAGGTCGCTCCCGCCCCGACCGGCTGCTCGCGGCGCACGCGGCCCGCCCCCGGCCGTGCTGCAGAATCTTCGTCGTCTTCGCCTTCATGCACCTGGTAGAACGTCGCGTAGACGGCCGCCAGGAATGCCATTGGGTAACGGTCGACCATGTGCGGATCGCCCGAAAACGCCAGCCGGTTCGCCAGCGGGCGTGCCAGCACGAACGCCATGGCGTGCCCGCGCCGGTAGGTGAGAACGTGCCGGCGTCCCAGGAATTCTTCTATCAGGGCCAGCGTCTGCCCGGAGGGAACATAGGACCCCAACTCGGTTCGCGACAGCGGACGGATCTTTTCCAGAATGATCGGCTCGCGCGGCACGCGCACGCGGCGTTCTTCGATCACGACGGTCTGCCCGACCAGATCGCCCAGGCGTCGAAAGCGGCCGGAAACGACCATCGTGACGAAGCACACGCCCCACAGCGACATATTGTCGACGAACCGCACGAAATTTCGCAGCAGCGCCCCCCAGATCGTCGCCGGATAGCCCTGTTCCTGAAATACCCGCAGCCCGAACAGGTGCTTGCCCAGCGTCTTCCCGCGGAAAAAGGCCTCCGACAGCCCGAAATAGGCCCAGTCGACGAGAAAGACGGCGACCAGGAACATGCCCATCGTGACGCCTCCGGCGACGATGCCTCCGATCAACGCGGCAATCCACATCCCGATCAGAATCACGATGCGCAGGCACAGGTCGACCAGGTACGCCAGCAAGCGCACCGCCGGACCGGCCAGCCGGTATGACAGCACGACATTCTCGGGGGTCTCGATCACCAGGTCGGTCGAGACCCGGAATGCGGCTCCCGGGTCGGCATCGCTGCGGCTCATGACCAGCAGCATACACCGCCGCCGGGAAGGTTGCCAACCTGCGCTGCGCGAGACAGGAGAGCAGGAGAAAGTGGACAAGAGAAAAGCCGTAGGGCAGGTTTTCAACCAGTGGTCGTTCTTTGACAATCCGGATTTCGAATATCGGACTCGTCGCTCCGGCGGCCCGCAGGGCCACCGCGCGTCAGCCCCGAAGGGGCGTCCCTATGTCAGCCCAGGCCAACGGCCTGGGGACACGGGGCAACACAAAAACCGAAAGCCCCAACGGGGCGGCGCTTTGGTCCATTTCGGATTTCCGATTTTTTTGCCGGTGTGCCGGACGTCAAATCCGAAATACAAAAGGCATCCGCGTCAGGCGTGATCCAGAATTCAAAATCCAAATGAGCGCAGCCCGGCATGTCGGATATGATGCCGACATGGACGATGTGCGCAAGAAATCCTGTTGGGACTTAGGCTGCAAGGTGACACTCGTGATACCGGCGGCCTATCTGGCGTCATTCATGGCGTGCTTGGGGCTCGACTGGGATCTGCTTTCGGAGACTACGCGAGGCAGGCTGCGAACGTTCTACAGTCCGGTCCTGTGGTTGTGGTTTCAGGCCCGACATGCGGCGAGATCGGAATTCGTGAGAATTCCGATCGTGGAGGCGCGCCCGTCAGGAAGCTGTCGGTGCCAGACCCGATACCACACCGCTCCCTCACGGTCGCGGCTCCGCCGGCAATCGTTTAACAGCAGGTTAGAAACCTGCTCTACGCCACCTTTTCCGGCACGGTCTGCGGCACGCCGCCGAAGCGGTCGCGATAGCCGCTCATGTGCTGCTCGTACAAGCGCGACAGCCCTTCACGGATCAGGGGTAGCGGCATCTCGAGCGCCTTGCGGATCCGCCGTGTCTGCAGCGACGATTCTCCCGTGCCATATTCTCGGCGTTCTTCGAACGGCGTTTCGATCGCCGACAGGGTCGACATCGACAGCCCGAACTGATCGGCCAGCAGGCACGCGAAGCGAAACGGATTGATCCGCTCGCCGCCCGCCAGGTGATACAGGCCGCGCAGCCGCTGCTGATAAGCCCGTTCGAGCACGTCGGCGAAATCGGTCGCCAGGATCGGCGTCGCGTGCCGCATGCAGTCGAGCGCCAGCGGAACTTCGTCGCGCAGCGCGTTCAAGATCGTCTCGACGAGGCCCGGTTCCCCGGCGTCGGGCGAAAAGCCGAAGACGTTCGTCCGCACCAGCAGCGTCTGCGGATTGACGTCGCAGACTTCTTTTTCGATCAGCCGCAGGATCCGCGCCGGCGTGCTGTCGCAGTAACACGTGCCGTTCTCGCGATGAAACATCCAGGGACCGGTGAAGATCGCGTCGGAAGAAACAACCGACAGCTCGCAATTGAATTCCTGGGCGGCCCGCGCCCAGGTCCCGGCCACAATGACCGACTCGGGTTTCGGCAGAGGGGGGGGCGGAAGGTTCCAGACAGATTCGGCCGGCGTCCCGCAATGTACGATCCATTGCGGGCGCTCCATCGCCACCCAGTGGCGGGCGGCGTCCAGAGAATCGGGATCGCACG
>JACQFH010000716.1 GCA_016200145.1 Planctomycetia bacterium | reverse complement strand
GCCGCCGGACAGTCCGGGACCGACCAGCATCAGCCGGCCGACTGGCAGGTAGCGGGTTTCCATCCCCTCGAGTCGCGTGAATTCGGACACGGGCCAGTTGATCTGTCCGCCGGTCCCCACGTTGATCTGAATCGCCGGCGCACCGGCGGCGACGCTCCCCAGCACGGCGGCCTGATTGTCGCCAATGGCATTACACACGGGCAGTCCGGCAGGGAGGCCCGTCGCGGTCGCCATCTGCGCGGTCACGTGACCGATCACATCGCCGCTCTCGCAGACCTCGGGCATCAGCGACCGGGCGACGGCGCACGCCGCCAGCAGCTCGTTGCTCCAGCGCCGGTGTTCGAGATCGAACACGCCCAGCGATTGGGCGTTACCCGGATCGGTGACGATGCACCCGCCAGTCAGTTCTGCGCCGAACCAGTCGATGACGCACGAGGCCTGATCTCCGTCCGCCGAGAATCGCGTTCCCTGCCGGCCCAGGACGTTCAACGTGACTCCCAGGAAACCGGCGGCCGGGCGGCAGCCGGCCGATTGAATGGACGCCGCAGGACAATTCCGCAGCAGCATTTCGAGATATGTCCCCGATCCGCGCGGATCAGGCGCACTCGCGCGACGGTCCTGCCAGGTGATGAGATTTGTGAGCGGCCGGCGCTCCGCGTCCGTCACAAGACCTCCGTGCATCTGTCCGGTGAGCCCCAGGCAATGCGGCTTTTCGGGCAGTACAGCAGCCAAGCGCCGCAGCACTTCACAGGCGATGTCGCGGATTCGCAGCGGGTTCTGTTCGGCATGTCCGGCAGGCAGATTCGGAATTGCAGCGTCGTTCGGTAACTGTACGTGCGCCGCCAGCGAACCGTCCTGAGTGACAGCCACCGCCGCGATTGACGTCGTTCCGAGATCCAGGGCCACAGCCAGCGCCATCCGACAAACTCCTTTCAGTCTTCTCCATTGTCAGTCAACAGGACAGGGAAACGGCCGCAGACTGTCACAGATCGACTGGGAACCGACCGAACACACTGACGTGTCGCCGGGATGTTGCTTGTTGCGAAATTGGACGGCAGTTACAGTGTGATGGAACTGTGCGAGATCATCGCGAATTCGGAAAATCCCACAGACGAGGGCGATTCCATGCGTTTACCAATTGTGGTCATGTTGGCTCTCTTGGCGCTGATTGGCAACCCACTGTCTGCTGCCGACTGGCCGGCGTTTCGCGGCCCCGGAGGCGACGGCGTCTCTTCCGAGAGCCAGGTTCCCCTGCGCTGGGCCCCCGACCAGAACATCAGGTGGAAATCGCCGCTCCCCTCGCCGGGGAACGGCAGCCCGATTGTCTCCTCAGGCCGCGTGTTTTTGACCTGCGCCACCGAAGCCGGCAAGAAGCGCGGGCTGTATTGCTTCGATCGCCGCGACGGCCGGCAGCTCTGGGCGAAAGTCGTTGACTACGCGCCCGAAGACCCCACGCACGGCACCAACCCCTACTGCGGTTCGAGCCCCGCCGCCGACGGCAAACGCGTCGTGGTGTGGCACGGTTCGGCGGGCCTCTTCTGCTACGACTACGACGGCAAAGAGCTGTGGTCGCGCGACCTGGGGATTTTCAAGCACATCTGGGGCTACGGATCGTCCCCGGTGTTCCATGCCGGCAAAATTTATCTCAACTGCGGGCCGGGCGAGCGAACGTTTGTCACGGCGATCGACTCGGCCGACGGAAAGACGATCTGGCAGACCGACGAGCCGGGGGGCGCCAGCGGCGAGAAGGGGAATACGGAATGGATTGGCTCATGGAGCACGCCGCAGATTGTGGGCGTCGAAGGCCGCGATCAGGTCCTGGTGACCCTGCCGTACCACCTGAACGCCTACGATCCGTCGGACGGTAAGATCCTGTGGACGTGCGACGGGCTGGGGAAGCTGGTGTACACCTCGCCGGTCTTCGGGGAGGGCGTCGGCGTCGCCATGAGCGGGTTCCACGGACCGGCGATGGGTTTCAAGCTCGGCGGCTCGGGGAACGTGACCGCGAGTAACCGGCTCTGGCACGAATCGGCAAAAATCCCGCAGCGGATCGGCTCGGGAATGATCATCGGTCCGCACATGTACATGGCCAACGAACAGTTCATTGCGCAGTGCTTCGACGTGCAGACCGGCAAAGAGCTGTGGCAGACCCGCATGCCCGAAGGAGCGCTCTGGGCGTCGCTGGTGCGAGTCGGCGACCGGCTGTACGTCACGAACCAGAAGGGGACAACGATCGTCTTCCGCCCGAACCCCGACAAATTCGAGCTGCTCGCGGAAAATGCGCTCGGTGAGCAGACAAACTCGACACTGGCGATCTCCGACGGCGAAATCTTTTTGCGAACATTTCAGAGTCTGCACTGCATCAGTGAGAAGCAAGCCCAATGAGACGATCTGCAACAGCATCGAATCCACCCAAGTAGCCTGACATGGAAACGCAGCACTACGACGTGATTGTGATCGGCACCGGCCCGGGGGGTGAAGGGGCCGCCATGCAGGCGGTCAAGCACGCCAAGTCGGTCGCCGCGGTCGAACGGCAATTGAAAGTCGGCGGCTCGTGCACGCACACGGCCACGATCCCCAGCAAGGCGCTGCGGTTCGCCATCTTTCAGATGACCGAGGCCAATCGCAATCCGCTGTTTCGCGACGCCGGGGTCTCCCTGAACCTGACGATTCCGGAGCTTCGCAAGAGCGCCCGCTCGGTGATCGAAAAACAGGTCGACATGCGGCGCACGTTTTACGAACGCAACAAGGTGCCGCTGTTTCACGGCAACGGCAGGTTCGTCGACGCGCACACGATGGACGTCGTCGACGACGACGAGACGCGGCACCGCCTGAGCGCCGATTTTTTCGTCCTGGCCGTTGGGGCCCGCCCGTATCGCCCTGCCAACGTCGACTTCAAGCACCCGCGGATCTTCGACAGCGAAACGATCCTCGATCTGTCATTCACGCCGCGCTCGATCACGATCTACGGGGCCGGCATCATCGGCTGCGAATACGCCTCGATGTTTCGCAACCTCGAAATGAAGGTGAACCTCGTCAACACCCGCGAAAAGCTCCTCGAATTTCTGGACGACGAAATCACCGACGCGCTGGCGTACCATTTGCGCGAGCGCGGTGTGATTGTCCGCCATCGCGAGGAATTCGAGAAGGTCGAGGGACAGGAGGACGGCGTCGTTCTGCACCTGAAGTCGGGCAAGCAGCTCAAGACCGATGTCTTCCTGTGGGCCAACGGCCGTACCGGAAACACCGACGGGATGGCACTCGACAAGGTGAATCTCGTTCCCGACAGCCGAGGCAATCTGAAGGTGAATGAAAACTTTCAGACCGACGTCCCGCATGTCTATGCCGTGGGGGACGTGATTGGTTACCCGTCGCTGGCCAGCGCCGCGTACGTGCAGGGGCGATTCGCCGCGTCGCACCTCATGGGATCGCCGTGCGACCGGATGATGATTCAAGACATCCCCACGGGAATTTACACATCGCCTGAAATCAGCTCGGTGGGCAAGACCGAAAGCGAGCTCACGCAGGCAAAAATTCCGTATGAAGTCGGGCACTCACTATTTCGCAGCCTGGCTCGGGCCCAGATCACCGGGCAAACCACCGGGATGCTCAAGATTCTGTTCCACCGCGAGACGCTGGAAATCCTGGGCGTCCATTGCTTCGGGGCGAATGCGTCTGAGATCATCCACATCGGCCAGGCGATCTTCTCGCAACCGCCCCCCAACAACACGCTGATGTATTTCATCAATATCACGTTCAACTATCCGACGATGGCCGAAGCTTACCGTGTCGCCGCCCTCAACGGATACAACCGGCTGTTCTGAGGACAGGGCGGTCGGGCCCAGAGACGAGGAATCGGAGGCATTCATGCGCGCGTGGCGGTTTTACGGGTTTGGCGACTTGCGGCTCGATGAGGTTGCCGCACCGGTCTGCCGGCCGGGGCATGTCATCGTCGAGCCGCTGGTTGTTCAGCCCAGCGTCACCGAGGCGCAGCTCGCGTTCGGCGTTCGCACTCTGGCATACGAAAAAATCAAGCGCCGGCTCGAGACCGAAGCGCCAGTTCAATTGTTCGGCCACGAATTTTCGGCACGCATTGTCGAGGTCGCCAAAGACGTCGTCGGATTCGCCGTGGGAGACCGCGTGGCGGCTCGCGCCAAGCTGCCGTGCGGCGAGTGCCCCCTGTGCCTGTCTGAGCGCAGCCACCTGTGCCGCAAAGGCCCGATCATCGGCTTCCAGCTTCCCGGCTGCTTTTCGGAGCGTGCGATCCTGCCGGCGATCGCGCTCGTCAAGCTCGACGACCGCATATCGGACAGCGAAGGAGCCTGCCTCCAGTCATTGAGTGACAGCGTGGCCGCGGTCGAGACAGCCGAGATCCACCTCGGAGATTCGATTGTCGTCTTCGGGCAGGGGAGCATGGGGCTGGAGTGCATGCAGATCGCGCGTCTCAGCGGGGCCGGCCAGGTGATCACGGTTGATGTGCGCGATGAAGCTTGCGCCGTGTCGAAAGAGCTGGGGGCCGACCATGCGCTCAACGCGAAGGCATGTGATCCCGTGGCGGTGATCCGCGACCTGACGGGGGGAAATGGTGCCGACGTCGTCTTTGAATGTGCGGGGGGCAGCCCCAAGCAGGGGCTCGCCGGCCACAAAACCGTGATGCAGGCGGTCGACGCTGTCCGTTCGGGGGGCAAGGTCATCGGCGTGTCGTGGTTCGGCCAGCCGCTCGAGATCGACATCGATCTGCTCCGCGAACGGAGCCTGCGGTACCTGTTTCCCGACATCAGCACGCGGGGGCACCTGGAGCACACCGTGCACCTGGTGGCATCGGGCCGCGTGCATCTCAAGGAAACGATCACCCACGTTCTCAACGGCCTCGAAAAGGTCCCCGAGGCATTCGAGATTACGGCGCATAAGGGGAAATTCAAAGCGATTAACCCCGCGCAGGTAGTTGTGCAGAAATAGGCGCGAAGAGGCAAGCCCGACGGGGGGTTCGGCACGGGCGAACGTCTCTCTTCACTCTTCTCTTTTCACTCTTCGATTACAGACGCACGTGTCGCTCGCGCCGCTGCCGATTGATGATGTTCTGCCACAGGTGATCGCAGCGCTGGCGCGTCAGCCGAATGTGGTACTCAAGGCGCCGACGGGGTCAGGAAAAACGACGCGCGTGGCGCCGGCGATTCTCGATGCGGGACTGGCGGGAACGGGTTCAATCGTGATGCTCGAGCCGCGTCGCGTGGCGGCCCGCGCGGCGGCGCGGCGCATCGCCTTTGAGCGCGGCGGAGCCGTCGGGGGGGAAATCGGCTATGCCGTCCGTTTTGACCAGAAGATCGGCCGCGAAACGCGCCTTCGCATCGTCACCGACGGAATTCTGCTCAGGAACCTGCAGGACGATCCATTTCTGGAGCCGTTTTCTGCCGTCGTGTTTGACGAGTTCCATGAGCGGGGCATCAATGTCGATCTGGCGTTCGCGATGGTCCGCCGCATCCAGCAGACGGTCCGGCACGATCTGAAGATCGTCGTGATGTCGGCGACGCTGGCGGTCGAGCCGGTGGCGGCGTTCCTGGGAGGCTGCCCCGTGGTGGTTGCAGAGGGCTCGCTGTTTCCGGTCGAGCTGGCCTACCTGGGTGGGAAGAAGTGCGAGAGCGGCCTTGTCGTGCCGCTGGGCGAGTCGATGCACTCAGCCGGCGGCAGGTTTAACCCTCTGTTCGGAGCGCGGGGAATCGAAACGGTCGTCCGCGCGATCCGCGAGGCGCTCGATCACACACAGGGCGATCTCCTCGTGTTTCTCCCCGGGGTCGGCGAGATCCGGCGCTTCGAGAAAGAGCTGGCAGAGTTGGCAGCTCGCAGCAATCTGGCGCTGATGCCTCTCTACGGCGATCTTCCCGCCGAGCAGCAGGACGCCGTTCTGGGGCCTTCAACACGCCGCAGGGTCGTGCTGGCTACGAATGTGGCAGAGACGTCGATCACGATCGACGGCGTCACGGCAGTGGTGGACACGGGTTTGGCCCGCGTGTTGCGATTCGACGAGCACGTCGGGCTGGATAAGCTCGTGCTGGGGAAAATCTCGAAGGCGTCGGCAGCGCAGCGGGCCGGACGCGCGGGGCGGACGCAGCCCGGCATTGCGCTGCGTCTGTGGACGAGCGAAGAGCAGCGCGCTTTGCCCGACGAAGACGAGCCCGAAATCCGGCGGGTCGACCTGGCGGGGCCGGCGCTGCAGCTTCACGCCTGGGAGGAATCCGACGTCGCCGCGTTCCCGTGGTTCGAACCGCCGCGCGAGCTTTCGCTGGCCCAGGCCGAGAAACTGCTGGTTCGGCTGGGGGCCATCGAGTCCGGAAAGATCACGGCGCTGGGACGCACCCTGTCGCGTCTGCCGGTCCATCCGCGTGTCGCGCGGCTGCTGGTTGCCGGCCATCAACTGGGGGTTTCGGAACGGGCCGCGCTCGCGGCCGCGCTGCTGTCGGAGCGCAGCCCGTTTGTGTCAGGAATGAGGGCCCGCCAGCGCAGACAGGCCGCGCACCAGTCGGAATCGGACCTCGTCGACCGTGTCGCGATTCTCGAAGAATTCAGCGCCTCGGACGGACGCCCCAGCCGCAGCGAATCGATCGACAATGCTGGTGTGGCTCATTTTGTGCTCCGCGTGAAAGACCAGTTGCTGGAGTTGCTCGAACAGACGTGCGGACGCGCTGCCGATCTCCCGGCGGGGGTGTCAGCCGACGAAGCGCTGCAGCGGGCCGTGCTGGCGGCGTTTCCGGATCGAGTTGCGCGCCGCCGCGAGATGAGCGGCCGGCGCGGGGTGATGGTCGGTGGGCGCGGCGTGCGCCTGGCCGACGAAAGTGCTGTGACAGCCTCCGAGCTATTCGTGTGCGTTGACGTCGACGCGGGGACGACCGAAGCGCTCGTCCGCGTGGCGTCGGCAGTCGATCGGGACTGGCTCGATCCGAAACTGCTGGAAACGCGCGACGATGTGACGTTTGACCCCCGGTCTTCGCGCGTCGTGGCCCTGCGCAGGACCTGCTGGGACGATCTCGTCCTCGACGAGGCGGCGCTCGGGCACATTCCCGAAGACAAGCTTGCAGCGGCGCTGGCTGCCGCCGCGGCCGAAGAACTCAATCGTGTCTTTCCAAGGGAAGGGGATGTCCCGGATTATCTGGAACGGGTGAAATCGTTACGGGATTGGATGCCCGAGCTCGACTTGCCGGCGCTCGACGACGCGCAGCTTGCCGGCCTCTTGCCGGAATTGTGCTGGAATTGCCGGTCGTTTGACGACGTGCGGCGAGCCGCGTGGCTGCGGGGCATCAAATCGCTGCTGACGCCGGCCCAGTTGCAGGCGGTCGAGCGCGAGGCGCCGGAAAAACTCTCAGTCCCGAGCGGCAACCGGGTGACGATCCAGTACAAGGCAGGGAAGCGGCCGGTGCTGGCCGTGCGCATCCAGGAACTGTTCGGCCTGACCGAGACGCCGCGCATCGCAGGGGGGCGCATTCCCGTGCTGATGCACCTGTTGGCGCCGAACATGCGGCCGCAGCAAGTGACCGACGACCTCCAGAGCTTCTGGAACAAGACCTACCAGCAGGTGCGCAAAGACCTGCGCGCCCGGTATCCGAAGCACTCGTGGCCCGAAGATCCGTGGAATGCGCAGCCGCAGCGCAGGCCGGGCCGGAAATCGTGAGTGAGCCGTTGCGCGATTGCGGCCGTGTTCGCAAACGATGCAGAGGGGGAGACAGGAGAGGCGAGAGGCGAGAAAAGGAGAATGCGGGATTCGGAGTACGGAATGACGGGCGATTTCGGATTTTGGATTTCTTTAGACATTCGTCATTCGACATTCTGTCATTTCTCCGCCTCCTTGTTTTCCTTCGGGAACCGACAGATTCCATTACCCAGGGGACAGATCGGGTGGGTATCCTGGATGGGTGCGCCGCTGCCCGACAATGCGCGGCGGATTGAATCTTCTGGGAGAATGCAGCCATGCTGGGATTCCGTTATCTGAAGGCGACGGCCACGACGCACGTTTTGCAGTATCAGGCGGGCAAGATCGTGCGCGACGGGGCGGGCCTGTCGTTCTGGTATTTCGCCCCCACTTCGGTGATCGTGCAGGTGCCGGTCTCCAGCCGCGACGTGCCCTTCGTGTTCAACGAAGTCACATCGGACTTCCAGGACGTCACGATCCAGGGAGAGCTGACCTGCCGGATTCGCGACCCGAAGAAGGTGGCAGCGCTCCTCGATCATTCGGTCGACGTGCACGGCCGGTATCTTTCCGACGATCCGTCGAAGCTGTACGACCGGCTGATTCACGAAGCGCAGATCCTGGCTCGTTCATTCACGCAGAAACGTCCGCTGAAAGAAGTGCTCGTCGCCTCCGATTCGTTGATCGCGGAAGTTCTGGCCGGTATGAAATCGTCCGAGGGAGTCGCCTTTCTGGGCGTGGAAGTGATCGGGTTCTCGATCGTGGGGATGAAGGCCGCCCCCGAAATGACTAAGGCCCTCCAGACCGATGCGAGGGAAGACCTGCTGCGGCGGGCCGATGAGGCCATCTACGCGCGACGCAACGCGGCCGTCGAGCTCGAGCGCACGATCAAAGAGAACGAACTCAACACGGAAATCGCCGTGGAACAGAAGAAGCGCCAGGTCCGCGAATCGCAGATGGCGGCCGACATTGCGGTCGAGGAGCAGCGGAAGACGCTCGTCGACGTGCGGATCGACAACGAGCGTAAAGAAGCTGAATCGCGCGGTGCCGCTCTGCAGGCTATTCTGGAACCGATCCAGTCGGTCGACTGGCGCACGCTTATCGCCGTCAATTCAAACATTGATTCGAAAATGATGATCAGCCTTGCGTTCCAGCAGATTGCTGAGAACGCCGAGAAGATCGGGGAACTGAACATTTCGCCCGACCTGCTCAACACGCTGCTGCGCACCAGCCGGGAATCGCAGAAATGATCGACCTTCGCCCGGGGATTGCGGTCGTGACCCGCAAGACGCGGATGGAGGGCCTGCTCGAACGGTGGGCCACCCGTCCGGCGGCCAAATTCCGGCTCGTCCAGTCGCACGTCGCCCAGCTCATGCGGAGCGGAACCGCCGACCAGAAAAGCGCAGCTGTGGCCGCCGAAGAAGACTACGAAGACCTCGACCTGGAAGACGTCGTCTATCACGACACGCTGTCGCAATTGCGCACCCAGCTCGATTTCGACGTCCCGATTCAGTTCGTCGATCGCAGTTTTCTGCCAAACCTCGACTTCGGCCGGTTCATGGTGGCGGTCGTGGTCGGGCAGGACGGCCTCGTCGCCAATACGGCCAAGTACGTGGGCAACGTGCCGATCGTCGCGGTGAATCCCGATCCCTCCCGATTCGACGGCGTGCTGCTGCCGTTTCAGCTTGCGCAGGCCCGTGCCGCCGTAGCCCGGGTTCTTGACCAGAAGGCGCGCTTCCGTCCGGTGACGCTGGCCGAGGTTAATCTGGAAGACGGCCAGCGGCTGCTCGCGTTCAACGATTTGTTCGTGGGCTGCCGCTCGCACGTTTCGGCACGTTACCGGTTGCAGGCCGATCGGGAACGGAGTGAAACGCAATCGTCGAGCGGCATGATCGTCGCGACCGGGGCCGGGTCCACGGGCTGGCTGTCGAGCGTGTTCAATATGGCCGGTGGGATCGCCCGGTCGCTGGGAGCAGAACCGAAACCGCCGCCGACCATGTCGTGGGAAGATCGCCGGCTGGCGTGGGCCGTGCGCGAGCCGTTCGTCAGCAAAATGTCGAGCGCCGAGCTGGTGTTCGGCATGCTGGAGGAGGGAGACGAGCTAGTTGTCGAATCGCAGATGCCCTCGGGAGGGGTGATTTTCTCCGACGGGGTCGAAGCGGATTTCCTGGAGTTCAACGGCGGCAGCATCGCCCGCATCAGTGTCTCGGAGCAGCGGGCGCGGCTGGTTGTGCCGTGATGCCCGCCTTGAAGTTTTGGTGGCGATTCTCCAGACTGCGACCGCATGTCCACTGTCCGTAACATCCGCCTTACGCTGGCTTACGACGGCACGAATTACTGCGGTTGGCAGGTGCAGACGAACGGCCCGTCGCTTCAGGCCACGATTGAGCGGGCGATTCTGAAATTGACGGGGGAAAAGGCCGCGCTGTTCTCGGCGGGGCGAACCGATTCGGGGGTGCACGCGCTGGGACAAGTCGCTAATTTTCAAACGACCTGTGCGATCCCGGCCGAGAATTTTCGCCAGGCTTTGCAGGCCTTCCTGCCGCACGACATCGTCATCCTGGAGTCGAGCGAGGCGACTCTCGACTTTCATTCGACGTTCAAGGCCGTTCGCAAGCAATACCGCTACTTAATCGACAACAGCTCTGTCCCACTCCCCTTTCTGAGAGGTTTGACCTGGTGGCTTCGTCGGCGGCTGGACGTGGCCGCCATGCACGAAGCGGCCCAGTTGCTGACCGGCACGCATGACTTTCGCAGCTTCGAGACCGACTGGCCGAACAAGGTCACGAGCGTGCGGACGATTTACGAAATCACCTTCAGCCGGCAGCCGCTGTGGCGCCTGTTTACGCCGATTCGAGCCGCCGATGTGGAAATACCCTCCGTAGAAAGTTCCGCCGCCACTGACGGACCGATTATCGCCATGGACATCATCGCCGATGGGTTTCTCTACAACATGGTCCGCAGCATCGTCGGGACGCTGGTGAATGTAGGGCGGGAAAAATGGACCCGCGACGACGTGCAAAGAATCCTCGCCGCCCAGGATCGCTCGATCGCCGGATCGACGGCGCCCGCCTGCGGGCTGTATCTCGTTCGGGTTTGGTACGACTGACCCACCCCAGATTACCACTATCCCCGCCATTTCTGCTAAAATCGGGGAACTTGGTAAGAGATGAGGGCGTCATTTCGTTATTCCCTTCAGGGTGAGGCATGAATCATCGAACGGCAGCGGGTCTGCTGCTATTTCTGGCATGGGGCATATCATCGGCCACGGCCCAGCCGACGGGGGCCGAACCGGTCGGCAGGCGAATTTACGTTCCCATCGAAGACCTCGATGCCGTTCTGGATCACGATCAGCAGGGGATTCTGCTCCCCCGGGCCGAATTCCTGAAACTGCATGCCGATGCGAAAAAGCAAGTCGGCGATACGCAACCGTCGCCACATGCGGTCGTTGTTTCGAAGGCCTCGTACGCCGCGCGGTCAGTCGACAATCAGATCGTGGTCAGCGCCACGATTGAGCTGAACCACCTGGCGCACGGCTGGCAGACAGTGACGCTTCCGTTTTCGGGGCTGGCTGTGGAGGGGGCAACCCTCGACGATAAGCCGGCCGAAATCGGGCGCGCGGGCACAGAGGGGCGGCCGCTGGTGGCATTCATCCGGCAGCCGGGCCGGCACACTCTGAAGCTGGAACTGTCAGGGGCACTGGTCAACGTCGGCAGCGATCAGGTTGCGGCGTTCGGCTTGCCGCGCATCGCTGCGGCGTCGTTTCAGATCACGGTTCTCGCCGGGAAACACCTGCAGGTGGCCGATGTTCCGCTGGAGCGCCCGTCGCCCGACGATCAGCCGGCTGCGTACAGCATTCCCGTCGGCGGCCAGTCGTCGCTGTCGCTGCGATTCACCGATCGCCGCACGAAGCAGGAATCGGCGTCGCTCGTGTTCGCGGGGACAGCGATCGGACTGTACGTCGCCCCCGAAGAACGGACGTGGCGCGCAGTGACGTCGCTAAACGTGTTTGGCAAGCCGATCGACACGCTGACGTTTACGGTTCCCAAGTCCCTCGAGATCGTCTCGGTCGAGTCGAGCGGCCTCGAACGCTGGGAAATCGGCGACGGCGCCGAGGGGAACACGACGACGCTGAAGCTTGTTTACCGGCAGCCGTTCAATGAAACGCGCAGTGTGACGTTCAGTGGCGTCAGCGCGAGCGTGCTGGGCCAGGCCTGGAGCGTGCCGACCCTGTCGCTGGCCAGCGCCACGTCGCATCTGGTGCGCGTGCTGGTGCAGTATCCGGCGGCTTTGCGCTTGCACGAAGTGGAAGCGACCGGCATCCGCCGCGTCGCCGCTGACGATGCCGCGACAGCAGAATCGCCCGTCGCCGCCGAAACACTGGTGAGAGCCGGTGCGGGGCAGGTGCTGCACTACGCCGCCTGGCGGGAG
Source organism: Planctomycetia bacterium (assembly GCA_016200145.1). GTDB lineage: Bacteria > Planctomycetota > Planctomycetia > Planctomycetales > Planctomycetaceae > JACQFH01. The sequence continues at coordinate 875 of JACQFH010000716.1, read as the reverse complement.
AAATTCTCGCTGCTGTTCGTCACGCAGCCACGGGCCCGCGAGTTGCAGGCCACGATCGCCACACGGATCGACATCGCGAGCCACGAATTGAGCCTGCGTGCGAGCGTCGTGGCGCATACACGGTTTGCTGCACTATTCGACTTCGACCTGGCGCTTCCCGTTGATTGGACGGTGACTGACGTGGTCGTCGACAACAAACCCGTCGCCTGGCGGGTCATTCCCGTGGGGGCCGAAGTGAACCAGTTGCGGGTGACATTCAACCCGCCGATTCCGGCAGGCGGCAAGGTCAACCTGAATTTGGCGGCGCGAATGATCCCCGTCGAAAACCTGCCGATTGAAGATCAGCCGCTGACGGTCAAGCTGCCCGAAGTCACGCTCCCCCAGGTTGGCGTGACCGACGGCCGCTACATGATTGCAGCCGACGAAGATCTCGATCTCGTACCCGAAGACGTTGCGGGGCTCGATCCGGCGCGCTTGTCGACGGCCGAGCAAGCGGCGCCAGGCGCCCCGCGCCTGGTCTACGAATATCAGGACACGCATTTTGGCGGAACCGTTCGCGTGACGCGAAAGCCTGTGCGGGTCGCCGCGCAGACTGTGGCCGTTCACCGGCTCGATCGCGAAACGCTGGTTTCGCACCTGGAGGCCAGAATCGTGGTGCAGGGGGGGGGCCTTCAGAAGCTCCAGGTGGCACTGCCCGAATCGGCGGGGACAAATCTGCGGTTTTCGCTGCTCGAACCACCGAACGAGCCTCAGGCGCAGGTGCCGCGGATCACCGAGCAGACGTCCGTGCCGCCGGCCGACGGCCAGCGCTTCTGGACATTACAACTCGACCAGCGCGCGTTCGGCCTGGTGTGGCTGGCCGTCGATCTGACGTC
>JACQFH010000715.1 GCA_016200145.1 Planctomycetia bacterium | reverse complement strand
GGCTGGTCAGCCAGCGGGCCAGGGCCAGCCGGCGGCCGCTCGAATCGGCCGGCGTTTCGGGCCGGCGGAGGGCGGACGCATTGTCCGGCGGACACAAGACCGACGGGAACCCGGCCTCAACGACTTTTCCCGGAGTGCGGGAGTCTCCGCGAATCAATTGCGGCAGGGCCGGCGGCTTGCCGACGTCGAACAATGACTGAAGTTTCCCGTACGATTTCTTCTGCCCCTGGAGCGAACCGAATTCGTTGCCCAGTTTCGTCAGCGAGGCGGTTTCGGCCTCGGTGAACTTGATCTGCTGGTCGGTGACCATCGTCAGCGAGTCGAATTTGGACGCCAGATACCGCTGAATCTCATTCCGCGATTCGAGCGCCGTGTTCAGCGCCGTCTCGACGTCGGCGCGGATCGCCTCGGGCAACATCGCCAGCCGGCCCGCGATCACTTCTTTCTTGTGCGGGGCGCGCACCGCATCCAGCTCTTTTTTGATCTGCTCGAGCCGAGTCTCAATCTTCTTATTGTGCTCGTCGATCTCGGCCCTGCCCGCCGGCGGAATGTCGGCGAGAAACCGCTGTTCGGGGCGGAGCCAGTCTTCGGTGTTGTACGCCGTCGCAAACACGGCCATCAGCCGATAGTAGTCTTCGTGGGGGATCGGCTCGTACTTGTGGCTGTGGCAGCGGGCGCAGTTCATCGTCAGGCCGAGCACACCCGTCGAGACGTTATCGACGACGCGCGCGAGGGTGTCGTAGCGGTACGCCTCCTGAAAGACGTCGCTGTGGGTCCAGTCGGGGGTCGTTCTCAGATAGCCGGTGGCGATGAGGGCGTCGAGGATTTCGGGCGTGAAGCGGGTTGCCGATCGCCAGTCGACGAATTCGTCGCCGGCCAGTTGTTCGATCAGAAAGCGGTCATAAGGTTTGTCGTCGTTGAACGAACGGACCACGTAGTCGCGGTACCGCCAGTCTTCAGCAGGCAGAAAGGCCCCCTGCTTGTCGCAGTGCGGCGAATCGGTGTAGCCGGCTACGTCGAGCCAGTGCCGGCCCCACCGTTCTCCGTAGTGAACCGAATCGAGCAGCCGATCGACGACGCGCTCGTAGGCGTCGGCACTTGTGTCGGCCAGAAACGCCTGCACCTCTTCGCGGGAGGGGGGCAATCCGACCAGGTCGAGGTACGCGCGGCGCAACAATGTCGTCTTTTCGGCATCGGGCGAAAACGCCAGCCCCTTCGATTCCAGTTTTGCCAGCACGAACGCATCGACCGGCGTGCGCACGCGGCCCGTCGTCTGCACCGGTGGCACGGCGCCCGCAACTGCCTTGCGAAAGGCCCAGTGCGCCCGGTCCTCTTCGGTCACGGAGTCCTTTTTGTCCTTCGTCAGGGGGCCGGTCGTCTCGGTTCCCGGGGCCCCGTCGTCGAGCCATTTCCGTAAGGTGGCGATTTCTTTGTCGCTCAACCGGTCTTTCTTCTCGGGGGGCGGCATCGTCTGATCGGCGATTTTTTCGAACAGCATGCTCTTGTCGGCCGAGCCTTTGACGATCACTGGCCCGCTGTCGCTGCCCGTCACCAATCCCGCGGCCGTGCTCAGATCCAGCCCGCCGCGCGTCAGCTTCGCTCCGTGACACTGCACGCAGTGCTGCTTGAGAATCGGCACAATTTCTTTTTCAAATCGCGCATCGCGCGATTCGGACTGCCCGGCGGCCGTGCCGGCCGTGCCCAGCGCCGCGCCCAGCACCAGCAAGAGGCGCGTGCACCGCGCGATTTGCCGGATGATCTCCATGCAGGTTCCCTTCTCAGTCAACGTTGTCGCACCGGATACGTGGAATGTGCTGACTAACTCAGCAGTTCCCGCACGACTTTGGCGCCGGTTACCGCGGCATCGGTCAGCGTTTCCCGGCGGCCGTGCCGCGGATACCACAATTTCGTATGATCGAGGCCAAGTTGATGCAGGACAGTGGCCTGCAGGTCGGTGACGCTCACCCGGTTCTCGATCGCGCGGTAGCCGAATTCATCCGTCGCGCCGTACGCCAGGCCTCCTTTGAATCCGCCACCGGCCAGCAGCAGGCTGAACGCATGGCGGTTGTGGTCGCGTCCGTCGGAGTTTTCCGACGTAGGCAGCCGCCCGAACTCGCCGGTCCACATCACGATCGTTTCCCCAAATAACCCGCGCTGTTTGAGATCTTTGATCAGGGCGGCGGCCGGCTCGTCGGTGGCGTCGCATTTCTTCTGCAGACTCTCGCGGATCTTGCCATGGTGGTCCCATTGATTTCCCTCCAGCGGAGGGTGCACCTGTACGAACCGCACCCCCGCTTCAACCAGACGCCGCGCCATCAGGCACCGCGCCCCATATTCCGCCGTGACGGGATTGTCGAGACCATAGAGGCCGCGGGTGGCCGCGGTTTCTCCAGAGAGATCGAGCGCCGCCGTGGCGTGAAGCTGCATCCGCGCCGCCAGCTCATAATTGCTGATGCGGGATTCCAGCTCGGAGTCACCGGGAAAATCGCGAAGATGCTCGGCATTGAGGCGGGCCAGCAACTGCAGGTTGCGCCGCTGTGCCGCCGGCGGAATCGGTTCGTCGGGAGTCAGATGCTGTACGGGCGTGCCACGCGAATTGAATTCGACTCCCTGATACAGGGCCGGGAGCCAGCCGTTCGTCCACGAGCGCTTAGTGTTCCCTCCGTAGCCGCGCGGGTCGCGCAGGACGATGTAAGCCGGCAGGTTGTGGTTCTCGGTCCCCAGAGCATACGAGACCCACGCGCCGACGCTCGGCCGGCCCGCGAAGGTCTTGCCGCTCTGCATCATGGCGTGCGCTTCGGGGTGGTTATTGTGCTCGGTGAACATCGAGCGCACGAGACACAGGTCGTCGGCCGCCGCGCCCAGTTTGGGGAGCAGCTCCGAGAATTCTGTGCCGCACTGGCCGAATGGGCGGAACTGAAACGGGCTGGCCATCAGGATGTTCTTGTTGGTCGGCCCCGTCCCTTCGACGCCCTGTGGGTGCACCTGGCCATGACGCCGCGTCAACTCGGGCTTGGGGTCGAACAGGTCGACCTGGCTTGGCCCCCCCTCCTGGTAGAGTTGAATCACAGCCCGGGCCTGAGCTGGAATGTGCCCCGGTCGCGGTTGCAAGTCGTTGTAGACCGCGTTCCGCAGCGCGTGCTCGGAAGAATCGTCCGCGAGAAGGTGGTCCTGTTCGAGAAGACAGGCGAGTGCCATGCTCCCCATTCCCAGACCGGATGCTGCCAGGAAGCTGCGACGAGAAACGTTGCCGCGCATGCGCAGCCCAACGTACTGCTGGCCCATGCGATCGGCGCTTCTTCGCGGCATGGCGCGGCTCCCCCCCTCCCCGAACGCTGTTGAGGCGATCAAAACATCATATGATATCATGATATATCTTCCCCGGCGACGGGCAAGCCAAGTATTCAACGGAGAACTCTTTACGAGAACACCAACCCGAAGCGCCATCAAGGGAGTGCGTCATCAAGTTCTCAACTGCGCTTCGAGTCAGTAGTCAGTTCGAACCAATCGGGCCGGCACTCGATTAATAAGCAGTCACAATCATGCGAAAACAAACCTCCCCCGATGCCGTCAATGACAATTGCAATTCGATACTGACGCGACGTGAATTTGTCGCGGCGACCGTCGCCTGCGGGGCGGCCGGACTGATTGCGGCCGCCGATGAAAAACCATCCAAGCCACGATTCCTGCCGGGAAGCGACTGGCCACAGTACCGCCACGATCCTGAGTTGAGCGGCGAGTCGCCGATCCGCGGCGGCCTGGCACAAGCACCCCATGTGGCCTGGTCAATCGAGCTGGGCGGTCCGCGGATTCCGGCGGAGTCGGTCGTTGTGCGCGACCTCACGGGAGATGGATTCGACGAATTCTTGACATTGAGCGCCGATTCGATCGTCTGCCGCGACAACCGCGGCAAAGTTCTCTGGAAACTCGACGACTTCCTGAATCCCGTCATCACTGACATTCTCGACTTCGCGGGAGACGGCTCCCGAGGCGTTCTGCTCAACACGACGCGCGCAGGACGGGTCGATGCCTGGATGGTCGACGGCCGGACGGGCCAGGCAGCTCACCTGTGGCGCAACGAAAACAATTTCGGCGGCCACCTCCGCTTCGGGAAGCTCCTGCCAGATGTGGACGGCTTGCAAATCGCCGTCACCTCCAGCGGCCAGACGCCGCCGGCCCCGCATGGCGGCGACGTGCATCTCGTGAGCTTCGAAAATGGACTGAGTCGTCCCAACTTCCGCATCCGCCAGCATGTGACCGGAGTGTTCTACTCGCCGTTGATCCTGATCGCCGACCTCGACGGCGATGGCAAGAGTGAGATGGTCGTGATCAGCCACGAGCAGATCTGGGCCTTCGATCTCGCCACTGGCCGCGAGAAACTTTACGCGGCGTACAGCAACTCGATCCGCACGTACATGGCGACGGTCGCGGCCGTCAAGCTCCGTCCCGCAGACGCCTGCCCCGCTCTGGTCATGATCAACCAGTCGCTCCCCGGCTTGAAGGCGATCGCGCAGGACGGCCAGACGTTCGCCCGCGAGCTCTGGAAAATTGTGATCGGCGGCGAGGAAGACCAGTACCAGAAGCGCGTCACGGTCGCCCCTGCCGGCACGAGCCTCGTCTACAATCTGCACAACGACGGTCGCTGGCTGATTCTGGCATCGATCAAGAACGAGCACGGCGACGGCGAGACGAAGCTCGTCGTCTTCGATGCGCTCAACGGCGAGCGCCTGGCGGAGTTCCCCGATGCGCAGGTGCTGGCCGCCGATGACCTGGATGGCGACGGCCGGCAGGAATTGCTGCTCAAACGGGGATCAGAGCTGCTTATCGCCTGCTGGCAGGGAGGCGACCTGAAAACAGTCTGGCAGCTGGCCGACGTGATGCCGGTCTTGCGCCCGCTGCCGCTCGGCGGCGATCTGCGCCTGACTTCCGGCAGCAGTCCCCTTGCAAAAGGCAATTCGGCTGTCTGGCGGGAGAAGCCTGGTGCCCCTGGCTTCCTGCTCAAGTTTCCGGACGGCGTTCGAAGCTGTCGACTCGGACCTGCCGGTCTGGAAAAGGGAAGCGTCGTCACCGAGCACGAAGCGCTCGGCAATCTGCCCGCGTCATCGAACCAGCCTGAGCGAATCGTCTGGGACGGAGCGAAACTCGTCACCTTGAGCGAAGACCGTGAAGTCTATCGCTATGTTCCGCCAGCGCCGACCACGTACCTCGCACCTCCTCCGCTCGTCGCCGACCTGGCCGGCCAGCGCCGGATTCTGGTCCGTGGCTCAACAGGCGATTACCTGCTCTGTTCGTCTGCGGGCAAGATCGAACGAACTTTTTTCGAGCGGTCTTATGAGACGCCGGAAGTCGTCGCCGATGCGACCGGACTTCAGCCGCTGGTGAGTGACGTGGATGGCGACGGCGAGAACGAAACCGTGGCGACCGTCACCGACTCTCAGGGCCGGCGGGCGTGCGTCGTTCTGGACGGGAATGGGAAGGAAAAACGGCGTTTCGAGTTACTCCCCGGCATGATGACAATGAATCGCGGCCCGACAGGCCGCCTCGGTCCCGGACGCGGCCGGTGGATTCTGCTGCGGATGTCGGGGGAAGGCCCCGATCACGAGCGACGATTCCTGGTCGCGGCCTACGACGGGCAGACGGGGGAACAACTTTGGGTTCGCAATCACTACGGACATTACGGCAAGAACCCCGTGGTGTTTGTGGCGCATTTCCCCGGCGCCGTCTTCGATTACGACGGCGACGGAGCCGACGACTGGCTGGCCTGTTCTGAGAATTTCTACGGCATTATCAACGTCAGGGAGAATAACGACCTGTCGGGGCCTTCGATCCTCTCCGACGGGCTGGCCGGGCACTGGACCGCGTATTCGTTCCCGTCGCTGGCAAAACTGCAAAAGAATGAGAAGCCGGTCGTGCTCCACAATGGCGCCTTCAGTCTGGCACTCGTCACCGATCTGGAAGGACGCCCACTGTGGCATTTTGGAATGACGCGCGACACGGCCGGAAAGTGGGGACAGCTCGTTGATCTCGATGGTGACGGTCGCCGCGAGATCGTTCACGCGCAACCAGACGGCGTGCTCCGCTGTTTCACGCCGGGACCTCCGGCGCGCTGCCCCACCTGTCCTGCCGACGCAGCGCTCCCCGAGGGCAAGGGCAACGAACAGCGCTGGGAATTCGACCCGGGGCGGCCGGTCAGCCGGATGATCGCTGCCGATCTGGACGGCGACGGCCGTCAGGAGCTGCTGTTCGGTTGCGATGACGGCAAGCTGCACGCCCTGGGCGAGCGAGACGGCAAACCGCGCCTGTTGTGGTCGGTGCCGCTGGGCCGCCGCGTCGGAGAACCCATCCTCGTCGACCTCGCCGGCGACGGCCGTCCGCAGATCCTCGTCACGGCTGAAGACGGAAAGCTGTACTGCATGAAACCGTGAGACGCCCGTGAGCCGCGTCTCCCCCCCCTTCGTATGGGGGGGCAGGGGGGGGTGAGGTGAATATATTTCTGTGGTCACCTCGCGATTGAAACGTCGAACATCGAATGCCATCCATGGGTTCAATCGCATTGAATTGTCGTGGTCGCGTCGCGCCGGGACTCCTGTTATCGCGCCTTCAACCGCACTTCGGGGGGCGTCTGCATCATCCGCGGACTTGTGGCTGCGCTGAATTGCGGCGGATAGTGCACGAAGTGCAGCCAGCAGCGCAACGATTTGGCAGGCGGAACATCGCCAGCGGCGCCTTCGGGATACTCGCGCCACGCACGGACAGCGCCGTCGGCGGTCGCCGTCAGGCGTTCGTCTGCACGACGTGCGAACTGGTCAATGGCCAGCGCCAGGCAGCGTTTGCGGTCCATCACATGCAGCCAGCCTTCGGGGGCGGACGTTAGAGGTCGCAGCGTGCCGTCGTCGGGTCCGTCGGAGTAGTTCGTCGCCACCGCGACCAGCTTATCCGGCCTGCCGCGAAAAACCCCGCAGCGGCCTCCCGCGCCGTGGACCCCCGCGCCGTTTTTCGCACGACCGTCGACGATTGTCGTCGCCGGTCCCGGCGCGGCCCGAATCTCGACGATCTCATCCTGGGAGAGCGCAGCGTAGACCTGGGTCCAGGCGCCGATGTCCACCAGCGTCGGCGCGTTTGGCGCCGGCCGATCGAGGGCCATATTGAGCTCGATGCCCTGTGCTGCCACTTTGCCCTCTCGATCGTCGAGCGTGCAGACGACCTCCACCCAGCTCACGGGGGATGGAAAGATCAGGTCGGTTGTCCAGCGCACACCGGCCAGTGGACCTGCCTCAATGCCGCCTATGAAGCGCAGGGCGACGGCCCGTGTGCCACTGCGCACGACGCGGGATTCCACACCTGCCCCGCCGAGCGGATACCGTTTGCCGGCCCGGTCGCGGAGCACCAGCCCCGGCGAGTCGGGGCGCAAGTGCTCGTTCGGCGGAAAATCGACCGAGCGCAAGAGCCCGGCGAGATCACGGGGGATGGTCCAGGTGATGTACGGCGCGTTCTCGACGACAAACGTCTCCCCAACCGTCCGCAGCACGTGTCCCCTGGCGCTTTCGGGAATGATAGGGACGTCCCGGCCGTATTCGACAACATACGTGTGCCGGTCGAAGGGACCAAGAATCGTTGAGAAATCAATCCACCACTGAGCCGTCTGCTCTCCGTCACCGGCCGGCCGAAACTGGGCCGCGACGGGGTCACCGTCCAGTACGAGGCGGAACGGTGTATTGCGCCCCACGGCCTGCGGCAGCGTGATGAGCGCGCTCACCGGTTCGTGTCGCCGAATTCCGCCAACCTCGCGTGCCTCCAATTCGAGCCGCTCGCCGGCAGTCAGGTTGCCACAGAGCAGTAAAACGGCACAGCCGGCGCTCAACAGGATCTTCAGGAACCGTTTGCCAATGATCAGAATTGGAAGCATGCCGTGCTCGCTGGTCGGTTGATTCGGAGTGACAGGAAACCCTGAAAACTACCGTTTGCCTGCGACAGTCGCCACTGTAGATCCCGCCTGCCGGGCGGGATCTCGTTTGCAGTTGTGGGACGCGAATCCCAGGGAATTCTGCCGCGCAGGCCAATCCGCGGAACGCCACTCGAGTGCCGGTTGCAAGGTCCCGCCCGGCAGGCAAGTCCTACTTCCCAGGCAGCATTTCATTGGCGAACAACCCGCTGATCGGCGTTCCTTCGGCGAGGCGGAAGGGACGGCCTGTGTGGTCGAAGATTTCGGTTGCCGGGTCGAAGTCGAAGCGAGAGAACAGCGTCGCCGCCAGATCGGCCGGCCCGACCGGATCGGATACTGGATACGCGCCGATCCTGTCGCTGGCCCCATGGATCATTCCTTCGCGGGCGCCTCCGCCTGCCAGCACGGCGGTGTAGCAATCGGGCCAGTGATCGCGGCCGGCGTCCGGATTGATCTTTGGAGTGCGTCCGAATTCGCCGAGTGCGATGACCAGCGTCGAATCCAGCAGGCTCCGGTCCGCCAGATCGTCGATCAGCGATGAGAACGCCAGATCGAACGGCGCCAACTTCCGCCTGTGGCCGGGAAAATTGCTCTTATGGTCGTCCCAGTACCACTCGTTCTGCTGGTCGCCGATGTTCACGTTGACGAACTGCACGCCGGCTTCCACGAGACGGCGCGCCAGCAGCACGCTCTGACCCACAATGTTCCGCCCGTATCGCTCGCGTATGCGCGGCGTCTCGCGGCTCAGCTCGAACGCCGCGCGGACCCCCTCGGAACTGAGCAGGCCGAAGGCCCGCCCGTAGCAGGCCTGCATGTGCCGCACTGATTCTCCTCGCGGCAGCTCGTCGGATTGCCCGTCGAGCAGCTTCAGCAGAGACTCGCGATGCTCCAGCCGCGCGAGCGTGACGTCGTGCGGGAGGCTTACGGAAGTGACGCCGAAATCGGTCGCATCCGGGTCCTTTTCGATTTGGAAACGCTGATAACGAGGCCCCAGAAATCCGGCCGACTGCCCAGGCAGAACGATTCCGCTGTCGCGAATCGTATATGGCAGGGCAACATGCGGGAGCGAGGGGCCCCGTCCTCGGTCTCTGAGAAGCCAGGTCAGCCGCGAGCCGTACGATGGTAATTGTTCCTGTTCGGGAGGAATGGTGCACACGTCACCGGAAGGCGGGGGAAGCCCGCACAGCGAGTTCGTGACTCCGGAACGATGGCCCCGCATCCGGTGCTGCATGCTGCGAATCAGCGTCAGCCGGTGCATCAGGCGGGCGGTGTTTGGCAAATGCTCGCAGACCGCGCAACCCGTCAGGCTCGTCGGAATCGGCTGAAATTCGCCGCGCACCTCGGCCGGGGCCGCGGGCTTCATGTCGAACGTGTCGATATGGCTCGGGCCGCCGTTGCAGAAAATCAGAATGCACGACTTCAGCGGATTGCCGGCGACGGGACGTCGCGCACTGTCTGCCGCGGCAGCTTGCGTAAGTGCCAGGCCCCCCAGAGGAAGAGCCAGGCCAGCCAGACTGCCGAACTGCAGGAGCCCCCGGCGGCTGATACGCCTCGATCCTGGAGCGAAATCTCCGAATTGATTCGTCGCCGGTCGAGGGTCGGCAGTCATGACGCCGCTCCGATTACCGAATTGTGTCGTTGCCGCGCGGTTCCCAGAGCTGGATCGGATTTCCCTCGGGGTCCTGCAGCCGGGCAAACAGGCCGTTGCGATAGACCCCGGGGTCGACCTCCACGGCGATGCCGGCGTCCTGCAACTGGGACATCATCGCCGTCAGGTCGACGCCAAGGTAATCGCAGTACCATCTGGCAAGAACGTCGGGCTCGCGAGCGCGCAAGAAAAACCCGCCGATGCCATGTACGCGCTCCATAAGCAGCTCCCCGGCGAAGAAATCAAACCAGTCACTTTCACTTGCGCGAATCATGCGACCTGTCCACGAACAACCGCCATCTTACAGCTCTTGCGATTCCATGCCACCAGACCGACTGGTGGCTCTCCTGGAATACCCGCGGAGTGTAACGAAACAAAAACGGGACGGGATCCCATCGATCCCGTCCCGTTTCATGGCAATTCTGTAGCACGCTGCAGTCAGGCAGCCTGCGGCCGACTGTCGCAGCAAGACAAACTAGCAGCGACCCTTCGGCGCCGGCTTGCACTTGACGACCTTGCAGCCCTTGTCGCTCTTGTTCGAACCGTGCTTCTTCGAGCTGTTGTTGCACTTGTTCGAAGCGTGCTTCTTGGAGCTGTTATTGCACTTGTCCGAGTGGTGTTTCTTCGAGCCGTTGTTGCACTTGTCGGAGTGGTGCTTCTTCGAGCCGTTGTCGCACTTGTTCGAACCGTGCTTGCTGGAACCGCACTTGTTCGAGCCCTTGTGCGAACCTTTGTGGGAGCCGCACTTGCCCGAGCCGTGATGGCTGCCCTTGCCGCTGCCGTGGTCGCTGCCGCCGAAACAACCGCCCAGCGCGCTGGGGGCAATGCGGTCTTCAAGCCGTTCGAGTTTGAAGCGACCCTTTTTGCCTTTGGAACCTTTGCTCATGGAATGGCCTCTGCCCATTAGGAGTTTTGGGGGAAATCAACCGACGATAAGGGAGCATACATCCCGATTTGGCTTGGCGCTTTCCGCAAGGTTTTCGCGGCCCGAAATATTTGCCATGGGCGGCAGAGTCTGTCATTTGTTCGATTTTTGACGTCTTTGACGAACACACGGCCGTTGCAGGTCTGTTGCACAAACAGCACCGAAATCCGTCGCGGCGCGTGAGTTACGAGCTAGACTTGGGCGGGTTCCCTGTGGATTCCACTGCCCGCTTGACGGGCCCCATTCTTCCCGCCGACCGCTTTTTCCGCGAGGTCGCCGAATCGTGTCTTCACAGCAACGCGCCGGCAGGCGATTTCAGATCGAGCGTCTCGAGGAGCGAATCGTCCCGGACTGCCTGTTCTGGCAAGGCGCCCTGCTCGATGGTGTGGTTCCGTTAGGCGCCGCGCTGGGCACTTCGCGCAGCAGCTCGAGACACGCCGTCTCAATCGGGCGCATTGCCACGCTCCGCGCGTCGCTGGCCCAACCCAATTCGGCACAGGTCGCCGCGGCGGCTGCTGAGCCCAGGTCCCTGCCGGCATGGGCCGAAGTATTCCTGGTCCAGATCGAGCGGGATTTCGAACAGAGGGCGCTTGCGAGCGCCTCGCCGGCAACGGCCGCTGCCGACGTCACGTCGCGGCTCGACGCGCTCCTGGCCACGGTCGATCAACGGCTCTCGGAAGCGGTAAATTCCGACGGGCAGGCCGCCCGCGCAGAGGGGACGATGCCCTTGTGGGCAGAGGATCTGCTCCTGGAGATCCGGCAGGAGCTGACGCTGCCGGCGGCTCTCAGTCGTTCGAGAATTGTCAGGGGCGCTTAGTGCTTCTCGCGATTGCCGGGATTGCCAGGACCAGTCCCGGGGCCGTCGTTGACCGGGGGCTTTCCGGGCGGCTGCGGGTCAACTGCATTTGCGAGAATCCACGTTGAAGAAGGAATGGCTGGCAGGATCCGCATTCCAGAATTTGACATTCTACCGCGGTGACCTAGGGTTAAGCACCTCATTTCTCGTGCCGGGCTACCCATGCGTCAAATTTGGAAATCAACTCCCCAGATCGAGCGCCGCGGCGCGACGACGGTCGAAATGGCTTTTGCCGTTCCGATCCTGTTTTTGATCGTGTTCGGCCTGATCGAAGTGGGACACGCCTTCATGGTGC
>JACQFH010000714.1 GCA_016200145.1 Planctomycetia bacterium | reverse complement strand
CAGCATGAGAGTCTTCGTGTCGATATAAGCCACCGCATTTTCAGGCATTTGACTCTTGTTAATTCTGTGGACACTCGCCTTGCCGACTTTTTCCGACTTGTCCTCTGCGCCCAGGTTTTTCGTCACGGTGGCGTGCGGATATTCACTCTTGGTACGTACGCAGACCAGGAACGTTCCGTTGTCTCTGTCGGCGCCTGACCAGAGCTGGTCAATCTGCGATTCCTTGATGCCGGCCCGGTCCAGCATTGTCAGCAACGGACGAAACTGGCTCAGCACTTGCTGGCCGAAGGGAGTTTCTTTGTCGGAGAGCACGGCGACGTTCGCGCCGGCAACAATCTTGACGGACTCCGGGATATACTGCAGCAGACCCAACGCCGAGCCCGATCCCGCAGAATCACCTGAGGCTTTTTCGACGGCCGGCGCGCCACCGCCCGGCATTCCCCCAGGGGGACCTCCCGCCGCCGGTCCTCCTGCGGGCGGCCCTGCTGCCGGTGCAGCGCCCGGCGCTCCCCCCGCTCCTGCCGCAGGATTGCCCGCGGTTTTCGACGAATCGTCGCCGCCGCAGCCCCAGAAACCGACCAGCACCAAACCCAGTGCAAGTATGCCCAATTGCCTGGCCATAGAACGTATCCTCGACGGGAACCGGGAGATATGAGAACTTTTATGAGTTTGTCAGACCACGATTCAAATGTCAATCAGAAAGCAGAATGCGTGGCGCCCTTGATTCCGTCAGCGCGCGCGCAATTGCCCCGGCCGCTGAAGAGCGGCCGGGGTACTGCAACTGCAACCTGGGAGACCAACGCAAAATGTCCGTCTTGCGAACTTTTATCGCCGTCGATGCCGCACCGACCCCCGCGCTCCGCCGCCTGCACGACCGGTTGAGCGAGCTGGGGGATCGGTTTCGGCCCGTTTCGCTGGCAAATCTGCATATTACCCTGAGATTCCTGGGCGATACGGCACCCTCGCAGCTTGCACCAATCGGCGAGCTCGTCCGGCAGGCGGTTGAATTGCGCGACGCTTTTCACGTGCGGCTTAAGGGGCTGGGCGCCTTTCCTCACGCGCGCCGCCCGTCGGTCGTCTGGCTGGGGCTCGATCAGGCCGAGCCCCTGTGTCAGATTGCAGCGGACCTCGATCGCGTTCTCAGCACGCTGGGGTTTTTGCCCGAGCAGCGGCCGTTCACGCCGCATCTGACGCTGCTGCGAATTAAGTCTCGTCCGCCGGAGTCGCTGCACTCGCTGCTGGAGAAAGAAGCCGATACCGATTTCGGCATGATCGAGGTCAACCGGGTGCACTTCTATCAGTCGGAGCTCGGCCGCAACGGATCGAAGTACACGCGGCTCTCGACGGCAACGCTGCGGGGAGGGTGAGTCGAAAGATCAAACGGCCGAAGAGCGAGGAGAGAAGAGCGATTTCGAAATTGGGATTTCGGATTTGATTCGTCATTCGTCATTCGACATTGGTCATTCAAAATCGAGTCGCCTTGTGCTTGCCTCTTCGCGTTCCCCCCGTCGCTCTTTGACCCTTCGACTCACTTCTCCTGTGTCCTGTAAATCTCGTCGAGAACTTCCTCGACCGACTTGAATCGCCGGCCGCTGGAGGCGATGCGTTCGATCTTGTCGCGCGCGTCGGGGGCCGAATGACCGAGGGCGACCAGTGCCTCGTAAGCGTCGTTGAATACGCCCCGCTCGGCGGCCTCTTCCGGGGGCAGCTCGCGCTGAATGAGCAGCGCGAACTTGGCCATCTTGCGGCGGAGTTTGGCCACGATGCGCTCGGCGATTGCCGCGCCGATCCCGGGGAGCGCGCTGAGCTGCTTGATGTCTTGCTCTTCGATGGCCACCGCCACGTCGCGGACGGGCCGCACCATGGCCCGCAGCGCCTTCCTCACGCCCACGCCGTCGACCGAGCAGATCGCGTCGAAAAACTCGCGCTCGACGTCGCTCATGAAGCCGATCATGCGCGGAATCAGGTTGCCCCGCGCCGGGTTGCCTTCGAGGTATTCGATCGTCCGCAGTGTCACCTCATCCCCGATCGAACCCTGCAGTTGCCTGCGGACGAATTCGGGAACGAAGACTTCGTACTCGAACGCGCCCGCGGCAATCACCGCCGCGTCGCTGTCGAGCCGCACAAGCCGCCCCGTGATGCGCGTGATCATGCCAGCACCCGCACGGAATAATAATGACACAGCGCCACGGCGGCCGCGTCGGCGACGTCATTGGGTTCGAGCAGGTCTTTCAATTTCAGCTCCTGCTGAATCGCCCGCTGCACCTGGTCTTTGCTGGCTTTTCCCGAGCCCGTCAAGAGCCGCTTGATCTGCCGCGGCGTGTAATGCACGACGTGCACGCGGCGTTCGGCCGCCGCGAACAGTATCGCCCCGCGGGCGTGCGCCATCAGCAGCGCCGCTTTCGGGAACTCCCCTGTCGAGAAAACCTGCTCGATGGCCATCACCGACGGTTCGTACTGCTCGATCACCTCGCGGATCCCCTGCCCGATCTCGTGGACGCGTTCCGACAGCGTCAGTTTTGGCGTCGAACGAATCACTCCCCCTTCGCGCAGCACGGGCCCACGGCTGCCACGCTCGAAGACTGCGTACCCCGTACGATTGAGCCCGGGGTCGATCCCCAGATAGCGCGCTCTGGCCGGTTCAGTTGGCAATTCGCAGGTCTCAATTACGTTTCGCGACGCCACGTTGCGCCGTCGGGGCGGTCTTCGATGACAACCTTGAGCGATTTGAGCCGGTCGCGCAGCTTGTCGCTCATCGGCCAGTTCTTGGTGGCGCGGGCCTCGGCGCGCAACTCCAGAATCAAGCCCATCAGGCCCGAGACAAACTCGTCGTCGCCCTCCTCGGCCTTCCTGGGCAACGGTTTTGCAAACACGCCCAGCAGGTTGGCCAGCTCTTTAAGCAGCGTCACGCCCGCCGTCAGGGCCGCCACCAGCGCGGGTTGCGACTTGCCCGTCGATTCGAGCTTCTGCTCCTGAATGAACGCGTTGATCGTCGTGCGCAGGTCGAACAGCACGCTGGCCGCGGCCCCCGTGTTGAAGTCGTCGTCCATCGCATCGTAAAAACGCGCACGCAGGCGGCCCAGTTCCAAGGCGAGCGCTGCAGGCTCGTCGGGTAACCTGGTCGAGCTGCTGCGCAGCGCCGGCACAGAAAGCTCGTAGAAATCGAGCCCGGTAACCCGCTGGAACGTGTCGAACAGCCTGTAAAAACCCTCCAGAGACTTTCCCTTCTCGGTGATGTTGTCGTCGCTGAAGTCGATTGGGCTGCGGTAATGCGTCGCCAGCACGAAGAACCGCACCGTTTCCGGATCATGGCGCGCGAACAGCTCTTTGACCGACGCGGCCCCCTTCGAGCCGGCCAGCTTGCCCGCTTCCTGCGCGGCCTTGTCGAGGTCGGCGTCACCGTGTCGGTCGTGCGCCCCGCCGACTTTGCCGGCCGCCTTGCCCGCCTGCATCAGCCCGTTGTGCAGCCAGTACCGCGAGAAGGGCTTGCCAGTGCAGCTTTCGGATTGCGCCAGCTCGTTCTCGTGGTGCGGGAACATCAGATCGAGCCCGCCGCCATGAATGTCGAGCGTTTCGCCCAGGTATTTCATGCTCATCGCCGAGCACTCAATGTGCCAGCCGGGCCGCCCCCTGCCCCACGGGCTGTCCCACGCCGGCTCGCCGGGCTTCGAGGCCTTCCACAGCGCGAAGTCGGCGGGATGCCGCTTGCGGTCGTTGGCTTCGACGCGCGTGCCCGCCATCACTTCCGAAATACTGCGGTGGCTGAGCGCGCCGTAGTCTTCGTCTTTCGCAACGTCGAAATAGACGTCGCCTCCGAGCGGATACGCAAACCCCTTGTCGATCAACCGGCGGATGATGTCGAGCATCTCGGGGATGTGCTCGGTCGCGTACGGAAACAGATCGACCGAATCGACGCCCATCGTT
>JACQFH010000713.1 GCA_016200145.1 Planctomycetia bacterium | reverse complement strand
TCTTCGAGGACGACTCCGTACATCCAGTACACGTTAAAGGCCCACGGCTTCTCGACCGGCAACCGAATCTGCGACAGGCCCTGCAGGTTTTCGTTGTAAATCTTGGCCATGGCACGTTTTCGTCGCAGGTGCTCGTCGATCTGCTCGACCTGGGCCAGGCCGATAGCCGCCTGGATGTTTGTCAGCCGGTAGTTGTGTCCCAATTCCGTGTGGTAGAAGCGGCGGTCCGGGCGGAAACACAGGTTCCGCAGCGATCTGAGCCTGTCGGCGTCTTCGCTGCGTTTCGCCAGAACCATCCCACCTTCGCCCGTGCAGATGATCTTGTTCGCGTAAAAGCTGAAGCAGCTCATGTCGCCCAGGCTGCCCGCCCGCCGGCCTTTGTACTGCGCCCCGTGGGCTTCTGCGGCATCTTCGATAATTCGCAAGCCGTGCTTACCCGCCAGTTGATAAATCGGATCCATGTCGACCGGATGGCCGTACATGTGGACCGCCATCACGGCGCGGGTCCGCGGCGTGATTCGCGATTCGATCTGAGCGACGTTCATGCACCACGTGTCGGGCTCTGAATCGACGAGCACGGGAACGGCGCCGGCTTCGATCACCGCCAGCGCGCACGAGATGATCGTAAACGTCGGCATTATGACTTCGTCGCCGGGCTTCAGGTCGAGCGCCGCCACGGCCATTCCCAGGGCCGAGGTGCCACTGCTGACCGCGATTCCATGTTCCATCCCACAATAGGCGGCCCAGCGGTTCTCGAATTCCTTAAGGTAGTTGCCTTCACTCGAGACCCAGCCGGTACGGAGACAATCGTCAACGTATTCTGCAGCGCGGCCGGAGATCAGCGGCTCATTGACGGGAATCATGGTGCAGTAAGGTGCTTCCGGAAATCAGGAATCAGGAATCAGGAATCAGGAAGAGGCACACCCGGCGTTTGCCGCAGTCGGGCTGCCTGGATCGACCAGGGCTGAAGCCAGACGGAACGTGTCGGCCTCGTAATTTCGTCCGGCTCGGGGCCCCTTGGTGCACACGAGAATCGTGGAATCTTCAATTGCATGAACGGCGTGGCGTTCATGCGGTGGCGTCATCGCCAGGTCGCCGGCCTCGAGGACGACGGCCTCCACCGGGCCGGGCGGAGTTTGCGTCAGCACTTTGACACGGCCCTCCATGATATAGGACCACTGCACGGTTTCTTTGTGGTAGTGATTTCCGCGGCAGGATCCGGCCTTGACCGTGACGATGGTGACGGAATCGATCGGCACATTCTCGAGAATGTCGACAATGGAACCGCGATCGTCGCTGTGTGCCCAGGTGGGCCGCTCAACCTTCATGAAACTCTCCTGAAGTTGCCGATGCGCTTCGGACACGTCATACGACGTGGGGGCGCGGAATGGGAATGATGAATTTTCCGCCTCGGTCGCGGTATTCCTTGAGGTTCTGCATGATTTCCTGGGCAAAATTCCATGCCAGGAGCAGAACATATTCAGGCATTTGGACGAGGAGCTCCGAATCGGGGAGAACTGGAATGTGCGTGCCGGGCGTGAAGCGCCCGATCTTGAGCGTCGATTTCTCCGTGATGAATTCGAGCGTCTCGCGCCCGATGCGGCAGTAATTGAGCAGCGTCATGCCCTTCGCGGGGGCGCTCACGCCAGCGATCCGGTTGCCCTCGCTCTTCAAACGATGCAGCAGCGATCGCAGGTCGTCGCGATTCTGCTGCACCGATTTGGAGAAATTGTCGAGGACCTGATCGGAATAGAGGGCCATGCGCTCTTCGCGGGCCAGCATTTTGGGAACGGCGTCGGAGACGGGCCGCGCGCCCTTCCGGGCGACGTGAACCCGAAACGATCCGCCGTGGATGTCTCGCTCGTGGACGTCGAAGACTTCCATGTTGAACCGGCCAAAAAAGCCGATCAGAGGCCGCAAGGACAGGTACGAGAGGTGCTCGTGATAGATCGTGTCGTACTGAAAACTATCGAGCAGATTGGCCAGGTACGGAGCTTCGAAGATGAAGATCCCGTTTTTATTCAGGAGCGCGTCAACTGCGACCATGAACGTATCCACGTCGTCGATGTGCGCAAAGACATTCGTGCCGGTCACGACGCTGGCCTGTCCCTTGTCGCGTACGATCGCGCGGGCCACATCGGGATTGAAAAACTCGTTGATCGTCTCGATTCCGCGGCGTTCGGCCAGCCGCACGATGTTGCTCGCCGGGTCGACACCCAGAATGCGCGGGCCATATTCATGGAAGCATTCGAGCAGCACGCCCACGTTGCTGCCGATATCGACCACCAGGTCGGCATTGGTCAGCCCGAACGCCTGGCAAGTGTTTCTGGCAAACTCGTCCCAGTGCCTGCGGCCGGTCTGCGTGAGCGAGGCTTCGTACGGGTAATCGTGCCGGTACAGGACTTCCGGGGAGACGACGTAGCTGAGTTGCGCCAGGCCGCAATCGGAGCACGAAACGACTTCCAGCGGATAATGCGTTTCCGGCTCGCGCAACTGCTCTTTGCGGAGGAAGGAGTCGGCCGGGGGCGTGAACTCGAGGTCCAGAAACCGCCGCAACCGATGACTCTTGCACATGCGACAATTCATGCTGCCCAATCTGCGAAGCGGACTGCGCGTGAGAACAAAAATGAACTTTTTTGTGCGTCATCCATTTGAATTCGGCTCAGACAGTCCTGTCCAGAGCAATGAGCGACGCGGAGGCGAATCGAGATCTGAAACCGGCCGGAAATAACGCCGTACCGAATTTGTCAGGCTGTCAGCTCGCCGTCAGGCGTCGAGGTAACCGCACTTGCGGAGGGTCTCTGTCGATTGTGCCATGAAAATATCGAGACAATCCTGAGGAAATTCGTCGCGATACGAGCCCACCGTGCCACGACGGATAAACGGCTTGTCTTTGGGCCAGGCGGCGGGATCTTCCCAGCCGAGGCGTTTCTCGCGTTCTTTCATCTGCTCGAAACTGCTCTGGGCCGCGACGGCCTGGATGTACTCGATGGGGCGCGATATTCCTGAAAACTCACAGACGCGCTGCAGTTCCCTGACGGTGTTCGCTTTCAGGTCTTCATACTTGACCGTCAGGCAATCCGTTGAGTATGGGTTTTTCAGCCAGGCCTCGACATGTTCGTGCCAGCGGCAGGGATACAGACCTCGTCCTGTCTCAAGCATCTCTTTGAGCGAGACCGGCTCGGCCGAGAGCGCCTGCAGGAAATGCTGATACGAGACCATCGCGTCGCGGCCATCGCGAAGCAGCACGACGGCTCGCCGGTATTCGGGCCGCGGCAATTCATGCGATTTGAAAAACGTCGGCGTCAGGTAGCGCCGGTAGAACTTGCGGACGTGCACGTCGGGGACAAGGTCCTGCACGACTGAGTCGGGGCCGTAGACCGGGGATACGCCGTGCAGCAGTCCCGCGATCAGCACCTGAAACCAGGTGTTTCCTGATTTCGGATAACCCGCGATGACGATGTCGCTGGGTTCGACCACCGAGATGGGCGAGTATCCTTCGGGCAGGTTTTCGACCCACGGATTCTGCACGCGCTTTTGCGGGGCCGACGGACGGCCTCGATACCGCTGCAGGAGACTGCTGGCGAGACGTGTAATCATGCGACTTCTTGAGCCCTCCATTCGGCAATCGGACAAATCAGTCCCGAACGTGGAAGCTGCGACATGAAGCCGCCGTTGTTCGAGTTGGCCACTTCGAACGCGATGGCTCCTTCGACGTAAGCCAGGTTGCGCGTAAAGGGGATCCCGGCATTGAGCGAAATGACATATCGTCCATTAGCCAGTTCCGGACACCGAAACGTGCACGACAATGTCTTTCGGCCGGCCCTGCGAACCGGGGCTCGCGACAGAACGTCGGTGTCGTAAAGCTCACACACAGGCGTTCCGTCGGCCGCGTTGATCTGAAATCCCACCCGGCAGTCCTGAACGTCCCGGTCGGTGCAATATTGAATTTCCAGGTTGAAATTTCCATTCGAAGACAGGTGCCCCGAAGGCTGCCCCATTTCATCCAGCAGACGGACCCCGAGAAAACGAAAATCGTCAATTCCCGGGTTCGAAATTCCCTGATCCCAGGTGGCAACTCCGTTGCAGGCGGCACCCTTGGCCAGATAGCGCTCCAGGGCTGCCGCAGTCGTGCCGTCGATTGCCACGGCGCCGGAATCGAGCACGACGCAGCGCGTGCACAGTCGCCGCACGGCCCCGACGTTATGACTGACGAACAGCACCGTCCGCCCTGAGCCCGAGATATCGGCAATCTTGCCGAGGCATTTGCGCTGAAATTCCAGGTCGCCGACGGCGAGCACTTCATCGACGATCAGAATTTCGGGATCGATATGCGCCGCCACGGCAAACGCGAGCCTGACGTACATACCGCTCGAATAGCGCTTGACGGGCGTATCGATGAACGTCCCGATTTCCGAAAAGTCGACGATCTCCTGAAAACGATCGCGAATCTCGGCTTTCGTCATGCCCAGGATCGCGCCGTTCAAGAACACGTTCTCGCGGCCGGTCAGTTCCGGGTGGAATCCAGTGCCGACTTCCAGCAGGCTGGCGACGCGGCCCCTGAGCTCGGCGCGGCCTGCCGTCGGCGTAACGATGCGCGACAGAATTTTCAGTAATGTCGATTTGCCCGCGCCGTTGCGTCCGATCAGGCCCACGACTTCGCCCGCCTCCACGCTCAGCGAAACGTCGCGCAGGGCCCAGAAATCTCCGTGATCGTCAACCTGCGACGGACTTGACGCCGCTGAGACCTTGAGGGCCGCGCGGGGAGCGCGTCGCCCGAACATCTTGCCAGCCGCGCGCTGAATTCGATTTGCAAACGATCCGCCATGGGTCTGGCCCAGGCGATAGCGCTTGCTGATGTTTTCGACGCGAATGACGGTAGACATTTTCGAACGGGTTTGCGCAGTCGGGCTCAGATGACGTCGGCGAAGGCGATTTCATGGCGCCGGAAGTAGATCATGCCGCTGAACAGCGTCACAGTAACAATCGCC
>JACQFH010000730.1 GCA_016200145.1 Planctomycetia bacterium | reverse complement strand
AGGTCGTGACATCATTGCTGGCATAAGCGTCGTTTGGCAATTCACGAATAGTTAGCCACGGATGAAACACGGATTGAACACGGATACCCGCCGATGAATACGCCTCCCCAGCCGCTTCTGCCGAACCGCCTGTCGTCGCTCGACGCCTTTCG
This sequence comes from Planctomycetia bacterium, assembly GCA_016200145.1. Classification (GTDB taxonomy): domain Bacteria; phylum Planctomycetota; class Planctomycetia; order Planctomycetales; family Planctomycetaceae; genus JACQFH01. Next base: position 4,994 of record JACQFH010000730.1, on the reverse strand, counting down.
CGGGTTCGTGATGTTCCTGATGATGGCTGAGATTCTGCATGTGGCGCAGGTCGCGAAGTCGTTTCCCGAGAGTCCCGCGTGGAAGCAACTCGCTTTTCACACGTCGCACGTCGAGTGGTCGGGCTGCTCGCTGCACGACCTGATCCAGCCGTCGTTTTCGTTCCTGGTCGGGGCGGCGCTCCCCTTTTCGATCGTCAGCCGCCGGCAGAAGGGGCACTCGTTCGTGCGAATGCTGCTGCACGCCATTTGGCGGGGCGCGTTGCTTGTCGCCCTCGGCGTTTTTCTGCGATCGGTGCACACGCCACAGACACGCTTCACCTTCGAAGATACGCTCAGCCAGATCGGTCTGGGGTACGTCTTTCTGTTTCTGCTCGGATTTGCCAAGCCCTGGGGACAGTGGCTGGCGCTGATTTTGATCCTGGTCGGATACTGGGTTGCATTCTGGACATTTCAGGCGCCTGGGCCTGATTACAATTATGAAGAGGCCGGCGTGTCCGCGGAGTATCTGGAGAAGCATCCTCCGTATACGGGCCTGGCGGCCCACTGGAACAAGAACAGCAACCGGGCTTATGCGTTTGACAGAGACTATGTGAGCAAGATTCCCGAGCGTCTCGGTCACGGCGTACCGTACAAACCCAATTCCGGCGGGTACGCGACGCTCAGCTTCATCCCGACGCTGGGAACGATGATTCTGGGACTGATCGCCGGGGGCTGGCTCAAGGCCGAATCGAAAGCTCTGCGCAAGATTGTGACGCTCGTCGTCGCGGGCGGGCTGTCCCTGGCCGCGGGGTTGCTGCTCGATCGGTACGGCATCTGTCCCAGCGTCAAGCGCATCTGGACTCCGTCCTGGGTGCTTGTCAGCGGAGGCTGGTGCCTGTTCTTCACGGCCGGTTTCTATGCGATCGTCGATTGTCTCCGCCTGCGGCCGCTGTTCTTTCCGCTGATCGTGATCGGCATGAACTCGATCGCCATCTACGTGCTGGTCCATATCAACCTGCACGGCTTTCTCCAACAGGCCATTCACACTCACGTCGGCGAGAAAGCCTTCACGCACGTCCGCGAGCCCTATCAACCCCTCGTCGCCGGCGCCGCGATACTTCTCGCAGACTGGCTGATTCTGTACTGGATGTATCGACACAGAATCTTCGTGCGAATCTGATACCCGCGTAATCGCGACGACAGCAAATATCCACAGATTGCGCAGATTCTCGCAGATTAAAACACGCCGAGCGCCACGGATCATCTGCGCAAAGCTGCTATTTCTTCAGATCGAGTTTCTGTAAGACCGGTTTCGCGTATTTCGTGGTTCCGTACTCGTCATCCGTGGGACTGCCACGCCATCCGTGGGCATCATCCTGAATTGCAACCGAACGGTAGATGCTCGACGATTCGGCGCTTGGTTGCAGTCGATTGCTGGGGCGAGTCTAATCCGGGTGTGATCCGTCGCCGAAACTCTTGTCCACGCTGACAACTCTCTTCCAGAGCCTCCCATGAGCACCATCGAAGCCAAACTTCAGGAAATCGGACTGCCCCTCCCCGTCGCTCCGCCCGCCGTCGGGTCTTACATCCCCGTCGTCCGCAGCGGCTACCTGGTGATCACCAGCGGGCAGCTTCCGTTCGTGGGCAAAGAAATCGCTTTCAAGGGCAAGCTGGGAGCCGAGCTGCACGAGCAGGATGGCTGGAATGCCGCCCGGTTGTGCGTCGTCAATGCGCTGGCGCAGATCAAGGGCTGCGTCGGCAGCCTCGAAAAAATCAGCCGCATCATTCGTGTCGAGGGCTACGTTCATTCGGCCCCCGGCTTTCAGAACCAGCCCAAAGTCCTCAACGGCGCGTCCGAGCTGCTGCTCGAGCTGTTCGGCGAGGCGGGCCGGCACACGCGGATTGCCCTGGGCGTCGCCGAAATGCCGCTCAATGCCGCCGTGCAGCTCTGCGTCTGGGCGGAGGTCACCGGGTGAAGCTGCTAACTGACGATTACATCCAGGAACCCAAAAGATGGATCCCATTCACCGAATTCTCTGTCCCGTCGATTTTTCCGAGGTTTCCTCCCAGGCCCTGGCGTATGCCGAGCGGCTTGCCGCGGCGACCGGGGCCGAGCTGATTCTGGTCCATGCGTTTGACATTCCAGCCAGTCTGACGTATGCCGACATTGAAAACCCGTCAGACCCGAACGTCCGAAAGCAATTCGAGGCCCTCTCGCTCACCTTGCCGCCGGCCAAGGCGACGCGCGTGCTGCACGCGGGCCCGCCGGGCGAGGTCATCTGCTGGCTCGCAGAGAACCGCGCTTGCGATCTGATCGTGATGGGCACGCACGGACGATCTGGCCTGATGCACCTGCTGCTGGGCAGCGTCGCCGAACACGTCGTGCGACACGCCCGCTGCCCGGTCGTCACCGTGCCGAAGCGCCCGCCGGGCGAACAACCGCTCTCCGAGCCGCTGGTCACCGCGCCGAAAGCGCCGCGGTTCATGTAAGCACAGCGAGCTATTTGGCCCACAGGATGTGGCCGTCGACTTTGAGCGGGATACGATACAGCTCGACATCGATCGTCACGTACAGCACGTTTTTTTCGGCGCCGATGCCGAACGTCACGTTGCTCGGAATGCCGACCGCGTTGTCGGGCCCCTGGTTCGGCATGCCCGTCGGGATGAAGGCCACTTCTTTGCCGGTCGGATCGATTGCCATCACGCCGGGGCGCTTCGGGTTGCGGACCGTGAGGTACACGTGTCCCTTCGAATCGACCGTCATGCCGTCGCAGCCGGCCCCGCCGCCGAAGTCCTCGATCAGCGTTTTTCGCTTTCCATTGACAAGTCCATCGGCCCCGAGCGGAAAGGCATAGATCTTCATTGCACCGGGAGTGGGCTTGGGAGCGTTCGGGTCAGGCGGAGAAATGATGCGGTCGGTGCCATTATTGTGGTCGGCCAGGTACAGCGTTTTGCCGTCGGGGCTGAGCGCGATGCCATTGGGCTTTTCGACTTCGCGCGTCACTTCGACGACCTTGCCGTCGGTGTCGATGCGGTAGACCGCCTTGTGATCGATCTCTTTCGGCTCGGTCCCCAGGTAGCGCGGGTCCGAAAAATAGATGCGTCCCTTGGCGTCCAGGACCAGGTCGTTCGGGGCCAGGAAGCGTTTGCCGCTGATCTTGTCGGCGATCACGGTGCGCTTCTTGGTTTTGACGTCCCAGCGGACGACCGCCTGGCCACCTTCATCCGAGCCTTCGCAGGCGTAGAGGTTGCCCTTGCCGTCGAACTTCAGGCCGTTCGACTTGTGGCTGTCGTCGGTGAACACAGTCGTTTGCTTCGTTTTGGGATCGAACCGCAGAATCATTCCCTTGTCGGAGCCGAACGGAATATCCGAGAAATAGATACTGCCGTCGGGAGCCACGGCCGGCCCTTCGGTCAGTCCTCCCTTGATCGGCGCCGAGCGCTTGAAGAGGGGATCGAGCTTCGCGTCGGGCGAGACGATGCTGTCGCCGGTCGGCTTGGGGAGCTGGGCCAGCGCGGGAATCGTGGCGGAGACGACGAACAGGAACGCGACACCGGTCAGACGCATGACAGGCTCCTTGGAATCAAATGAGGGTCATCTCGGAATGCACCCCAGCCTATCGCCGCACAGGTGAATTCTCAACGCATTCCCTGTAAACTGCTCGATGTTTCAGTTGATACAACTTCCCCACGCAATGAATTGCGCTCCATTCTTCCATGACAGGTGCTCCATGATTCGGATGATTTGCTCTTTGCGCCGCGCGGCCGTCGTGTTCACCGGTCTCGTGGTTGCCGTGGGTTGCATCGCCGCCCTTCCCGAATCGGCCCGGGCCGACGATGACGAGACCGGGTTCAAGAGCCTGTTCAATGGGAAAGACCTAACCGGCTGGGACGGCAATCCGAAATTCTGGTCCGTCAAAGACGGGGCCATCACCGGCCAGACGACTGACGACAACAAGACCGCGGGCAATACGTTTCTCATCTGGAAGGACGGCACCGTCGACGATTTTGAATTGCGGCTGTCATACAAAATCGTCGGCGGGAATTCGGGCATTCAATACCGCAGCAAAGACCTCGGCGAATGGGTCGTCGGCGGCTACCAGGGAGACTTCGAAGCGGGCGACACTTACTCGGGAATCCTCTACGAAGAACGCGGGCGCGGTATTCTCGCACTGCGCGGCGAAAAAACCGAGATCGGACCGGACGGCAAGAAACGGGTCGTGGGCTCGTTTGGCGACACGAAAGACATTCAGTCGGGCATCAGGAAAGAAGACTGGAACGACTATGTGATCCTGGCGCAGGGGAACCAGCTCACGCACATCATCAACGGCCGGGTGACGGCGCAGGTTACCGACAATCAGCCGAATGAGCCGACCATTCCCGCCAACCCAGCCGCGGAAACGCCGGCGGACGACCGACGACGTAAGAATCAGCCCGACAAACAGGCCATGTCGGGAATCCTCGCGCTGCAATTGCACGCCGGCCCGGCGATGACCGTGCAGTTCAAAAACGTCCGCATCAAGCGCACGAAGCTTACGGCGGGAACGAAGAAAATCGTGATGGTGGCCGGCTCCGCCAGCCACGGCCGCGGCGACCATGAATTCAACGCCGGCACGCTGCTGCTCAAGAAGTGTCTCGACAAAACCCCTGGCATCGTGACGGCTCAATACGGAGGCGGCTGGCCGAAAGACCCCAGCGCTTTCGACAACGCCGACGCGATCCTGTTCTACATGGACGGCGGCGCGGGGCACCCGGTGATTCAGGGAGACCGTCTGTTCCAGATCAACAAGCTCGCCAGGGAGGGAGTAGGCATCGCCTGCGCCCATTACGCTGTCGAGGTTCCCAAAGAACGCGGAGGCCCTGAGTTCCTCGAATGGATTGGCGGCTACTTCGAGATGCACTGGTCGGTGAATCCGCACTGGACCGCGAAGTTCGACAAGCTGCCCGAGCATCCCGCGACGCGGGGCGTCAAACCATTCGAGATCAACGACGAGTGGTACTATCACATGCGATTT
>JACQFH010000729.1 GCA_016200145.1 Planctomycetia bacterium | reverse complement strand
GGCAGCGCGTACAGCTTGTCGCGCGAATCGGGGCGTGCCGCGGCCCCCATCGGCGGATTGACGCGGATCGACTGCCGCACAGCATCGCCGGCACTGGAGACGACGATCTCGGCCGCGGCGCCGTCAATTTCCGGGGTCTCTTCGCCTTCGGTCGTGGATTCGGCCGTGGTCACCAGCGAGGCTGGCGCATTAATCGTGATTTCCGGGCGAGCGTCGCTTGCGGTCTCGCGAATCCGCAGTGGTTCAGCCGGCTTCGGACTGGAAACAACGATGCGGCGACCGAAGCTCAGCCAGTGGAACATGAAGTACGGCGCCGCCATCGCGTGACCGAGCGCGCGGAACAGAAACAGGTCCGTCGTGAGCAGCATTCCGACGACAAGTCCGGTGAGCACGAGCAGGACAGTTCCCGCGGTGGAGAAGTGCTCCTGCAGCAGGGCCAGACCCCAGGCCCCCGCCAGGCCGCCACTCCCCTGAATCGCCCCGCCGCTGAAGTTGAACAGAGCGCGGCAGGCAATGCAGGCCGTTAGCAGCAGCAGTCCCCAGCCGAATCCGCGGATGAACGGGTCGTGCTCGGTCTTCCGCGAAAACAGCCGGACATCGACAACCGCCATCACGACGAGAACGAACCACGCCCCCGCGCCAAACGCCGTGTGCAAGAGGTGCGAAACCCAGGCGCCGGCCCGCCCACAGGTATTGAGAACTTCGGCCCGCGCAGGATAAACCGTTGTCGCGGGCGGGTCGCCCGGATCGTGGCTGAACAGGCTCAGTGCCACGAACACCGTGGCCGCCAAAAGCCCAATCGCCAGCAAATCGGTTTTCAACCGATGACGGTCGTGCATGATGGAAAACCTAGCACACCGGCAGCGGCGTGTCGGAAAACGGCAACACGCGCTGATGCGTTTCGGCAACGGCGCGGTCCGGTTGTATCGAACGCGCCGAGGGTGCCGGCCAACCCGTCCAGCAGGGTGGACTTCAGTCCACACGAGCCGTCATCGCGGGCCGAATTCCGATTCGATCCAGGTGATCAGGGAGCGGGCGATCTCGGCCTTACCGGCGTTCCATGTCGCGGCGGTCTTGCCGGTACGATCGATCAACTCGACGCGGTTGGACTCGGAACCGATCGCCTGCGGATGGTTCAGTACGATTGCGTTGCAATTCTTGGCGCCCAGTTTCCGCAGGGCATTATTCCTGGCGTTCTGGGACTCCAGCGCAAAGCCCACAATCCAGCGGTGCTCTTTCTGCCATCCCAAGTCCGCCAGAATGTCGACTGTTTCCACGAAGTCCACGACGAGAGGCCCGCCAGTTTTGGCCAGCTTTCCCGCAAACCGTTCGCGCGGCCGATAGTCGCACACCGCTGCCGCGCCGATCACGCCGTCACAGCCCGGAAACGACCGCAAACACGCCTCGTGCATCTGACCGGTCGTTTCGACGGAATGAAATTCGGCGCCCGCCGGCGGCTCGAGGGCCACGGGACCGCTCACGAGAACAACCCCATGCCCGGCAGCAACCGCCGCCTCGGCCAGCGCATACCCCATCTTCCCGCTGCTGGCATTCGACAGAAAGCGGACGTCGTCCAGGTATTCGCGCGTCGGCCCGGCTGTTATCAGAATCTTCATGGAATCACAGCATTTGTGCGATCCGCTTGAAAATCTCATCCGGCTCGGCCATTCGACCTGGGCCGGTGACGCCGCAACTCAGCCAGCCGTCGCCGGGGTCGACAAACTTCACGCCGTCGGACCTGAGCGTGGCGATGTTGCGCTGCACTGCGGGTTTGGCCCACATGTCGCTGTTCATCGCCGGGGCGGCCAGCACCGGGCCGGCGAATGCCAGGTACAGCGTCGAGAGCAGATCATCGGCCAGGCCGTGCGCGAATTTCGCCAGGCAATCGGCGCTCGCCGGGGCCACGACGAGCAGCTTTGCCCGGCGGGCGAGGCCGATGTGTTCGCCTAGCGGGTGCTCTCGCGGCGAAAACAGCCGCCAGTGCACGGGCCGGTTCGTCAGCGCTTCGAACGTCGTGGCGCCGATGAACTTCCGTGCGGAACGGGTCATCACGACCGACACGGCGGCACCGGCCTGCACCAGCCGGCTCGTCAGTTCGGCCGACTTGTACGCGGCAATGCCGCCGGTGACCCCCAGCAGAATTTCGGAGCCGTTCATGGACGTTACAGATCGTCGAGATTGGGGCCGGCATCGACGGCTTCGTCGGGGCCCTTCTCGCCGGCGATGGCCACCTTGCCGTGCGGGTCGAGATAGATCTTATCCTGCATGATCTCCTGAATCACGACTTCCATGGGGTTTTTCGTTTGCAGCTCGACCAGCGGGCGCGAGCCGCGATTGAGCGCCACGAGCCGCTTCTGGATCAGCGTCGACAGCTTGAACCGCCCGCCGACCTTGTTGACGATCTGCTCTTCCTTCAATTCTTCCAGCATCAGTTATTGCCTCCAGGACGAAATGATGTTGACGATTTCCCCGACCGCCCGATCGAGATCGTCGTTGACGACCTGATAGCGGTACTGCGGGGCTTGTTCCAGTTCTTTGCGGGCGTTGGCCAACCGACGCTCGATGATCTCTTCCGAATCGGTCCCCCGCCCTCTCAAGCGTTTTTCGTAATCGGCCTCTGACGAAGCTTTCAGAAAGATCGTCAGCGCCCGCGGATATTTGTGCATGACCTGCACGGCGCCCTGCACGTCGATCTCGAGCAGCGCCCAGCCTCCCTGCTGGCGGGCCCGCTCGATCTCGGACCTCAGTGTACCATACCAGTTTCCCGTACCGTGTACCTCAGCGCTTTCGAGAAACTCTCCCTGCTCCCGGCGGCGGGCGAATTCGTCGTGCGTCAGAAAGTAGTAATTCTCCCCATCCACCTCGTTTTTACGGGGTTTTCGCGTCGTGGCCGAGACCGACTTGATCAGCTTGATTTTCGAGCGTTCCAGCAGACGCTCGACAATCGTCGTCTTTCCGCTGCCGGAGGGGCCCGAAAGAACCACGAACTGCATGTCGGAAAAGTCGCCCGATTCGTTCACGCCCGAAATTGTCCCCCGTCATGCGGCACGTGAACGTGGTTCGCCTCACCTCACACGCCAATCTCCGCCGGCCAGATCGCCACTGAGGCCCTACTCTACGTTTTGCAGTATCTCACGCATTTTTTCAATGGCCGCCTTCATCTCGACGACGCAATGGGCGATCGCCACGTTGTTCGCCTTCGAGCCGATCGTGTTGACCTCCCGGTTCATTTCCTGGCTCAGGAAGTCGAGCTTACGCCCCGCCGACGACGGCTCGGCGATAAACGCCTGAAATTGTTCGAGATGCGACTTCAGCCGCGTGATCTCTTCGTTGATGTCGCTGCGATCGGCGTAAATGCTGACGTCGCGGATCAGGTCGGTCTCGGCGACGCTCGCGCCCGAGTCGGCCAGGTGCTGTCGAACCCGTTCGAGCAGCTTAATGCGATACTCGCTGACGACCTGCGGCGCCAGGGCTGTGACGTCCTGCAACCGCTCGGCAATTGTTCTGGCGTTGGCTTCGAGCTCGCGCGCCATCGAGCGCCCCTCGTCGACGCGGAATGCCTGCAGCTTCTGCAGCGCTTCGGCCAGCAGGCGCTTGATTATTGCCCCGTCGGCGTTCAGGTCGACGGTTCGCCGAGACTCTTCCGAGACAACGCCAGGGGCCGCCAGCAGGTGGCCCATCTCAGCCGGCGGAGGGGCGCCAAGCTCGCGGGCCGCCGCCTGAAGCTGAGACCAGTAGCTTTTGAGGGCTACTGGATTCAGGGCGAACTCGTCGGCGCTCCACAGGCGGTCGACGCGAATGGCGACGTTGACGGTCCCGCGACTGATCGTTTCACGAACGATGCGTTCGATCTCGCCTTCCAGCGCGGCGTAGGCCTCCGAACATTTCGTCGTGACTTTGAGATACCGATTATTGACGGCACGCAGTTCGACATGCGCAGAGAGCCGCTCGTCCTGAAACCGTGCGTCGCCAAACCCCGTCATACTGAGCAGCACAGTCACCTCGCCAGCACACCGACGCCCGTTTGCCGAATCGCAATTCCGCCGTCCCCGCGGATCATCGGCCTGCACGTCGTCTTATTTGTCGTCCTTCTTCGCGTCGTCGACCGGTTTCGGTTTCGCGTCGTCCGTTTCGGGCTTCTCGCCATCGGGCTTGGAATCAAGCTTCTCGGCGGAAGGAGTCTTGTCTCCGTCTTGCTTCTGATCGGGGGCCGTCTCGGCTTTCTTGCCCTTCTCGTCTTTGTCTGCATCGCCTTTCGTCGGTCCTTCACTCTTGTCGGCGTCGAGCTTATCTGTACCCTCGTCGTCCTTCTCACCACCGTCTTTCTTGTCAGCCGCCTTGCCTGCGTCCTTTTTGTCGCGAGACTTCGCGTCGTCGTCAGTCGACTCGTTCTCACCGGCGACGCCCTTATTGAGCCCGGGGTTCTCTTCATAATTCAAACGGGCGCCGGTCACGCAGGCCAGAATCACCCAGATGATGACCGTAACGATCGTGATCACGGTGAACACGTCGCCGGCTTTTGTGCCGAAGGCGCTTTGCCCGCCGAGGCCCCCGAAGGCGCCAGCCAATCCGCCCCCACGGCCCCGCTGCAGCAGGATGACGAACATCAGAAAGATCCCTACCAGCATCAGCAGGGTCAACAGAAACGTCCCCATGATCTGTCTCCAGCATTCCTTGTTAGATTCAGCTCTTCCGTGCGGTTTCAGCGGCGCGGATGATTGGCAGGAAATCGTCGACTTTCAAACTCGCCCCGCCCACCAAAGCGCCGTCGACGTCGGGCTGTTCCAGCAGGGACTGTGCGTTCTGCGCCTTCACGCTCCCCCCGTAGAGGATGCGGGTCGCAGCCGCGACGCCCGGATTGTAGCGAATTTCGAGCCACCTGCGTAGATGCAAATGGGCTGATTCCGCCTGCTCCGTGCTGGCGGTCATGCCCGTGCCGATGGCCCAGACTGGCTCGTACGCGACAACGACCTGTCCGATCCCCTGCACGTCAACTCCGGCAAGTGAACCCTGCATCTGCCCGTCAAGAACGCTTTCGGTCTGCCCCGCCTTCCGCTGATCAAGCGTTTCTCCGACACACAGAATGACAGGCAAGCCGTTCGCCAGAGATGCCAAGACCTTCCTGCTGATCAACTCGTCGGTTTCCTTAAGGACCTGCCTGCGCTCGCTGTGCCCCAGAATCACCCAGCGGCACCCCACGTCGAGCAGCATTTCGACGGCGACTTCCCCCGTGAAGGCTCCAGGTTTTTCATGCCAGACGTTTTGCGCGCCCAACACCACGCCGCTCCCCGTAATCGCCGCGCCGACGGCCGAAAGATACGGAAAAGGCGGGCAAACGGCCACGTCCACGGCGGGGAGTCGGGCAGGCACGGCCTTTGCCAGCGCGCTGGCGAGTTCCACCGCCGACCGCGACAGTGTATTCATCTTCCAGTTTCCTGCAACAAACTTGCGTCGCATGGCTACTTCCTCAATTGATCACTGCTGCACCGGCAGCAGGGTGTGACGTGGCAGGACCTGCTCGATTCGCAGCACCACGCCCGTCAGGCACCGATTGATAACGGGCAGTCCCGCCAGACGAACTCTCACTGACGGCCGCTTTGAGTGCTCCCGTGCGGCGCCGGAATATTTCGATTGAGCAGGCCCGCGATCTGCCGCATCTGCCCCATGACCGCGGCGTACTGACCCGGCAGAAGCGCCTGGGGACCGTCGCTCATCGCCTTCTCTGGGCAACTGTGAACTTCAATATGGACGCCGTCGGCGCCGGCCGCCACCGCCGCCAGCGCCATCGCCGGGATCAGGTCGGGTCGCCCCGTGGCATGACTGGGGTCGACGATGATCGGCAAGTGGCTTAGCCCCTTGGCATTGGGAACGATCGACAGGTCGAGCAGATTGCGCGTCGAAGAATCGAAGCTCTTAATGCCGCGCTCGCAAAGAATGACGCGCTTATTCCCCCCTGCCAGGATGTACTCAGCCGACATCAGCAGGTCGGCAACGGTGGCACTCATGCCGCGCTTCAGCAGCACGGCCCGCTTCGTCTGCCCGACTTCGTTGAGCAGATTAAAATTCTGCATGTTGCGGGCGCCGATCTGGAAGATGTCGGTGTACCTGTCGACCAGCTCGACCTGCCGCGGATCCATCACCTCGGTCACCACGGGCATCTGCAGCTCGTCGCCCACCTCGCGCAGGATCTTGAGCCCCTCTTCTCCCAAACCCTGAAAGCTGTACGGACTGGTCCGCGGCTTGTAGGCGCCTCCCCGCAGGATGTTGGCGCCGGCGGCCTTTACGTGCTTGGCGATTTCCAGCAGAATCTCGCGTCCCTCGATGGCGCACGGGCCGGCGATCATCCCCAGCGAGCCCCCTCCGACTTTGACGCCGAATCCCACGTCGATCGCTGAATCCTCAGCCTGGTATTCACGGCTCGCCAGTTTATAGGGCTTCAGGATCGGAACGACTTCTTCGACCCCGGGGATGGCCGCCAGCGGCGCATTCCGCACCGCGTCTTCTTCGCCGATGACCCCGATGATCGTCCGCTTGATGCCCCGGCTGACGTCAGTCCGCAGCCCCATTCCGTGGATGTGGGCGACGATGTGGTCGATCTGCTCCTGCGTCGAATTCGGCTTGACGACGATAATCATTCGACCGGTTCGCTCCGTGGGTACGACCCGAGCAGCTCCAGACGCACCGCTTTTCGTTCCAGTTCTTCGAGCATGCGCTTCGTTTTCGCGTCGCCTGCATGCCCTTCGAATTCCAGGAAGAACAAGTATCCGACCTCGGGCCCCTTGAGCGGGAATGACTCGATCCATGTCAGATTGATGCTGTTCTTCTTGATTGACAGCAGCGCGTCGGCCAGTGTGCCGGGCTTGTGAGGAATCTGCAGCAGCACCGCCGTCTTATCGTCGCCGGTTGGCTTCGTGGCTTCATCGCCGATGACGGCAAACCTTGTGATGTTGTTCTTGTTGTCTTCGATGTCGGCGACGATAATCTGCAGTTCGTATTGCACAGCGGCCTGGCGGCTGGCGACAGCGGCGGCGCCGAACTTATCTCGGGCCAGTTGCGCGGCGGTCGACGTGCTCGTGACTTCAATCAGCCGCGCCTGCGGCATATTGCGGCTGAGCCATTCGCGGCATTGAGACAGGGCCTGCGGCTTGCTGTACACTTCGACGATATCGCCACGCTGGCAGCGAGCCAGCAGATTGTGATGGATCGACAACTGCACTTCACCGCAGATCTTCAGGGGCAACCGAGTGAACATGTCGAGCGTGTCGACCACGCGGCCGTCGGTGCTGTTTTCGATCGGCGCGATTCCGTAATCGGCATGGCCCCGGTTGACCTCTTCGAAAACCGCCGCGATGTTATTGACCGGCATCAGCGACGCCGACGATCCGAACCGTTCCAATGCCGCCAGGTGCGTGAAGCTGTACGCAGGACCGAGATACGCGATTCGCAGCGTCTTGACGAGGCTGCGGGCACCCGTAATCATTTCTCGGTACACGCCTCGCACGGCTGGCTCGCCGAGCGGGCCGGAATTCCCCTTCTGGATCAGTTCCGTTAAGGATTCGTCAATGACGGGCGAAAACAGCGCCTTGTGAGGGCTGGATTGTGACTCGATCTGCTTGATCGTGATTTGAGCGCGTCGATTGATCAGTTTGAGGATCTCGCGGTCGAGGCGGCGAATTTCGCCGTCGCCGCCGGCCGAAGACTCACGTGTTCCTGAACCGTGGGAGGCATGCGACTTGGGCTTAGCCGACCGGGCGGACGATGATTTGCCGCGTTTCGGGTCTTTCTTGGCCATTCGTGCCTTTCAGGCAAGGATTCGACCGTCGCAATGGCATTCCCTTGCCTCCATAAAGTCAATTCAGGTTGGCTTTTGTACTGATCGCCAATTCGAGTGTCAAGCAGCCGGAATACCGCAAACCCTGAAATCTAGCGAGAAATGAAAGGGTCCGGTGATCATTCGACGTTCGGAAGCCATTTTGGCAGCACGCCTGTTTCCGGGGCGATGAGTTTCACTTGCCAAATTGGCACCGCAAGCTCGATTGGCCACGCCATCGTGCCAGCGCGATTTCCGTAACCTGAACGATTTATAGAGTTTATGAAAATCGCACGTTCAACGTCTCCAGCGGCATGCGCTTTGCCAAATGCACGAATAGATTGAGCAGCGGGCTGTCGTTTGTCCAAGCATCACCGGAGGGCTTCCTTTCGAAGCAGACCGGTATTCACAGAACAGATCACACGGTCAGATTCAAGTAAGACAGGAGCGATCATCATGGCAGGACGTGGCGAGAAAATCGTCGGCATCGACCTCGGTACGACCAATTCGGTCGTCGCCATCATGGAAGGGGGCGAGGTCAAGGTCATCCCGAATCTCGAAGGCAACCGGTTGACGCCGAGCGTTGTGGCATTCACCGACAAGGGAGAGATCGTGGTCGGCGACCCGGCCAAACGGCAGGCGGTCACCAACCCAAAACGCACGATCTACTCCATCAAGCGCTTTATGGGCCGCCGGCACAGCGAAGTGGCTTCGGAAGAAAAGATTGTTCCCTACGAAGTCGTAGGGGGGGCGAATGAATACGTCAAAGTGAAGGCTGGCGACAAGCAATTCACTCCGCCCGAGATCTCTGCGCATGTTCTGCGCAAATTGAAGGAATCGGCTGAAAGTTATCTCGGTCACAAAGTCAATAAGGCCGTAATCACCGTCCCGGCGTACTTCAACGACGCCCAGCGCCAGGCCACCAAAGACGCCGGCCAGATCGCCGGCCTCGAAGTCGAGCGAATTATCAACGAGCCGACGGCCGCGGCGCTCGCCTACGGGCTGCAGAAAAAGAAGGAAGAAAAGATCGTCGTGTTCGACCTGGGCGGAGGAACGTTTGACGTGTCTGTGCTCGAAGTGGGCGACGACGTCGTCGAAGTCCTCAGCACCAACGGCGATACACACCTGGGAGGCGACGACTTCGACGAAGAGCTCATCAACTTCATCGCCGACAAGTTCAAAAAAGAGAACAGTATCGATCTGCGCAAAGACCCCATGGCCTTGCAGCGGCTTCGCGAGGCCGCCGAGAAAGGGAAAAAAGAACTGTCGTCGTCGCAAACGACCGACATCAATCTGCCGTTCATCACGGCCGACGCGTCCGGCGCCAAGCACCTGCAGATGTCGATCACCCGCGCCGAATTCGAACGTCTGGTCGACCCATTGATCGAACGTTGCCGCGAGCCTGTGACCAAGGCCCTGGCCGACGCCAAGCTCAAGCCGGGCCAGATCGACGAAGTCGTGCTGGTCGGCGGATCGACCCGCGTGCCCAAAGTGCAGGAACTGGTCCGCAAGATGTTCGATAAGGAGCCTCATAAGGGGGTCAACCCCGATGAGGTGGTCGCCATCGGCGCTGCAATTCAGGGCGCGATCATCGCCGGGGACGTCAAAGACGTGGTCCTTCTCGACGTCACTCCGCTCTCACTGGGCATCGAAACCGAGGGCGGCGTGATGACCGTGCTCGTCGAACGCAACACGACGATTCCGACCGAGAAAAAAGAGACATTCAGCACGGCTGCTGATAACCAGACGGCCGTGACCGTCAAAGTGTTCCAGGGCGAACGCAAGATGGCCGGCGACAACCGGGTTTTGGGACAGTTCAACCTCGACGGCATCCCTCCGGCGCCGCGTGGAATGCCGCAGATTCAGGTCACGTTCAGCATCGATGTGAACGGCATTCTGAACGTGTCGGCCAAGGACCTGGGGACCGGCAAGGAACAGACGGTCAAGATTGAACAGTCGAGTGGCCTGTCGGAGTCCGAAATCGAGAAGATGAAGAAGGACGCCGAGCTCAACGCCGACGAAGACCAGAAGAAACGCAAGCTGGCCGAGGCCCGCAACCACGCGCACGGCCTGATCCACCAGACCGAGAAGCTGCTCAAAGAGCACGCCGATAAGCTCGATGCCGGTTCGAAGTCGGCGATCGAGGCGGCGACGGCGAAGGTCAAATCGAAGGCGGACGGGGACGACGCGGCGGCGATCCAGCAGGCGATTGAAGAGCTGGAACAGGCCACGCACGCCATGTCGAAGCAGATGTACGACCGCGCGAATCAGCCGCCTCCGACTGCTGGCGCTGCACCCTCGGCCGACGGCAAGCAGGCCGGCTCGCAGGAGGAAGTCATCGACGCAGAGTTCGAAAAGAAGGAATAGCGGGCCGGCGCCAAGCGCTCTGCGTCATTCCGGGTTGAGATGATTCGGCCGCGACGGGTCACTGGCTCGCGGTCCGTAGATTGCCCCGTCCACAGAAGATTGTGAGCCAAGTCATGGCATTTCGATTCGACAAACTGACCGTTAAGGCACAAGAGGCTGTGCAGCGCGCCCACGGTCTGGCCCAGGACCTCGGCAATCAGCAGATTACGCCGCTCCATGTCCTGGCGGCCCTCGTTCAGGAAGAACAAGGGCTCGTCAGGCCCCTCTTGCAGAAGATCGGGGCCAACGTCAAGCAATTCGAATCGATACTTGAGGGCGAGCTTCGCAGGCTTCCGAAGGTCACAGGCGCGGGGGGCGACGTCGGCCTGAATTCGGCAGCGCAAAAGGTTCTGGAGGCGTCTCAGAACGCCGCCCAGAAAATGAAAGACCAGTTCGTATCAACCGAGCACCTTCTGATTGCGCTCTCGCAGGTTGACGATCAGGCCAAACGCCTGCTCGAAATGCACGGCATAGAAGAGTCCGATGTGTTGAACGCTCTCAAGAGCGT
>JACQFH010000728.1 GCA_016200145.1 Planctomycetia bacterium | reverse complement strand
TCCGCCGACGCCACACGCGAATCCGAACGCATCGCGCTCCCCGAGCAGACCGATCTCGTATGGCACGGGTATTTTCCCGATCTGCGACCGGGACACATCTACGGATTTCGCGTGTACGGAAAGTATGAGCCTGAAAAGGGGCATCGCTTTAATCCCCACAAGGTGCTCCTCGATCCCTACGCCAAAGCGGTCGTGCGGCCCACGCGCTGGGGCGACGAAATGTTCGGCTACGTGATCGGCGATGCGAAGCACGATGCGTCATTCGACACGCGCGACAATGCCGCCGCCGCGCCGCTGGCGGCGGTCGTCGATCCGGCGTTCACCTGGGGCGACGACCGCCGTCCCAACACGCCATCCCACAAAACCGTCATCTACGAGCTGCACGTCAAGGGTTTCAGCCAGCTTCACCCCGAAATCCCAGAAGCGCTGCGCGGCAGCTTCGCCGCCATCGGTTCAGAGCCGGCCATTCGACATTTCAAGCGACTGGGCATTACCGCCGTCGAGCTGCTGCCGGTCCACCACCATTTCGACGACCGGCATCTGGTCAATCTGGGACTGTCGAACTACTGGGGCTACAACACGCTGGCGTTCTTCGCTCCGGACATCCGCTTCACGTCCCGAGACCGGTACGGCGACGCGCTGCGCGAGTTCAAGACGATGGTCCGCGATCTGCACGCGGCCGGCCTCGAAGTGATTCTCGACGTCGTTTACAACCACACCGCCGAAGGCAACCACATGGGGCCGACGCTGTCGTTCCGCGGAATCGACAACGCCGCCTATTACCGCCTCTCTCCCAAAAACAAACGGCACTACACCGACTTCACCGGCTGCGGCAACACGCTGAACATGCTCAATCCCCGCGTCCTGCAGCTCATCATGGACAGCCTGCGGTACTGGGTGCTCGACATGCGCGTGGACGGGTTCCGGTTCGATCTGGCGAGCACGCTGGCCCGCGAACTGCACGAGGTCGACAAGCTCGGCGCATTCTTCGACATCGTGCACCAGGACCCCGTTCTGTCGCAGGTCAAGCTGATCGCCGAGCCGTGGGACCTGGGCGAAGGGGGATACCAAGTCGGCAACTTTCCTGTCGGCTGGTCGGAATGGAACGGAAAATACCGCGATTGCGTCCGCCACTTCTGGAAAGGGGACGGGGGGATCATCTCGGAATTCGCCACCCGCATCTGCGGCAGCAGCGACCTGTATGCCTGGAGCAGCCGCAAACCGCACGCCAGCATCAATTTCGTCACCTGCCACGACGGTTTCACGCTGAACGACCTCGTGTCGTACGACGGCAAACACAACGACGCCAACGGCGAGGGGAATAAAGACGGCGCCAACGATAACATCAGTTGGAACTGCGGGGCCGAGGGACCGACCGACGACCCGAATATTCAAGCCTTGCGCGAGCGCAAGAAGCGGAACTTCATCGCCACACTGATGCTCTCACACGGAATTCCCATGCTGCTCGCGGGGGATGAAATCGGCCAGACGCAGCGCGGCAACAACAACGCCTACTGCCAGGACAGTGACTTAAGCTGGCTCAACTGGAACCTCACCGCGGAATCCGAGTCGCTTCTCGAATTCACCGCGCGGGTCGTGCAGTTCTGGCGAGGCCAGCCCGCCCTGCAACAGCGACGCTTTTTCCACGGCCGAGCGATCCACGGGGAAGCCATCAAAGATGTCATGTGGTTCGAACCCTCGGGTCGCGAGATGTCTCCCGAAGCCTGGAACACCGGCTATGCCCGGTGCCTGGGGATGCTGCTGAGCGGCGAGAACATCGACATCGATGAATACGGCGCGACGATTTCGGGGGATACGCTGCTGGTCCTGTTTAACGGCGATCATGCCTACGACATCCCGTTCACGCTGCCGAAGATCGACAACAAGCGCTACTGGCGGCTAATCTTCGACACGTATCTGCCCGAGTGGGAGGTGCGGAAGGCCTGGCGTCGCAGCAAGATCTACCCCCTCCGCGCCTGCTCGCTGGCCGTTTTCCGCTCCCAACCCGTCGCCAACAACGGGACTCTCCGCTCGTAGTCGCGCCCGCTCGCAGTACTGCCTTCAGGCAGCAAACCGCCATTGTAAAATCGTCCCGAGAATTGGGATCGCAGCGACGTCCGTGCTGAAGTAACATTGAGTTGGCGCAACATGCCGAAATTCTGTCAATTATCGGCCGCGGCAGTGTCCTAGAGGAACGGAACATGCTCGGAAATCGCGAGTTCTTCCGGGAGCGAATGTGCATCGTAGGTATCGCCGTCTCTGTCTTGCTCACCACGTTGCAAACTGCGCAGAGCACCGATCGTCTACCGCGAGACGCTGACTTAAGCACCTTCCCCATCGAGGAGCTCGACCGCAGATTGGATTCTGCACCGCGCACTCATTGGGACAAGGACTACGACCGCTGCGTCCCCTACGGGTCGATTCTCGGTGAAATGATTCGGCGTGGGGGCAAATCGGCAGAATTACAATTGTCGCGACGCCTTGTTGATCAAGATCGGCAACTCGAGAATCGTCGCAAGCAAATTGCTATTTTACCGAAAGACAGCGACGAGCTAAGCGCTCTGGAACGGACTGCGTCGTCGCTTGAAAACAACCTGGAGCTCCTCACGGCAATTCGCAGGCTCAAGAAGCAGCCGGACCCGCTAGCAGTCATTGTCGATCGCGCAGGCGAGCTCAAGGGCGGAACGCGGGAATCGCCGGTTTTCGAAGTGACATTGAAAAACGTCGATGTCCAACAACGGTCGTTCGGGTTCACCCACGGAGGGGATTATCGTTCCGGGCGCCACGAACGTTGGCGCATTCATGTCTGGGACTCGGAGGGGAAACTGTTGCCGGAGCGTCCTCGCTGGTCCGGAACTGCCGGCGGCATATCCAACGATTGTCCGCTGAAATTCGGTGAAACCTGGGAATGCGAGCTGCCGCTGGAAAGTTACGTTCAAATCCGTACACCTGGAAG
>JACQFH010000060.1 GCA_016200145.1 Planctomycetia bacterium | reverse complement strand
GTGGCCATCTGGGCCTTTGCGCGCGCTTATTATTTCGTGTTCTACGTCATCGAGCATTACATCGATCCCGGTTACAAATTCGCCGGGCTGTGGTCGTTCGCGAAATACGTCATGACCCGCAAGGCAGGCAACAGACATTCCGATTCCCCGCCGCCAAGGACTGCACCGTGACTCGCCTGGCCGTTGTCTGTTGCGGATTGTTGCTGGCCCTGGCGCCGATGCGCTGCGCTCAGGCCGACGAATCGTCACTCAAGACGCGGCGCGTGCATTTGACGTACGCCGCGGAAGTCCGCGATGTGCCTCGGGATGCAAAGGAAGTCCGCCTCTGGCTCCCGTTCCCCCCCAGCGACGAATCGCAGCAGGTGTCGAACATCACGGTACATTCCGACGTGCCGGCGTCGGTGAGCCGCGAAGAGGAGTACGGAAATCAGGTGCTGTCACTGGCGGTGAGCAATCCTGGACAGTCGCCGGTGCGCGTCGAGCTGCAATTCGACGTGGTCCGGCGCGAGCGGCGCAATGCGGCGGCAGTCTTCAGGAGCCCGCTTCCCAAGCCATCAACCGAGAAACCGGAAAGTCGCTGGCTGGCCCGCGACCGTCTGGTGCCGATCGACGGCAAAGTTTTCGAATTGGCGCTGTCGGTGACCCGCAACCAGTCTTCGCGCCTCGACCAGATCCGCGCCATCTACGATCACACGGTTTCAACTTTGTCGTACGACAAAACGGGGACCGGATGGGGCCGCGGCGACATTGCCTACGCCTGCGACGCCAAACGCGGCAACTGCACCGACTTTCACGCGGTGTTCATCGGTCTGTGCCGGGCGCGGGGCATTCCCGCCCGATTCGAGATCGGCGTGTCTCTGCCGATCGACAAGCCTGCAGGAGAAATCGCCGGCTATCACTGCTGGGCCGATTGCCATGTCGCCGACTATGGATGGATTCCGGTCGATTGTTCCGAAGCGCAGAAACACCCCGAGCAGCGCGAGTATTTCTTCGGTTCGCACGACGAGAACCGCATCGACTTCTCGGTCGGCCGCGATCTCCGGCTCAACCCGGCCCAGCAGGGGGAGCGGCTGAATTTTTTCATCGACCCGTATGCCGAAGTCGACGGCCAGCCGCACGACAAGATTGAACGCAAGATCACCTACGAGAATCGGGAGGATCGTCGCTGAAAGTGCGCAGTCTGCGAGCCCAGTTTGCGGCCGGCACAAAGAAATCGGCGACGACATTCCGCAACTCATTGGTTTGCATAGAATTCAGAATACCCACGGATGGCATGGCAATCCCACGGATGAAGAGTGCAGAACCACGAAATGCGCGAGTGACGCGCAATCGGCTTTACGAAAATACGATCCACAGATTTCCCGGATTTCCGCAGATGATCCTGATGCAGGGCCTGTTTCAATCTGTGAAAATCTGCGCAATCTGTGGATATTCCAGGGCGTCGCGACTTCCCTATCCGTGGGATTGCCACGCCATCCGTGTGTTCATTCCTGAATTCAAACGATTTGCATTCCATGCCGCTGCATGTTGACCGACGCACGTTCATCCAGGGGGGCGTGGCTGCCACAATTTCGGCGGCGAGCTGGAATCGCGTGCTGGGGGCGAACGACCGCATCGGCGTCGGATTCATCGGATACGGGCTGATCGGCAAACGGCACGTGCTCGACTTTCAGGAGCAGTCCGACGCCGATTGCGTCGCCGTCGCCGAGGCGCATGCCGGCCGAATGGAAGAGGGCCGCCAGATGCTGGGGGGCACGGCCCGCGCTTATCGCGACTTTCGATCATTGCTCGACGACAATCGGGTCGATGCGGTCGTCATTTCCACTCCCGATCACTGGCACGCATTGCAAACCATGCTGGCCTGCGCGGCCGGGAAAGACGTCTACGTCGAAAAGCCACTGACGCTGTTTGTCCGCGAGGGGCGGTGGATGGTCGACGTCGCGAAGCGGCACCAACGCGTCGTGACGGTTGGCACGCAGCAGCGATCGGGCGCGCACTACGCCCGCGCGCGCCGGCTGCTCGAAGAAGGCGCGCTGGGAAAGATCAGCTCAGTTCGCATGTCCGCCGCGCGCAACATCATGCCGGGGTACGGCCGCCCCGCTGATTCGCCACCCCCTGTGGACCTCGATTGGGACACGTGGCAGGGACCGGCGCCCCTTCATCCGTATAACCCCAACCGCGCCATCTATCATTTTCGCTGGTTCTGGGACTATTCCGGCGGACAGATGACGAACCTCGGTGCGCACGCGCTCGACATCGTGCACTGGGCGCTGGGGGTCGACGGGCCAACGGCCGTGTCGAGCTCAGGCGGCCGGTTCAGCCTGCAGGACAACGGTGAGACCCCCGACACCCAGGAAGTCATGTTCGAGTATCCCGGCTTTATCGCGACGTGGTCGCATCGCGGGGCGTGTGGCTCGTCGACCGAGTCGATTCCGCTCGAATTCTTCGGCCCCCGGGGCAGGCTCGCTCTGACGCGCAGCAGCCTCGTGCTCACACCCGATCGCAAGGTCATTCCCGTCAACACGGTGCCGCAGTTCACCGACGCCCATCCGGTTGGCGGGCCGCAGCGCGTCCCCGATGACGGGCCGCGCGAATACTGGGCCGACGCCATCGAAGACAAAACGGGCAACGCCCGCCAGCAGCTTAAAGAACACGTCCGCAATTTTCTCGATTGCGTGAAATCGCGGCAGCAGCCTGTCTCTGATCTGGAAAGCGGTCACCGCGTAGCGACCGCGTGCCACCTGGCCAATCTCTCGTTGCGTCTGGGGCGCAAACTGAAGTGGGATTCCGCCCGCGAGGAAATTCCGGACGACGCCGAGGCGAACCGCCAGCTCGTTCGCCCGTACCGCGCGCCGTGGGACCGAGAACTGCGAGCCCTGGGGATTGGGTGAAAGCATGATCACGCTGACGCGCAGAGACTTGCTGCTGGGATTCGCCGGGTGTCTGCCGTTTCTGGCCGGCGGTCGGCCGACGACCTTTGCTGCCTATGAAGCCGGCAAACCGGGCCGGCGACTGGGAATCGTCATCCATTCCTACGGCCTGCGGGGCAAAGACAAGGCCAGCCAGTTCGGCGATCCGCTCGTGTTCCTCGAATACTGCCGCACGCTGGGAGCGGCCGGGGTACAAACTTCCCTCGGCGCGCGAGACGATGCCTACGTGGAAAAAATCCGCGGCGCGCTGCGTGCATCGGGAATGTACCTCGAGGGGATCGTCCGGCTGCCGCGCGCGGCAGCCGATATCGACCGCTTCAGCGACGAATTGCGCACGGCTCGCGACTGCGGCGCGAAGGTCGTGCGCACGGTGCTGCTCGATTCGCGGCGTTACGAAACGTTCAATTCGCTCGACGCGTTCCGCGCGTTTTCAGAAGAGTGCGACTCGCGATTGCGGTTGGCCAAACCGATCGCCGAGCGGCACGACGTGCGCTTGGCGGTCGAGAACCACAAAGACTGGAGGGCGGACGACCTCCTTAAGATCATCCGCCGGGCAGACAGCCCTCAGATTGGCGTATGCCTCGACACGGGCAACAGCATCGCATTGCTGGAAGAGCCGCACGAAGTCGTCGAGGCGCTGGCGCCGCTGACGTTCACCACGCACTTCAAAGACATGGCGGTCGCCGAGTACCCGCAGGGGTTTCTGCTGTCGGAAGTGCCTCTGGGGACCGGCTTTCTCGATCTGGCTCGGATCGTCAAGCTGCTCGCCGACCAGCGGCGTGAGATCAGGTTAAATCTCGAAATGATCACCCGCGACCCGTTGCGCGTCCCGTGCCTGTCGCCGGGCTACTGGACGACGTTTGCCGATCTCCCCGCGCGGCACCTGGCGGCGACGCTGGAACTGGTCCGCCGGAACGCGGCGAAGCAGGCGCTCCCGCAGATTGCAGACAAGGGAAGTGCCGAACAGCTCGCCTACGAAGACGCCAACGTCCGGCAGTGCCTGACCTGGGCCCGCGAGCGCCTGTAAAATGGAGCCGAACTCGCCAGAGTTCGGGGGAGGATGGCCTTTCAGGCCGTCCGTTTGTCGATTGCCGGACGGCCTGGAAGGCCGTCCTACGGCAGCACACGGCACGGCAAATCGGGCGCGAAAGGCTGTCTCCTCATGCACATGGGAGACGGTTGCTTAAGGCTGCTTCGGTTAAGACCTGACCTGGTTCACAAGTCCCCATTGCACTCGGAGACAGCCTTTCACGCCCGAAACGGCCGGAACTCCGCAGTCGGAGCCTGCACATTTGCGGGGGGATGATTCATTATGGGACCATTCGACAGTTCGTCAAGGGAGTATCATGCCGGGGAGAGATGACATGTTGCACGGTCGAGTCGCGCTGATCACCGGCGCGGGGGTGGGAATCGGGCGGGCGGTTGCCGAGAAACTGTCGCAGGCCGGGGCGACGGTGGGCGTTCACTGCCATCGCAGCCGGGCCGAGGCGGAAGACGTCGTCGCAGCCCTGCGGCGCGCCGGCGGTCAGGCGGTCCTGCTGCCCGGTGACCTCTCGCAGCCGGAGCCGGCGCGGCAGATCGTGGATGAACTGGTTCGCCAGACGGGACGGCTCGACATCCTCGTGAACAACGCCGGCTCGCCCGTGCGTCGTTCGCGCTTGGAAGACTGCTCGCTTGAATTGTGGCAGGAAGTGCTGGCGACCAACCTGACGAGTGCGTTCGTCATCACGCAGCGCGCCATTCCGCACCTGCGCGCCTCGGGGAATGGCGCCATCGTCAACAATCTCACGCTGTCGATCCAGACTGGCGGCGCGAACGGGGCCGGCCCGTACGCAATCGCCAAGGCCGGCGTCGAAGTGATGACGCGCACCCTGGCAAAAGAGCTCGCGCCGCAGGTGCGGACGAATTCGATCATGCCAGGCGTGATCGAGACGCGGCACCACGAAGTCTATTCGACCCCCGAGCGCATGCAGCAATACCGGCAGGAAACGCCGCTCGGCCGCAACGGCACCGCCGACGAGGTCGCCTCGGCCGTGCTGTTTCTCGTGAGCGACGAATCCCGCTTCGTCAACGGCGCGCTCCTCGACATCAACGGCGGCCGCTTTCTGCGGTAACATCCCTCCCCCCGTTCACGGGTGGATCGAGGGGGGGGCGTTTTTTGCGCTGACATCCCCGTCCATCCGACCCCCCGAGAGCCGACAGATCGTTTAACCGCGACCCGGGCACCGCCGCGGATAGCGGTGGTCGGAGCGCGTATCGCAGGCCATACGGCGACCCATGGATTCGTGCGGAGCAGGATCACTTGCATCAGCGATCAGAGACGTTCGATAACGCGCTCCCCTCCGGGCATTCCTGGCAAAGTCGGCGTGCGCCGACTTTCAGGAATGTCCTGCGGGTCGCGGTTAAACGATGTAATGAAACGCATTCACGTGAGAATTGGTCGATTTTCATGCGTCCAATTGTGATTACGTCGCCGGTTTCTTGCCGGACGTCGTAACAGAGAGCGGCGGGTCTCGGCGCAGGCGGTAAGAGAAAGCGCCCAGCAGTGTGCCTCGCCGGCCGGCGTGACATTCCAGACATTGCTTCGACGCCCTCAGCGAGCCGAGCATGCGGATATGGTTCGTGTCGGCCGCGGCGACGAGGTATTCTCCCGCCTGCAGGGATTCGAGGGCCTGCTCTTCGAACGGAGTCAGCGGGCGGGTTTTGGCATCGGCGAGTTCGCTCATTTGCGGCAAATGATCCGAGACGTAGACGGCCGGTTCGTCGAATTTCAGCAGGCTGACCAGTTCCAGTCGCACGATTTTCCACGCTGCAGGATGCGATTCCACCGATTTCGACTTGCCCTGAACCTTAATCCAGTCGTTCTGTGGGTGCTTGAGTACCGGCAGTTTGGAAAATCCGTGCGAGACAAACCCGGCGACATGGTCGCGGTCTTTCACGTGACCGTAAGTCGACGGATTGGCAAACTTGAACTGCTCCTCACTGTGAAAATCACCGAGCAGATTTAACGAGGGATTCCAAGCCCCTCCGGCGTCTTCCTGCACATCCTGTTCCGAGAGCGCCACAGCATGGTCTCCGGATTCGCCAGTTGACTCCGGAGTGTCTACGGGAAATGCGACTGGCGTGCGGTTCTCGTAGTACTCGAGCCACCGAGGATCAGGCCCGATCCCGAGCCGGGTTATGCCATTCACCTGTGAATTGACAAACCGCGTTGCCTCCCTGGAATGCAGCTT
>JACQFH010000724.1 GCA_016200145.1 Planctomycetia bacterium | reverse complement strand
GGAGCGGGCAACATTGTTTACGCCGGCAACAATTACATGATCAGCTACGGCAGCGGCACGAACACGAATTACGACCTCAGGTGGCGCACCGACGGGATCGTCTACGAGAACTCGAAGATTCGTTTCGCAGACATTCCCGACGGCGCTTCGAACACCGTGTTCATGAGCGAATCGATCCGCAGTTCCGGCGCCGATATGACGTTACCGGCAGGAACGCTGCCGCCGTTCCCATACCAGTACACGCTGAACGGCTCGACCGGGGTCAACTCGGCCTTGCAGGCGGTGCAGGGCCTTGCACCCACCGGCGGCCCGTGGTCGTCGTTCGCCAATGCGGCGGGAATGATTGCCAATCCCGACCTCTCGGCCGTCTGGCCGACGATGACGAACTGGCGCGGGGCGACGAGCGCTGCGCTGCGCGGGCGAGGAATCTCTTGGGCCCACTCGGGCGCGCTCAGCACGCTCACCAACGGATACAACCCGCCGAACAGCCGTATTCCCGACGTCGTCACGCATTTCACCGGATTTTTCGGCCCGCGAAGCTGGCACACCGGCGGAGCCAATGTGCTGATGGGAGACGGCACCGTGCACTACCTCAATAACAGCATCGATACGGGAATTCATCGGGCCCTGCACAGTCGCAACGGCGGCGAAGCGGTTGGCTCATTCTGAGATCAGGAGGAACGTGAACGTGACCAGCATCACTCGAATTGTCGTGCTGACAGGCCTGTTGGCCGCGCTTTCCGGCTGCGGCGGCGTGAAGCCCGTCGTCGGCGGAACGCAGGGAGAGCTGCGCGTCGCCGGCGCGCTCTTGAGCGACGTGCAGGTGACGGTGCACCAGGTCGACGGGAATTCGACCCGCCCCGTGGGATTTGCCGTCACAGACATCGACGGCGCCTTTGAACTGGTGACGAATGGAGCGCGGGGGGCGCTGTGGCTTTCCCCCGGCGAGTATCGGATCACCCTCGAATCGGCGGGCGCCCCAGTACAGTTTTCGCAGGAGTTCGCCCGGGCCGAGACCACACCACTCAAAGTTTCGTGGGCAGCCGACGACACCGATCTCGAAATCGAAGTGGCGTCTCAATAAAAACAATCGTCATCCTGCAACAAACAAGGATTTGCTCCATGTACAAGATTTTCCTGTCTGTGGCCGTCACGGTGACACTGGCGGATTTTGCCGTCGCGCACGACACCTGGGTGCAGACCAACACGAACGTGATCCGCGTGGGAGACGCCGTGCACGTCGACCTGATGCTCGGCAATCACGGCAACGATCACCGCGACTTCAAACTGGCGAGCAAGGTCGCGCTCGACGGCTGCACCCTCAAGGTCCGCGATCCGGGCAATCACGTGTACGACCTGCGTGACGAGCTCACCGACGCCGGCTACACGCCCAAGGAAGGTTTCTGGACTGAAAAATTTGCGGCGACGACTGCAGGATTGTACCTGGTCGAACATGCTTCCGACCGGGTCGTCAATCATGGCAAGCCCGTGCGGTCGCTCAAGAGCGGCAAGACGTTTTTCGTCGTCAGCAAGTCGCTCGACAAGGTGCCGCTGGAAAACCCCGGATACGACCGTGTGCTGGGCCATCCGCTGGAACTGGTGCCGACGACGAACCCGGTGACGCCCATGGGCCCGGGCAAGCCGATCGGCGTTCGCGTGCTGCTCAAGGGGAAACCGCTGGCCGAGGCCTGCGTGTCCTTCATTCCGCGAGGCGAGACCCTCTCGGAAGGATTCGACGAGCGCTACGAGCGGAAGACCGATTCAAAGGGCCAGGCCCAGTTCATTTCCTCGACGGGCAATTACTACCTGGTCGTCGTGCACCACAAGGCCGACGACGAAACAGGCAAGGACTACGAGGGAACGCAGTACTCGGCGACGCTGACAGTGTTCGTTCCCGAACTGTGCCCCTGCTGCGGCGACTAGCCGCCCGCACGGGCCGGCGTGAGCTCGATTTGAGCTGTCTCAAGTCCCCCGCCTTACGCCGATCGCCAACACATACACCACCTTCGCCGCTGAATCGACGTCGTAGAACACCCGAAAACGATTGTCGGGACCACAGCGAAGCTCTGTCAATCTTGGGAGGGACGTTGATCACGCCGCAGTCTGCCTTCCAGACGCGTGCCCATCCTGTTCTGGCCGTGTATCATCAGGGGCATGAACAGGGGGGACCACAGTGCCACGTGACGACGGCAACTCCGGGCAAAAGTACAGCACGACGCCCCGCGCCTCGCGCCGCGACGTGCTGAAATGGGGCGGAGTCTCTCTGCTATCGGGCGGGCTGATGAACGTGCTGGCCGGGCGCGCGGCGGCGGCGTCTCGGAAGGCGCGCATCAAGTCGTGCCTCTTCCTGTTCCAGGCGGGAGGCGTCAGCCAGATCGACACGTTCGACATGAAGCCGGATGCCGACATCACGATCCGCGGCGAGTTTCGGCCGATCGATTCCAATGTCCCCGGCATGCCGGTCTGCGAGCTTCTGCCGCGCATGGCCCGCCAGATGGATAAGGTCTGCGTCGTGCGGTCGGTGCATCACCGCATGCTGTGCCACAACCCGGCCATCTACGCGGCGCTCTCCGGTCGCGAGGTGGGCGAGTCGCTGGCCGTCTCGAACAAGACGTTCGCCAGCCGCGAAGACTATCCACACGTGGGTGCCATCGTCTCGCGCCTGATCGAGAAGCCCGCCGCGTTGCCCTCGGCCGTTTCGCTCCCTTTCACATTGCGGAACGGCCCGGCCCCCAGTCCCGGCCAGCACGCGGGGTTTCTGGGGACGGCCCACGATCCGTATCTTGTGCTGCGCGACCCGAGTTCCGACGATTTCAGGCTCGACGAGCTGGAGTTCCCGGCCGAGATGAACCTGGACCGCGCCTCGGGCCGCAAGAGCCTGCTCGAACGGTTCGACGCCGGCCTTCGCCGTCTGGAAGAGACCGCGGCAGTCGAAGCGCTGGGAGAGAATTATCGCCGGGCATACGGACTGCTCGATTCCAGTGCCACGCGGCGGGCGTTCGATCTGTCCGCCGAGAGCGATGCGCTCCGCGATCGGTACGGCAGGAACCTCGTAGGCCAGTCGACGTTGCTGGGCCGGCGCTTGATCGAAGCGGGAGTTCCGTTCGTCACCGTGTACACGCCCGTCGCGGCGATCGATGGCCCCAGTTGGGACACGCACCTCGATAACTTTCCTCGATTGAAAAAGGAACTGCTGCCTCCCGTCGATCTGGCGCTGCCGACGTTGCTGGAGGACATGCACGCCCGCGGCCTCTTAGACGAAACGCTGGTCGTCTGGGCCGGGGAATTCGGGCGGACGCCGCTGATCGGCGCGCGGCGATCGAACAACGGCAACAACGTCACGGGTCGCGACCACTGGCCCGGCTGTTACACGATCCTGCTGGCGGGCGGTGGCGTTTTCGGCGGCAAGTATTTCGGCGCCAGCGATCGCCTGGGGTGGTATCCGCGCGAGAACCCGATCCACATCGCCGATCTCACGGCGACGATCCTCGCCGCCTTCGGCATCGACCCCGCCCAGGTCGTCCCCGACACGCTCGGCCGCCCGCACGTCATTTCGGAAGGCCACGCGGTGCCGGGGTTGCTGTCATAAGGGAACTTAGCCACGGATGAAACATATAAAAAGGGGACGCAGTTGCTTGGACTGCCTTTTCAAGAACAAAGAGCTGCGTCCCCTTTTTCGTCGCAGAGCCCCCACGGATTCGGCTTCTTCTGCCCGACGCGGCGAAATCATATCACAATTCTGCCCGAACTTGTTGGAGCGCCAGAGGGTCTCTAAAGTGCCGGTGTCGTCATTCGTCAGGTCCCCGCCCACGAGAGGTCCCCCATGCGACTTGCAATTGCGGCCATTCTGCTTGGCATTCTTTCCAGTGTTTCTCATGCGGCCACGATCATTCACGCGGGCCGGCTGATTGACGGGCGCGGCGGACCTGTTCAGACCGAAGTCTCGCTCGTCATCGACGAGGGACGCATAACACGGATCGCCAAAGGCTACGTGCAGCCGCAGGAACGCGACCGGCTGATCAAGCTGGTCGACAAGACTGTGCTCCCCGGATTGATCGACATGCACACGCATCTGATGTCGCAGCACTCGAAGGATGCGTACACCGAGCGGTTCTTCATGGATCAGGCCGATTACGCCCTGCGCTCGACCGTGTACGCCCGCGCCACGCTGACGGCTGGGTTCACGACGGTTCGCGAGCTGGGAGACAACGGTGTCAACTCGGTCGCTCTGCGGAAAGCCATCACCAACGGCTGGACGCCCGGCCCGCGGATTTTCACCGCGGGCAAGTCGCTGGCCACCACCGGCGGCCATGCCGACCCGACGAATTCACTGCGTGGCGATTACCGACGCGACCCCAGCCCGGTCGACGGAGTGATCAACGGGGCCGACGACGCCCGCAAGGCGGTCCGGCAGCGATACAAAGACGGCGCAGATCTGATCAAGCTGACGGCCACCGGCGGCGTGCTGAGCCTGGCGGCCAGCGGCCAGAACCCGCAATTCACCGACGAAGAGCTGCACGCCGTCGTCTCGGCGGCCCGGGATTACAACATGACGGTCGCCGTGCACGCCCACGGGACCGAAGGCATCAAGCGGGCGATTCTCGCCGGGGTCGATTCGATCGAGCATGGCACCTTCATGACCGACGAAACGATCGCTCTGATGAAAGAGAAAGGAACTTGGTGGGTCCCGACGATGATGGCGGGGGAATGGGTCGCCGAGAAGGCGAAGGAACCGGGCTACTTCCCCGAGATCGTGCGCCCCAAGGCGGCGGAGATCGGCCCGGTGATCCGCGCCACGTTCGCCAGGGCTTACAAAGCCGGGGTGAAGATCGCGTTCGGCACCGATTCGGGCGTATCGCCGCACGGCCAGAACGCCCGCGAGTTCGAGCTGATGGTGGAAGGAGGCATGCCGCCGGCGGAAGCGATTCAGACGGCGACGCTGAACGCGGCGAAGCTGCTGAAGATCGACGACCGCCTGGGAACGCTGGAAGAAAAGAAGCTCGCCGACGTCGTCGCTGTCGAAGGCAATCCGCTCACCGACATCAAAGCCATGAAAAACGTGGTGTTCGTGATGAAAGAAGGCGTCGTCTACAAGTCGCCGTGACACTGACGCATACCAACCCGAAGCGCCAGCGAGGTATTGCGTGATTCGCCGCTGCCTGCACGCAACACGATAAAGAGAGGAACCACGAAAGACGCGAAAAACACGAAACCGTTTTGACGAAAATGTCATCCACGGAATTCGCAGATTGGCGCAGATTCGACTCACTCGAGAACTTCCTTAATCTGTGACAATCTGCGCAATCTGTGGATCTGATTGATTCGTGTTAATATCTAATCAGGCGAACACCAGAGATGAAGTTCCTCCCCTATGAACAGGTCTCGTCGGTCCCAAACGTCATCGTGGACGGCGCAGCGACCGAGAACACCGTTCTGACTCTTTCGCACTGGCCGAAGAGCGGGACACCGAGGGAGCTCAAGCGCGACACGTCGGCCGAGATCGCGTTCGCCTACCTCGATTCTCCGCGGTTCCACGTGCAGGCCGATTCGGTGTCGAACAATCACTTCGACGAAGACGGTCTCATCGGCATTTTCACGCTGCTGGAACCGGCGACGGCCGAGCGCCATCGGGATCTGCTGATTGACGCCGCCCAGGCGGGTGACTTTGGATTTTTCACGCTGCGCGACGCGGCCCGCATCGCGTTCACGCTGTCGGCCTTCGTCGACGCAAGCACCTCGCCTCTCCCGAAACGCTACTTCGATCTTCCCTATGCAGACATGGCGGCCGCGATGTACGCCATGCTACTCCCAGTCGTTCCGCGCCTGCTCAAGAACGTCAACGACTACCAGCCGCTCTGGGAACGCGAAGACGCCAAACTGACCGCCAGTGAAGCGCTCTTTGAAGCCGGGCAGATCACGATCGAAGAACGGCCCGAGTTGGACCTGGCGATCGTTCGCATGCCGGAGGGCATCGAGGAGCAGCGGGTGCACCGGTTCACGCAGGCGCGGCAGGCCGAGTGCCACCCCTATGCGATTCACAACCGCACGCAATGCAGCCGGCTGTTGCTGGTGCACAGCGACCGGGCCGAGGTTCAGTACCGATACGAAGGCTGGGTCCAGATGGTTTCCAGGAAGCCTGCGCCGCGAGTGGATCTTTCCAGTCTGGCGAATGAGCTGAATGAGATCGAGCAATTGGCAGGGCGCTGGGTCTTCGACGGCGTCGACGAGATCACCCCCAAGCTGCACCTGGCAGGCAGCCCGACCACATCAATTCCCACAGAAACAATCCGCGAGCGCCTCGAACACCACCTCCGCGCTTTGCCACCCGCCTGGGATCCTTACGATGAACCGCGTACATGATCGCAATCCAGACCCTCCGTTGCCGGTACTGCCAGCATCGGCGTCGCGTTACATTGAAACTTTGAAGAAGCAGAACACTAATCTCCGCTAATCGCCCATGGTGCCAGTACAAACCTGTTTTGATTAGCGTTGATTAGCGTTGATTAGTGTTCCAAATTTCTTGAGTTCCCAGTTATCCGTGTTCAATCCGTGTTTCATCCGTGGCTAATTCCGAACTTCTTGACAGATCGCCGATTCAGTGGCAGGATCGAAAATCATGGCACTCGACGCGACGGCATTCATCATGGCGGTCGAGCAGGAATTCAATCTCGAGATTCCCAACGACGACTATGCCTCGCTGACGACGGTGGGTTCGCTTTGCGACTACATCCTGGCACGCAAACCGGGTTCCGACCCGGCAACCGTCTGGAAAACCGTCCAGCGGATCGCCTCCGAAGAATTTCGGATTCCACCCGATGAAATCAAGCCGGGCTCCCGATGGGTCGATGATCTGATGATCGACTGAGTGCCAGCCAGGAGTCCACGGCGACCGAGGGGATGAGCGAATTAGTCACTTATGAAATATGGATCTGGCGCGCCACTGGAACCCGGAAGAATTGCGCCACAGATGATTGGCATTCTGAGGCATGTCGGCGGTAAGCTGGCAGAATCGTGAAGTTCGTCCGGGGGAAGCGGTATGTCGAGCCACCTGACTCGTGACATGCAGAGTCTGCACCAGCACATCATGGCAATGTGCACGGTGGTCGAAGACGTCGTGCACCGGGCGGTGGACGAACTGGGTCGGCCGGATGTCGCGGTGTCTCGCGAGATCGTCGATCGCGACGACGAGATCGACCAGTGGGACGTGCGGATCGAGGAAGTGTGCCTCAAGATCCTGGCGCTGCACGCGCCTTTGGCCGACAACCTGCGGCGCGTCGCCGCCGTCATGAAGATCGCCTGGGAACTGGAGCGCATGGCCGACGTGGCGGTGCACATCGCCGAACGGGCCGCCGGCCTGGTCGGCGCGCCGGATATTCATCTTCCCGAAAAGCTGCACGAGATGGCCAGAATTGCGCTCAGCATGTTGCGGTCGTCTCTGGAAGCATTCGTCGCGAAGGACAGCCGCCTGGCCCGGGAGGTGTGCGCCCAGGACGACGTCGTGGACGCACTCAACCGCGAGATCATCGGCGACCTGGTGCAGTTGATGAAGCGATCTCCCGAACTCGTCGAACCGGCCATGCACCTGTTTTCCGCGTCGCGGCACGTCGAGCGTCTGGCCGATCACGCCACGAACATCGCCGAAGACGTCGTGTACCTGGTGGAAGGGGAGATCATTCGCCATCGCGCCGAGTTCTGGCAACGATGACGGTTCGGGCGTCGATGCCGGCACCCCGCCGAAATGGCCGCGTTTGCGGGCCTCCCGGCCGGCCGGCGTGCCGTAAGGGTTTCGGTCGTGCCCGAATTTGTGGTGCAGGAGTCCCGCCTGCCGCGGTGCAGCCGAGACGGCCGCCCCACAATTCCACCAAATTAGGACACCATCAAGGGATTCGGTTGATTGTGAGATTCGGTCATTTGCCGTACAATGACCACCCTCTCCAGAGTCTCATTCCAGACGTTCACAACCCGATTTGAGCGACCGAAAAACGGCCTTGCCGCTGCCGCCGCGGAGAAAGTGTCACATGTTCGGAATATTGCCCAAAAACCTCGAATTCTTCGACTGCTTTAACAAGGCGGCGCAGAATGCGCTGCGCACCGCCGAACTGCTGGTCGAATTCACGAATGCGACCGGCGACCGGCGGCGAGAACTTGTGGGGGCGATCAAAGAGAAGGAGCACTTTGGCGACGAGGTGACTCATGAAACGCTCGACCGGCTGCAGAGAACGTATCTCACACCGATCGACGGCGAAGACATTCACGCGCTGACCAAGGAAATCGACGACATCGTCGACGAAATCGACGACGCCGCACAGCGGATGATGATTTACAAGATCACTGACGTGCTCCCCGGCTTCAAGCTGCAGTGCGAGGCCCTGCTCAAGGCGGTCAAGGCAGTTTCCGACACGGTCGCCGGGCTGAGGAACATGAAGAAGGGCCGCATCAACGGCAACGGCGCGTCGATCGAACGCGCCATCATCACCGTTCACGACGCCGAGAACGAAGGGGACGAAATCTACCATCGCAATCTGGGCGAACTGTTTGAATCGGGCCTGGGGCCGTTCGAAGTCATCAAATGGAAGGAGCTCTACGAAATCGTCGAAGGGGCGATCGACTGCTGCGAGGACGTCGCCAACACGGTCCACGGAATCGTGCTCAAGAACGCCTGATCCCGTTTTCCGGCAACCTCATGACATCCCTCACGATTCTGGTCGTCATCGTCGTCGTCATGGCGCTGCTGTTCGACTTCGTCAACGGCTGGAACGACTCGGCCAATGCGATTGCCACGATCGTCGGCACGCGGGTCCTGTCTCCGCTGGTGGCCGTCATGCTGGCAGCGGTCTTCAACCTGGTGGGCGCCCTGATCGGCAACCAGGTGGCCAACACGATGTCGAAGATGATCCACGTTCCGGCGGCCCCCACGCCGGCCGAACAGCACACGGTGATGATCATCGTCATCACCGGCCTGGCGAGCGCCGGCCTGTGGAAGGCCGTCATGACGCTGCGCGGAATGCCAATCAGCGGAACGCACAGCCTGATCGGCGGCGTCGTCGGTTCGGGGGTCGCCGCGTCGGGGATCAAAATTCTCGTCGCAGCCAACATCGCCAAAACGCTGGTGGCCATGCTGCTGGCCCCGCTGCTGGGCTTTCTCGTGGCCTTTCTGGTTTACGCCGCGCTGATCAGCCTGACGGTTTCGTGGCGCCCCTCGACAATGAACCGCATTTTCGGCAAAGTGCAAATGCTCTCGGCCGGTTGCGTCGCCGTGACGCACGGCACCAACGACGCGCAGAAAGTCATGGGAATCATCACCATGGCCCTGGTCGCAGGGGGATTTCATCAGGCAGACGACGGCGCCAAGTTTACCGTTCCGTTGTGGGTGCAGATCTCGTGCGCCGTCGCGATTTCCCTGGGGACTGCCATCGGGGGCTGGAAGGTCATCAAGACCGTGGGACATTCGCTGACGAAGCTCGGCCCTCCGGAAGGCTGCGCCGTCGAAACGAGCGCCGCGATCGTGCTCACGATCACCGCCTGGCTGGGAATTCCGACTTCGACGACGCACACCGTCACCGGCTCGATCATGGGGCTGGGGGCGACGCGCGGGATGTCCGGGGTCCGCTGGGGACTGGGCGAAGCCATCATTCTCGCCTGGGTCTTCACCCTTCCCATCACCGCGGCGATGGGCGGGACGCTGTTCTATCTGTGCTCGTTCTTCGAGCCCTGATGTCACGCTGGCAAGCCTGACCTACATCAACCGATCAATTCTGGGATCGGCTTGCCGTGGTCGACGATGGGGGTGGGGCGGCCGTTGAAGTCTTTGATCAGCGTGTTGGCCGCGTCGATTCCCAGGTGATGGTAGATCGTCGCCAGGAAATCGCCCGGGCCGCAGATGCGCTGGATCGAGTCTTCGCCCCGCTTGTCGGTGGCGCCGATGAAACGGCCGGCGTCGATGCCGCCCCCCGCCCAGATGTTCGAGAAGGCCCGCGGCCAGTGGTCGCGGCCGGGCTGAATCGTGCCGGCCGGTGCACTGGCGTCGCCCGCCCCCGTGCTGGCCGCGTAGCTGATCTTTGGCGTGCGGCCGAACTCGCCCGTCACCACGACGAGCACGCGTTTGTCGAGACCGCGCTCGAAAATGTCTTCGATCAGCGCCGAGATCGCCTGGTCGTAGACGGCCGAACGGAATTTCATGGCGTCGAAACAGTGATGGTTGACGGCATGATCGTCCCAGTTCTGCACGCGCCCGCACAACGGACCGTTCAGGCTCGTCGTCAGCACATCCACGCCGGCTTCGATCAAGCGCCGCGCCAAAAGGAGTTGCTGGCCCCAAGCGTTGCGCCCGTACCTGTCGCGGATCTTGTCGTCTTCCTTCGAAAGATCGAACGCTTCCTTCGTTTTGGGATTGGTGAGCAGCGTCATCGCCCGCGATTCGAATTCGTCGAGCGCCGCCAGCTCGCGCGCCTGATCGAAGCTGCGCTCGAGCGTGTCGAGCCGCTGCCGCAGCGACGAGCGGCGGCCCAGCCGCTGCACTTCGTTGGCGTCCGACAGGCCGATGTTCGGCACCGAAAAGCTGGGGAGATTCGGGTTGCCGTGCACGACGAACGGCGAGTAGGCGTCGCCAAGGTACGCGGGGCCGTTGTATTCCAGCGGCGGGTTAATGCCGACGTAGCTGGGGAGCGGGTTCTGACGCGGACCGGCCTGCGCGCGAACGTAATTGGCGACCGACATCCAGTCGGGCAGGCGCGGCTTGGGTTTATCGCGCGTGTCGGGGTCGCCCGAGAGCAACTGCATCGACCCGGCGGGATGCCCGCCTGCTGTCTGCGCCATGGACCTGAGCACCGTGAAGCGGTGCGCGATGGCGGCCTGCCGCGGCAACAGCTCGGTGAAGCTCAGTCCCGGAACCTTGGTCGGAATCGTCTCGAACGGTCCGCGATATTCGCTGGTCGCTTCGGGTTTGGGATCGTACGAGTCGATGTGCGAGCATCCGCCCGGTTTCCAGACCATGATCACGGCGTTTTTCTCGCGCCCCGAGGGCGCCCCCTCGGCGGCGTGCACGCGGTTCAGGGCCTGCAGCCTGAAAATCTGCGGCAGGCTCAATGTGGCGAATCCCGCCAGGCCCGTGCGAAGGAAGCTCCGTCGATTCCCCGCGCCGAGGTTGATCGGGCCGGGGCAGGTTGCGGTCGTTTTGTTGAGTGAATTGCTCATTTCTTCTCCGCCGGCTTGACGCGAATCGAGATCGGCTCTGATACAACAATATCGACAATATCCCGCGGCGCGGCCGCAGCCGTCGCCTGTTTGACGCGTTCGACCGCGGCGGCCAGGGCGGCAGCCGCCGCCTTCTGTTTCGCGGCGGCGACCCCTGCGGCTTTATCGGCTTCCGCCTTGTCTGCGGCTGAAGCCGCCTGGGCCGCCTCGGTCAGTTTCTTGAGGTCGGCGTCGGCCGCGGCCAGCTCCTGCTCGGCCTTTTTCCTGGCGACCTCGACGACGGCCACCACTTCGGGCTGATGCCGGTATTTCGCAACGGCGCCGCCGTAGAAGGCGATCAGGTAATCTCCGGGCGGGACCTTCAGCGCGCCCGTGTCGAGAACGGCCTGCGAGCTGTCGGCTTCCAGCGAGACGTCGAACATCGGCACGCGATCGAAGCCGGCCCCCATCGTCTTCAGTTGCAGCGTCGCGCCCGAAAATTCGCTGCGGCGCGTGTGAACGAGGGGGATCGTCAGCTTCTCGCCCGCCGCCACCGTCAGCATGTCTTTCGCGGCCGGCGCGATCGAGATGGGGGTGAAGTCGTGCCCGCTGACCGAAACCGGTACGTCGGCCAGCAACCGCGGACTGGGGACTTCGTTCCAGGCATCGGGAATAGGCCACGCCATCGACGCCAGCCGGCAGGGACGATTCACCGCCACGCCGTCGATCGTCGCGCGGCCGTAGAGATTGGCGCTGGTGATCGAGCGCGGCGCATTCTGATTCGCCGTCACCAGAATCAGCCCCCGCGACTGGCCCGCCGGGATTTTCAAGCCGTGCGCCGTGACTCCTTCGGGCAAGCCGTCCATGTGCAGTTCGATGTCGCCGTCGAAGCCATCCCGCCGGATCGCGACGACTTCCAGCGCCATCGTGGCCCCGCCGCGCAGCGCCAAGGGCTTCGACACGGCGTTGCGGTCGCCGTTCCGCAGCTCCATGTGCATGGCCCACGCCACGAGCGCGAAATCGGGCGCCGCCTTGCGGATCACCAGCCGATACACGTTGCGCGGGTCGTTGCGCGTCCCGCCGAACAGATCGGAAATCTGCAGCCGGTGCAGACCGTCTTCTTTGATCTCCAGTTTCCCCAGAATGTCGGACGTGCCGGCGTTGTACGGCGGACCGTCGTAAGCGTAACCGTTGCTCGAAACTTTGACGGGGCTGGGAATGTCACTGAACTCAGCGACATCCGTCAACTTCTCGGCGTCTCCTGTGCGAGCAACGTGCTGCACGAGAATCGACGGATCAGTCGGCAGATTCAACCGTTCCGAGCCCACTTCCACCCACCACACTTCTCCTTTTTTCGCGTCGAACTCGAACACGTCGACGTCGGCGGCGGGAAAAAAGCTCCCGGCGATGTCGCAGGGAAGCGTGATCTTCTGCGCGTGGGCCCGATCGTTGTTCGGCTCTACCTCGCGGGCCGCTGCCAGTGCGGGAAGGCCAGTCGGCGGCCACGAGAACGAGTTCACGGGCTTCGTCGCGGGGAGCCGCTCGATCGGGGCGCCCTCGGGCAATTCCCAGAGCGCGAGTCGATAGTAATACGCCGGGCCCCCTTTGTACGTCAGCTCGTGCACCTTGACGACATACTTGCCGTCTTCAGGGGCCTTGAAATCGAGCGCTCCGCCGCGGCGTTCGAGCTGCAGATCGCGGCCCGCGGCGTCGGCGACGACGAGCACGGCATCGAGCTTCGAATCGATCCCCCGCGTCGCGCAATCGACGATGATCCGCTGTCCCTTCTTGCCTTCGAAGACGTAGTGGTCGACGGCCCTGGTCGTCGTCACGGCGTTGCAGATTGAGTTCACCTGCAGTTCCATCGCGGTCGCCAGCGACGTGTTCGGCTTCGTGCGCACCACTTCCGGCAGAGTGCCGACCGAGAACGCACGCGACGAAGACATCCCCAGGCGCGTCATCACGCGGGATTCGTAAAGGCCGGCAGGGCAGTCGGCCGCGATGGCGACGACGTACTTGCCAGCCTCGGGCTGTCCTGCCGCGTCGAGCTTGCGGGTCGCGGTGATGTGCGGGTCGGAAAACGACAACTGGTCGGCGTCGTCGAGATTCTCGCCGGTGATCGTGATCTCGACCTGCGTGCCCACCTTCCCGCCCATCGGCGTCGTCGTCAGCAGTCGTGGAGCGGGCAGGCCCACCGACTGAGCCAGCGCCGTTGCCGCGAAACCGGCAAGCGCCACGCAGAACGGCACTGCATTCAGAGTCGCACGCAAAACGCTGCTCAATCCTCGAGAGCGTCCCATTTCGGAGTCACAAACAAAATGTGTCATCATGTGCCTAATGGTTGAACAGGAATTCCTTGGCATTGATCAGCGCCCAGATCAGGTCCTGGAAATTCTCGCGGCTGGCTTTCTGGCTGTCGACTGGCTTGCCCTCGGCATCGAGACGCGGCTCCGTGAGAAATTCCGTCGCCGCCTGAACCTCCTGCAGACGCGGCTCGCGCGAGAACGCCGCCAGGTACAGCTCGCGAATCTTGGCTTCGACCGGTTTTTCTTCTTTCGCCAGGCGCTCGGCGCGACCCGCGGGGCTGGCGAGCTTGGCTTTGATGTCGGGAGCATTGATCAGGTGCAGGCTCTGCGCCAGGCTCGACGATTGAACTCGTTCGCACTCGCACACACTCTCGCCTTCAGGCCGCCCGAAAACCCTCAGAAACGGCGACGACTGGTTGTAGCTGTTGTCCGGCAGGGCGATGGCCCGCGTTCCCGGCGGCAGGTTGGTGAAATCGGTCTGCGTTCCGGCAAGCTGGTCGATGGCGTCGAGCATCACTTCCGCCTGCAGGCGCCGCGGATAGTAACGCGAGTAGTTCTGCCGGTCGGCCAGGTTGTGCTCGTTCGGCGTCTGGCTTAACTGGTACGCCCGGGAACGGGTGATGACGCGCACCAGCTCTTTCAGGTCGAAACCGCTGGCGATGAAATGCTTCTCGAGCGCGCTCAGCAGCGCGGGGTTCGTGGGTGGGTTCGTGTCGCGGATGTCGTCTTCAGGCTCGATCAGCCCGCGCTGGAAGAAGTGCTTCCAGTAGCGGTTCACGAGCGACCTGGCGAAGAACGGATTATTGGGCCCGCTCATCCAGTCGGCCAGCCGCAGGCGCGGGTCTTCGTCGGCTGCGATCTCGGGGACTGCATCTCCCAGCGCGGCGGGTTTGAGGGGGGCGCCGGTCTTCATGTTGTTCGCCACGGCGATCCCACGCTTGTGGAAGATCAAGTCTTCCCCGCGGGTC
Source organism: Planctomycetia bacterium (assembly GCA_016200145.1). Classification (GTDB taxonomy): domain Bacteria; phylum Planctomycetota; class Planctomycetia; order Planctomycetales; family Planctomycetaceae; genus JACQFH01. The sequence goes on along the minus strand of JACQFH010000724.1, from coordinate 2,965 downwards.
GACGACGGCTTGCGGCCGACCTGGCTGAAGAACGCCGCCAGCGAATAATAATCGTCCTGGCTCCAGCGCTCGAACGGATGGTGATGGCACTGGGCGCACTGCATGCGCACGCCCAGGAAGAGCTGCGCCACGTCTTCGAGCTGCTGCTTGGGCTCTTTGACCCGCTTGTACCAGGCCACGGGCGGGTTGCCGATCACCGTGCCGGTCGCCGCCAGCAGCTCGCGCACGAACTGGTCGTACCGCTTGTTGGCGATCAGGCTGTCGCGGACCCAGGCGTGAAACGCGAAGTTCGACACGATGTCGCTGCTGTCGTCCCGCCGATTCTTAAGGAGGGCCGTCCACTTGTTGGCGAAGAAGTCGGCGTACTCGGAAGACTTGAGCAGCTCGTCGATTACCTTGTCGCGTTTATGATCGTCGCCGTCGGCCAGAAACGCCGCCGCCTCGGCATCGGTCGGCAACTTCCCCGCCACGTCGAGCGAGACTCTGCGTAAGAACGTCGCGTCGTCGCATAATACAGAAGGCGGAATGCCCAGCTCTTTCAGATTCGCGAACACGTGCTCGTCGATGAAGTTCCGGGGAGTGGGCAGCTCGCCGACGGGGGCGCCCAGCGGCACCGACCCGCTGAAGACCGACACCTGCCCCTGGAATCGCACCATCACGGCCACGTTCCCCGAAATGTCCTGGACTTTCACCAGGCCGCGGGGGGTGACGTCGGCCATGGCCTTGTCGTTGGATTCAAACAGCGCCAGCTCGGTGACGTCGCGCGTGCTGCCGTCGGAATAGCGGGCCAGCACCTTGAGCTGCTGCTCCCCCTGCCGCCGGATCGAGCCGCGCGCGGGCTGCACCTCGAACGACTCGAGTTTGGGATCGCCGGCATACTGATACGGGGCGCCCTGACGTATCCATTCCTGAAGCAGGGCATAGCCTTGCGACGTGGGATCGAGCCTTACGCCGCCGCCGTGCGGAATCTGTCCCGAGGCCTTGCGGAGCACCAGGCTCCGTTCGGGGGCCGCGAAAAACAGCCGACGGCTGTGCCCTTCCTTCGCCAGGTGCTCGTAATCTTCGAGCGGCTCGAACCCCAGCAGCGACAACTGAAATCCATTCTGCCCGCCCCCGGCCTTGGCATGACAGACCCCCGCATTGCAGCCGGCCTTGGTCAAGACGGGCATGACGTCATTGACGAAACTCACCGGCCGTTCAGCAGCCTCGCCGGTACGGGCCAGCGCCAGAGCGCAAAACCCCCCGGCCCCGAAAACGATCAGTCGTCGCAGGCAAGAACGCATCAATTAAGTCTAATGGAACGCAACGAGATGCGTCAACAACGGTAGATCAGGCTTTCCCGCCTGAGGTAGGTCGGGCTTTCCAGCCTGACAGCGCTGGACTTTTGTCGGACCTGACGGGTTATCGGCCAATACATGTTGCTGCGGTCGATAAAATCGGCGGCACGGCGAGGGTCGGTCCTGGGGCTGGTGATCGTGAATATTCATCCAACGCACACTGCCGTCAGGCTGGAAAGCATGACCTACTTCAGTGAGCCCCGGGCGGCCGGGCGCCATCGCGGCGATTGAACCAGCGGACAATCAGCCGGATGGTGAACGCTCCGACGACCAAGCCGGCCGTCGCCGCAATGAGCGAAATAAACTCCCATGTATTCTGCCAGCCCACGTGGTCGCCGACCAACGCAAGCAAGCCCAAGCCGGCGAACGACATCGAGACCAGGATGACCGCCAGACAAGCGGCGATTCGACAGAACCTGATGACTGTGCTCACATTCATTCCTGCAATATTATAGACAAGGATCCCGGATATATTCGTCCGCGCTTTGCCGGTAGAGTGATGGCATGTCTACCGCGGCAAATCCCACCACCGATCCCACGACCGGCAAGCCGCCGCGACCTCGGCGGTGGATTCCCCTCGCGCTCAAGATCTTCGCCACCGTTCTGTTGCTGCTCGGATTCGTCGGCGGGCCGTGGGTCGGCGTGCGGCACCGTCGGATGAGCGCAATGCTCGACGAGGTCAAGCGCGCCGGCGGACGCTGCGACGTCCGTCCCGGCGGCCCGGCCTGGCTGCGAAACTGGCTGGGCGATGGATGGATGCTGGCGTTTGACGAGATTACTGCCGTCAATCTCGGCAGCACGAAGACAAATGACGACCAGCTCGCTTCACTTCCGAGATTCCGCAGCCTGCAGAGGCTCGAACTCCGCGAGACGCAAATTACCAACGCTGGCCTGACAAGCCTCAATGGTCTGCCGAATCTCCAGTTCCTTGGGCTCGAGGTCACGCAGATCACTGACGACGGGCTGGCCAACCTCAAGGATTTTCCGAAGCTGGAGTATCTCCAACTCTCCGGCAACAAGATCACGGATGCCGGGTTGGTCCACCTCAAGGACCTGACCGGCCTGAAACGACTCAATCTCTTCGGCACCCGCATCACGGATGACGGTTTGATCCATTTGAGCGGACTGACGGGCCTCAAGTATCTCCGACTCGGCGGAAACAAGATCGGCGACGAAGGAATCGTCCATCTGAAAAACCTGACGTCGCTCCAGGAGCTGGCGCTGGAAGCAACGAAGATTTCCGACTCGGCGCTGATCCAGGTTAAGGAATTGCCGGATCTGGTGTGGCTCGACCTGAGTCACACGCAGGTGACCGACGCCGGCCTCGAACATCTCGCGGGACTGGTGAATCTGGAATATCTCGATCTCGGCAGGACAAAAGTCACAAACGCCGGCATGGCCCATTTGAAGAATCTGAAGAGCCTGACGTTGCTCGGCCTGTACAACACGCAAGTCGACGATGCCGGGCTGGAGCACCTGCGCGGACTGAAAAACCTTACGAGCCTGCGTCTGCACGACGACCAGATTACCGACGCCGGGCTGATCCATTTGAGGTCGTTAACCGCCCTGGAAGACGTCAACCTGGGCGGCCCGCAGATCAGCGATGCCGGTGTTGCCGAGCTGAGGAT
>JACQFH010000723.1 GCA_016200145.1 Planctomycetia bacterium | reverse complement strand
CTGATTCACCTGCCGGATGAACCGGCAGGGGTCTCTTTCAGATCACGACCGCAGCCGTCGTCGTTGCGGCTATTCCATCGTGCTGACGGCGTGGTTAAAGTAGGTATTCGGAACTTCGGAAGGTCCTCGCAGAGACGCCACGCGATGTTGCGTATTCTTGATCACACCACAACTCGGGGAAACTCCCCGCTGTCCCGCCGCGAATGGCTGCGGATCGGAGGCGCCGGCCTGGGCGGGCTCTCTCTGCCGATGCTCGCGTCTGCGTCTCAGACGGCATCGCACCCGGCGCCCGCTGATCTCGGAAGCGCCTTCGGCAAGGCCAAGTCGGTGATCGTCATCTTTCTCGGCGGCGGGCCACCGCAGCACGAGACATGGGACCCTAAACCCGAAGCACCGACTGAGATCCGCGGTGGATTCGGCACGATCGCTAGCGAGACCCCCGGACTGGCGGTCGGCGAATTGATGCCCTTGACCGCCCGCCTGACGGACCGAATCGCCGTGTTGCGGGCCATGGTCACCAACGACAACGCTCACTCGTCGAGCGGTTATCAGATGATGACCGGCATGCCTCACGTTCCGCTGAGCGCCGAGAATGCGATTTCCAAGGCACCGAATCTGGCGCCCCACTGGGGAGCGGTGATGAAGTACGTCCGGCAGGGGGACAAAAGTGCCTTTCCGCCGGCCGTCACGCTCCCCAACCGCATCGCCAATGTCGGTGAAATTGCCTGGCCCGGACAGATTGGCGGCGTCCTGGGCCCGAAATACGACCCGTGGCTGCTCACCTGCGATCCGTCACAACCGAATTTCACGGTTCCCGATATTGCGTTGCCGGCGGAACTGCCTGCGCTCCGCTTCGAGCGACGGTTGTCGCTGCTGACTCAAGTCGATCGGCATCTGGGAGAGCTGCGCGAAGCGCCGGCCGTTGCCAGCTTCAACCGGCAGACGCAGCAGGCGTTCGACCTTCTGGGCGGTCCCGCGGCGCGGCGGGCCTTTGATCTGTCACAGGAAAGTGACGCCACCCGCGACCGGTATGGCCGCTCGCGGTGGGCTCAGAGTGTTTTGCTGGCCCGGCGCCTGGTCGAAGCCGGAGTGTCGCTTGTGCAGATCAACTGGTGCAAAGTGGAGGGTGAGCCCAACGCCGGCAGTTGGGACACGCACGAGAAACACAACGACCTGTTAATGCGATTTCTCATGCCCTGGATGGACCAGGCCTACTCGGCCCTGCTGACCGACCTGTCCGACCGGGGATTGCTCGACGAAACGCTGGTTGCGTGGGTTGGCGAGTTCGGCCATACGCCAAAATTCAATGCGAACGCCGGACGCGATCATTGGGGACACTGTTTCTCGGTTGCTCTGGCCGGCGGTGGCGTGCGAGGCGGCGTCGTGTATGGCAAGTCGGATGCGCACGCGGCCTTCCCGGTCTCGGGGCGAGTCGAGCCTCGCGATCTGCTGGCGACGGTATTCCACTGCCTGGGCCATTCACCCGACACGGAACTGGTCGATACCGAAGGGCGTCCCCACCCGATCAGCCGTGGCCGCGTCATTACCGAAATTCTCTGAACGGGTCGTGGCCCGTTGATTCCGGCGGCCACCCGGGCCGATTGCGACGGCAAGCTCACTTCAGCAGCACGAGCAGCATGACCACGGGCGTTTTCGCCTTGATCGAATGCTTCAAGTTCGCAGGCATGTGGATCCAGGTTCCGGATTGAGCGTCCTGTACGTCGTCGCCGAGTCGCACGGTGGCCTCGCCCTTGACGAAGGACAGCATGGCCGGTTTTGCCGCCGTGTGTTCCGAAAGCTCCTGGCCCTGGGCGAATCCGAAGGCGACCGCCTTGATTCGATCGTCTTGAAAAACGGTGCGGCTCAAGATTCCATCGGCAGGCGGCTCAGACTCTTTTGCGAGATCGAGGAAGTACGTGTAAGCGGTCGTCATGGCTGCTCCCAACTTGCAGGAAAACGGTGAGGACCCCAGTTTCGTCTCGATACGAAATCTCATTCACCTGCCGGATGAACCGGCAGGGGTCTCCACTACTTCGATTTCTTCCCGCGGGCGGCATTCTCGGCGATCCGGGCCTTGACCAGTTTCTTCACGAGAGTGGCCGGCAGCGGTTTGTTCGGCGGGAAGCGAATCGTGCCCTTGCTGGTCTCGTATTTCTTGAGCTCGTCTGCGAACGCGCTCACGGTGGACGAGCTCATCGGGTAGAAGGCGCAGTGTTTGGGAGTCGCGCCGAACGCCACAAGGGGCTTGCCGTCCAGGCGGAATGCAGCGAGCCCGTAGCCAATGTACTCTTCTGCCTTCGGCGCCGCCGCGCGGATCGCCTTGCGCAGCTTTTCGAGCGCGCTCCGCTGCTCGTCACTGACGGCAGCGAGGTACTGGTCGATGGTTGTGGGTTTAGCCGGCATGGCAGTGGCTCCGGGGGAGAGTCAGAAGGTAGACGATAGAAGATAGAAAAGGTGAGCCGGGGACGTAAGTCCCCGGGTGCATCCGCCTGCCCACACGCCCTGATTGCAGCATTGGCGTGTGTATCCGTCAGCCACAACGTGGCGGCCCGATGTCAGCCCAGGGCGTTGGCGCCGCTGGCCTGGGCTGGCATAGGGCGATCCTTTTGGGACTTACGGTTGCAATTCAGGAAAAACTTGCGAAGAAACAAGCGCCGCTGTCGATTCCGCTGCGTGCCAATCGACCAGTTAGCAGAAACCGGACGCGAATGGTCAACGCCGGTCGTCAGCGGCCTGTTGAAAAACACCGTGGCATTGGCTTCCAGCCTGTGAATTCTCGCGAAATCATGACAGGCTGGAAGCCTATCCCACGTTTTTGTCACGTCGGCGAAACTGAATCAACGAGGAGTACCGATGAAGAATTTGTTCCAGGTTGTTTCAATTGCATGCATGGCGCTGATCGCCTTCGGTTGCGATTCGAATCAAAAATCCGCCGATTCGAAGTCGCCTGCGGCGCCGGCGAGCAGTGGCGCGAACCAGCCGTCGCCATCGGGAGCGTCGATCCCCGCCGTCGAAGGGAAATACGCGACGGTGAACGGCCTGAAGATGTATTACGAGATTCACGGCAGCCCGATCGCCGGCAAACCGCCGCTTGTCATGATTCACGGGGCGTTCGGATGGGCGACGGTGTTTCCGGCACTCGCCAAAGATCGACAGGTGATTGCCATCGAGCTGGAAGGACATGGCCACACGGCCGCACTCGATCGCCCGCTGACGTTCGAGCAGATGGCCGACGACACCGCCGCGCTGCTGAAAGAGCTGAAAATCGAGCAGGCCGATATTTTCGGCTACAGCCTTGGCGGGACAGTCGCGCTCGCCGTGGCGATCCGGCATCCGAACCTGGTGCGGAAGGCGGCGACTTACGGTTCGCACGCGGGCGCGCTGGACGACGCCTACGATTCCACGGGAGCGCAGCAGATTCGCAGCCTGTCGTCCGCCTTCGCACCACCCATGCTGAAGGACCGCTACGACAAGGTCGCTCCCGATTCGACGAAATGGCCCGAGCTGGTGGGCAAGATCAGGACGCTGGGGACTGAGTTCAAGGGATTCGCGCGAGAAGAGATGCAGTCGATCAAGGCCCAGGTCCTGATTGCTTTCGGAGATCACGATGTCGTGAAGCCCGAGCACGCGGTGGAAATGTACCGGTCGATCCCCGGCTCGCAGCTCGCCGTGTTCCCGGGGGCGGACCATTTCCTTCCGTTTCAGGCGCCGGACAAGCTGCTGCCGACGATTGTGGCGTTTCTTGATGCCTCGGGGCCGTGACACAGAGCACCCCGAACAGGGGTGCCAGCGATTGGCCGGGGGCGGTCCCGGCGCGCCGGGACCG
>JACQFH010000722.1 GCA_016200145.1 Planctomycetia bacterium | reverse complement strand
GGAATCGACGTGCACGTAGACCACTCCGTTCGGCAGTTGGGAATCGATCGGCTCGGGAGACAGGTCCGCGACAACACATTCGGCCTGTACTCCCTGCTGCGCAAAAATAGTACGAATCACATGCTGCAGGTGCGGCAGCCGCTCGGTTCCTTCGTGCGCGAAGACAAACGAAATCCGGCGACCGGTCGTGGAAATCGGTAAATCGGCAAATGAGATCGGCCATTGCGCGAGCGCCAGTTTCATCAGGCGACGGCCCAGCGCCGGGACGACTTTGCAGGCGTGCAGTTCGCTGCTCCAGGTCCAGCGGCAATGCACTCCTCGCCCGGCAGGATTCGTCTCCAGCACCTCGTTGCGATTGCGCAGCGTGATCCACGGGCCGTCTTGGCGATGGTCGCGGGCAACATCTCTTAGCGCCGGCGCATAGCGCCAGACGTCCTTGACGAGCACGCCCGCCAGGTCGTGGAGCTTGCGCCACGGGTTGTTTACGGCAGTACGCATCATTGCCAGATCAGGAACCGAGAGTTTCAGCCTTCACGCGGCCGCCCGCAAGCATCTTGCGCAGCGATCGCTTCACGCGCGAGCCGCAGCGCCGCACAGGCTGAATACAAGAATATCGTACAATGTCTTTCCATCGCAGACTTCGGGGATAAATCCAGGCCGCGCGGATCAGGGCCCAGGCGGCGTACCAGTCGGAGTTATGCGGGTTATAACGGACGCGAAGCAGGTGTTTGCCCGCATGGGCGGCCTGCTGCAGGTGGCCGGCCGCCTGCCGGATATCGGCCGACTGTTCGATCATCAGATCGTAATCTCGCACAATGCGCGCCGCGTGAACGTCTCGCTGCGCATCGTGCACTCGCCGCTGAGACAGATATTCGTCGAGCTTTCGCACTTCCGTGCGAAAGGCCATGCGGATCCAGAAGTCTGTGTCGGGCGCATAGGGTATCCGTTCGTTCCAGCCTCCAATGGCATCGAACAGTTCCCGCCGAAAGAACGCCGACGGCTGAGGGATCCATGTTTTCAGGAGAAACAGATTTTCGAGCGAATAGGCGCCAATCCGCTGACGCGACAAATCGTTTCCGTGTTCATCGATCTTGACCGTGTCGCCGTAGATCAGGCCGACCCGCGGATTTTCGGCGAATTCCCGAACGGCGCGGGCGATGGCCCCGGTTGTGTAACAATCGTCCGAGCTCTGGATCGCCAGGATGTCGCCCTGTGCGGCTGCCAGCCCTTTATTGACCGCTTCGACCACTCCCCGATCCGGCTCTGAAACCCATTTGAGGCCAGGCCGCGCGCCGAACGATTTGAGCACGTCCAGAGTTTCGTCCCGCGACGCCCCGTCGATGACCAGCACTTCCAGGGGCTCGTAATTCTGGTCGAAAATCGACTCCAGCGTCTTGCGAATGAATTTTCCCTGGTTGTAGCTGGGAACGATGACCGTAACCAGCGGACGATCGGGGAACGGACGCAGTTCGACGCGCTCGGCGCGTGCGAATTCCTGCGGGCCTTGGATTGAAACAGTGGAAAGTTGCTTGTCCATCAGGGGATCAACGCCGCGAGGGCTCTTGAAGCGTTTGCTCAGCCGCACGCAGGGACGCTCCACGAGCCAGTACAAGAGTCCCGCGACCGCCAGGCTGATCGCGAATCCAGCCGGGATGATAATGTAAGGTTTGATATCCGACGAAGCACCCGACCGTTCGAGAATCCGCGTCAATCGAGACAGCACGAGCGTGTGCACCAGGTAGAAACTGTAAGACATTCTGCCCAGCATGGTCAGGGGCCGCCAGGCGAGTCCGTGCTGCAGGGTTCCTAGCTTTCCAAATGAGAAGATCACGATCGCTGTTGCAATGGCAGTCAGCACCTCGAGATTCCAGTGGACGAACGCTGCCGCCGCTGCTGCCACGGCGAAGTACGATGCACACCATCCCGCCCGGATCCGTCCGTGCAACGCCCACGCGCACAGGACGCCGACAAAAAACTCGTTCCAATACGTCAGGAAGTAAATTTTCGGCGGCAACTTGAAGATGGGGCCGGACAGGAACGACGCGATCCCCAGACCTGAAAACAGCACGATCGCCGCGAACCCGGCCTTGCCGCGCAGGCTGCAACCGTCGGCTGATAGCGCCTGCACGAACCCCAGCAGAACGATGAACACCAGGTAGAACTGAAATTCGATGCACAGAGACCAGAAGATGTCGACGATGTCGCCGTAGCCGAGAAGATCCTGCAGGTAGAGCAGGTGAGCTCCGATGGCGGCGGGGCCCGGCAGCGGCAGAGGCCGGTCGCTGCGCACGGCGTTCGATGCAATCAGCAGGCACACAGTAACAGCGATGACGCACCAGTAAGGCGGGTCGAGCCGGATCGAACGACGAAGGATGAATCGGACGACATAGGCGGGAGAGATTCGCGATTCGGCGACGCTCAAGGCGATCACGAAACCGCTGATCGCGAAGAAGACCTGGACGCCCAGCCAGCCGCGACCGACAAACTGTCCGGCGAATCCATCGACGAAGGGCCGAATATGAAATGCGAAAACGGCGAGCGCCGCGAGCGCGCGCATCGAGTCGATGAATGCCATTCGCCCGGCGGCAATTTGCAGGGTCTCGCCCGCACGACCGGCAGGTCGCAGGGAGGGCGCGGGCTCGGGTTGAGCGGCCGCGTCATTGGCGAGTTGCATTGAACTCATCGGGCGTAGAATCTTTCAGGCTTCGGGCCAAAGGAAGATATTGGCGACCCCGCCCGCGGGCAGAGACTCGCGGCCGCGCCAGGGCTTTAGTGTCTGCCAGTCCGGCCGGATCATGATCTGCCCCTGGTATCCTTCCCGGGGCAGCAGTGACAGGACCGATTCGGTCGATTCGCCGAATTGCTCGAGATCGTCGAGGTGCAGTTCCAGCGCAATTCTGGGCCGACTGGCCAGCAGGCGCTGACTGCCTCGCAAGACCTGGCCTTCAAACCCTTCAACGTCGATCTTCACGAGATTGACGCGCGCGATTCCAGCGGCTTCGCAGTAACTGTCGAGAGTCACCTGGGGGACGAACCGCCCGATGCTCGGGCGGCTCGAGACCGCTTCGCCATTCATCTGAACCTGGCCGTTTTCATTGCTGACGGCGGCGAGCGTGCAGGTGCAGTTCGACAGATGATTCAGGGCGACATTGGCATTGAGGGCCAGGGCGTTGGGAGAGCTGGCTTCGAACGCATGGACGCTCCCCTGTGCCCCGGCCCAGTTTGCGAACAGCACCGTGAAAAACCCATGGTGCGCGCCGACGTCCAGAACGATGCTGCCCGCCGGACACATCGCCTTCAGCGCGGAAATCTCTGCGTTGGCGGCCACTTTTCCGCGCCCCCACCAGTCCCGGGTATGCTGATTGGCAATCCAGAACGAAAACCGGTCGTCGCCGCATTCGATCGACTGGATGTACGGCAACTCATCGCTGACTCGCCGGTGGACCTCGAGTCCCATGCGGCGGAATGTCCTCTGAACAATCTGTCGCAGCATGGTTGGGATCCTGGCGGAAAAAGACGGTTTGCGGGCGAACGACAGCCGATGGGTCAGAGCGCGATCCGCCGCACGATGTGCGACCAGGTCGTCATCGAGGCCGACATCTCGCGCAGAAAGTCGCGGCCGCCGTCGTCCCAGATGAATCCGGTGAACTTCGCCGCCGACTCGGAAATCCGCGCGGCCAGCGAATCATACGCATCAAGGTAACCAGTCCCTTCGAGTCGCAATTCCTTCAGGAATGGCAGGAAGTCTTCGATCAATACGATTCCCGCCAGCTCGTGGTACAGGTCTTTGAACAGGTTGTGCGGAGTACGGTGGTGATCGAGAACCGGCGAGCCGACCCGTACTGCGTGCCGCATGTGTTTGACGCATTTCTGCGTCAGGTAGCCGCTCAGGATGTCGCCGAACCGGTCGATCGACAGTCCCTTGAGCGGAAACCCCATGCGGACGTAGTAGTAGGTGAGCGCCGCTTCGCGGGTCAGGGCTGTATTCTGCGTGTTGATGGGGGACCAGATCTCGGGGCCGAGCAGGACGCCGGCCTCGGTGAACGCCGTCATTTTTCCGCCTCGGCAAAGCCGATAAATGGCGTCGACGTCGGGTTCGTCGAGCCACAGGCCGGCGTTCATGGCGATCGGAATCGGATTTTCGGCGCTGATGAATTCGACCTGGCGCGCTTGTCGCTGTGCGGCATAGGGAAATCCCCGCGGAAAGATCGGCGGTCCCTCGGGGCCTTGCAGCAGGCTGCAGATATTGAACCAGCCGTCGGACGACCGCACGAAGCGGTTTTGTCCGCTGCTCCCGACGACGTCGTGCGACTTCAGAAACTCGCCGCCCGGCCGGCAGAAATTGTCGTCGTCGATCGAGATCAGTACGTCGCAGCCGCTCTCCAGCGCCATCAGGAATCCAACGTTGCGGCGATTATCGCTGTTGTACGGAATGAAGTCCGCCGGGGCGGCGATGCGAGCCAGGAAGGATTCCTGCTCCTCGAGCGTGGGGCACTCGACGCGGAATCCGTTGCGGCGAGCATGCGCCGTGGCCTTCCAGACAGACTCTGGCGTCTTGCGATCGCCGATGATGTAAATCGTCGTCGTCTCCCGGCAGCCGGATTCCCGGATTTCGGCGAGGAAGCCTTCGAGGAAATTCGGAGGAAAAATCGTCGTGCAGACGATCGAGGTATTACGAGGCAAAACTTTGCTCCACGCTAAGGGTTTGCAACAGACGCTTCGTCAACGGCTGTTCCGGATTTTTCCTGGCAGATCCGCACCAGCGCATGTGTCAGTTTTTGCCGACCGGCCTCGTTGACGTGATATCCGTCGGCAAAGTCAGAGATATTGAGAGGCGGCAGATCTTCCCGGACGACGTAATCGAACCCGACCGATTGCGCCATCTCTTTCATGCGCTCGACCGTCTCGGTGCGGAACTTTTTGGGGTAGATGGGCTCGAGGTCGGGGTGTAATTGACCTTCGAAGACGATCAGCGTAATGCCTTTGTCGCAAAGGTGCCGGGCGAACAGGCGGAATGCATCGAAATTGACGTCGACGTATTCTGTTCGTTGCACGTTGCGGCGAATCGAATCTTTCGCTTCATCAAGTCGTACCGAAATTGCCAGGACCAGTTCGCCGTTTGCGGCGGCACGTTCGGGTGGTTTGCTGACGTCCCACCAGTATTCGAGCGAAGTGCGGTGGAAGTGCTCGCGTAATCGCCACATCGGACAACAGCACGAAAATGCCAGGTCCCCCGCCCCCGATCGCTCGCGCCAGACTGTCTTATTGGGCATGATCGACAGCAACCGTTGCAGCCCGCGCGCGTTCGCCGACCAGCACAGCCGGTTCACCGGCAATTCGTCTTCGCGGAACATGTCGAACGCCGAAATCATACACACGACGGCACTGAAATCTCGCTCATCGAGGCGCCCGATCAGCATTGGATACTGAACTGGTCCGAACCCGGCCAGGCAGTTTTTCTCGACAGAACTGTGGGGAATGCCCGCGGCCAGTTGGGCCAGGTCGAATCCTGCATAGACCTGGCTCGAACCGACCAGCCCGATTTTCGGCCGGCCGTCTGCGCTTCCGGCCGATTCGAAGTTCCGCTGTTCCCAGAACAGGGTGTTTCTCGCAAACGAGGGGTTCGGCGTGCGGATCTTGCACCATTCGACGAAGAACCATCGGACGCGCGGTGCCGTCAGTAGCGGCGCCGAGCCGAGGACCGCGGCGACCGCGAGCAGGGCGCCCCACGGCAGCTTCGGCAGACGATTGAGGCGTAAAATGCTGCGTTGGATTTCCAGACACGCCAACCACACCAGGGGGGCCGCTGCGATGAACGCCGAAAGCGCGAGGGCTTGCCGCGTGAAATTGCGAGGTTCCCAGCTTACCGGCCCCTCGGCCGGCGTGAGGTAAATGGCGTACAATAAATACTTCGAGGTGACTGGCAGGATCGCCGCTGCAAGCACGGGTGCGGCCAGACACGACCAGAGCGCGAAGCGTCGCTCACGTGCCAGCGACTCGGCCGACGGTTGCGGACCGATGTCCTCGGCCGGCAGGTGGTCAGAACTGGAAATAGATGAACTCACGTCCGCCGAAGCTTCCAATCGTCAGGATGGCGATGATTGTCGTGGCATAAACCAGCGCTCTGGGCAACAGCGACAGGCGCCGCACGAGATTCAGGTCGCCCGCCAGCTCTTCCGCCAGATGCACGCAGAGCAGCGGCACGCACAGGAGCAGCAGTTTCCATAGGTAATGTGCTGTCATCTCGCTGCCGTACCAGGGGCTGCATAGCGCGCCGGTGAGTCGCGAAAGCTGCTCAAAGCTGTTGGCACGGAACAACAGCCAGCTCACGCAAGTCAGGTGGAACATCAACAGCACGCGACCCAGCCAGGCCGGTGACAGCTTGGGGACACTGGCGGCGATGAGGTCATGTTCCCGCAACAGTCGAAACGCCACCAGAATGGCGCCATGAAACGCCCCCCACAGGATGAACGTCCAGGCAGCGCCGTGCCAAAGGCCACCCAGCAGCATGGTCAGCATCAGATTGCGGTAAGTTGAGAACGCGCTTCCTCGGTTTCCTCCGAGCGGAATATAGAGGTAATCGCGCAGCCACGACGACAGGCTGATGTGCCAGCGCGACCAGAAATCGCTGGGGTCGATTGCGAAGTACGGCAGGCGGAAATTTAGCATCAAATCGTACCCCATCCACCGCGCGGTCCCGCGCGCGATGTCGGAATATCCAGAAAAGTCGCCGTAGATCTGAAAGGCGAAGGCGTAAATGCCCAGCAGAACGTCGAGGCCGTCGGCCGTCGAGTTGGTGAACACGGCATCAACGATCGGCGCCAGGTTATCGGCGATGACGGCTTTCTTGAACAGGCCCTTCAGGATGAGCCACGATCCGTCGTAAATGTCGGCCCAAGAGATCGGCGTCTTGCGCGTCACCTGTTGCGCCAGGTGGGCGCCGCGTTCGATCGGCCCGGCGACCAGTTGCGGGAACAGCGTGACATACAGGGCGAAGTCCAGAAAGTTGCGGAGCGGCTTCAGCTTCCGGCGGTACACGTCGATCGTGTAGCTAAGCGCCTGGAATGTATAGAAGCTGACCCCGACCGGAAGCACGACGTTGAGATGCCATTGCGGCGCCGACAGGCCCAGTGACGTCAGCAGTTGATCGGCCGACGAAACGAAGAAATTGAAGTATTTGAAAAAACCAAGAATTCCCAGGTTGGAGATGCAGCTCACGACGAGCCAGCGTTTGCGCAGCGGACCGTCGTGGCGGTCCATGGCCAGGCTGCAGAAGTAATCGATCACCGTCGACAGAAAGATCAGCAGCAGAAAGCGCCAGTCCCAGCAACCGTAAAAGAAATAGCTCGCAATCAGCAGAAAAATGTTCCGCGGCCTGAACGGCAATACGTATTGCACGCAGAAGACGACTGCAAAGAACAGAAGAAAGTCGAACGAGTTGAAGAGCATCGGGCTAGATTGAGAAGAATTCCGTGAACCGGTTTGTCTCAAGCAGCATTTCCGAGGGTTGTCATTGCGGCGCCGGCGATTGGTCGTTGACCTTTAACGGCAGGCTGGATATCCAGTCGTCGATGAGCCGCGCGCCCTCGCGATCGACGACTGCCGAACCGACACGCGGCATCCGCTCGCGATTCAGCGTCTTGATTCGGTGCGCGAGCAGCGATCGGTTTGGCTCGCCGGGGACAACGATCCGCGGATCGGCAAGCCCCCAGTGGCCGTGGACCGGTCGTTCGTCGAGCACGCGCGTCTCGGCCAGGGGCACGTCATAGTTCAGCCGGATCGGCGAATTGCCGCCTCCGAGAAACGTATGGCAATGGGCGCAGTTCGCGTGCAGGTACGAGCGGGCCCGGCGGTCGAGCGGCTCGCTGACGTTGGCCGGTTCAGCCAGGCGCGGCCAGGTGTGTGCGGCTGACGACACGATCAGGCCCTTGAATCGGCTCGTCCGCGGCAGCGGAGAATTGAACAGGCCGAGTGATTCGAACAGTTCGATCTGGTGATGTTTGCGACCCTTCCAGGACGCCGGACGATTCAACTGCGCCGTATTGAAGCCGAGCACCATGCCACCGCCGGGGGTATGGCACATGCTGCATTCGCTGCGGCTGGGGAAACGCCAGTCCTGCGAGCGCACGCCCCCGTCGTCAACTGCAACCTGGTACGAGACCGTGGCGCCGGCCGCGTCGACAAGCTGGGCATCGGTCTGTTCGTCGTTCCACTGATAGCTGTAACCGTTCCATTGTCCGTCTTCAAATTGCAGCAGTCGGGTTTCGACTCGCCGGGTTGCGCCGTGCCCGCCCGGTGAGTTGAGCGTGAAGGTTTTGACAAACGTCGTGCCCGCGGGGAAACGCCAGGGCTGCCGGACGTAAAAATCGATGCCCTTTTCCGGCGGCAAGTAGATGTGACGTAATTTCGCTGCCCCATCCGAATACAAGGGGGAATTGACATCGTAGGGAACCAGGTCTGCGGCAGTTTGATACTCGGTCGTCGAAGTGAACAGGCCCGTTTCGCTCAAGCGGCGCGGGAACGGAGCGGTCGCCAGCGGCGCCGAGATCGGCTCGAGCCGGCAGAGTTCTCCCTCCAGAGAGCAAACAAGAATGTCGCCGGCCCTGTCAGCGGCGATCGACGTGATGGCAATTCCAGATTTTGCCAAAAGCAATGAAGTGCATTGTTCCCTCGCCAAATCATACCGGGCCGCGCACAGGACGCCTGTCGTGTGATCGCCGTACAGATAGGTTCCCGACAGCTCAGGGAACTTCGAATCGACGACGCACGGGCCGCCGACGATGGCCCGCATTTCAGAATGCGGGTGCTCGACGACGGGGGGTACGATTGGCGTGGGGCCGCGCGCGCCGTCGGCGCGAAACGGGTGGGACCCCTCGTCCAGGGGCCAGCCGCAATTGTCTCCCGGGCCGACCACGTAGATCGCCTCCCACAGATCCTCCCCCACGTCCGACACCCACAGCCGGCCGTCGACGGCATCGACCGTCAGCTTCCAGGGATTGCGCAAGCCGTAGGCCCACACTTCCGGGCGGCAGTTTTCTTTGCCGACGAAGGGATTGTCGGCGGGCACGGCATACTCAAGACCGTCGTCGCGGCGATCAACGTCAACGCGCAGAATTCCACCCAGCCAGTCGCTCAGGTCCTGGCCGGTCAGGTACGAGGGCCCTTCTCCGGTCGAATCTCCACCGTCGCCGACAGACACGTAAAGGTATCCGTCCTTACCAAACGTCACGGCCCCCCCGATATGGTCCATGGCGGGCCAGCTCAAGATGATCCGCCGATTCGAAGTTTGCAATCTGAAGTGTTCGCTGTCGTAGGCCAGCTCGACGACAGATGCCGTAGCAGGCGACGCCGAGCGCAACGTGACGAAAACACGGCCGTTCGTCTCGAACTGCGGATGAAATGCCAGCGACGCCAATTCGCCGTCGAGCTCGCCCAGGACCTGCGGCTCGTGGTCTGGGTAAGGCGCGGCCCAGCTCAGTATCCTGCCGCGCCGCTCGACGATCCACAGGCTGTTTCGGTCGGGGGACACCGTCAGGTGGACCGGCTCTTTCAACCGCGGCGATCCGATTCGTGCCAGACGAAAGCCGGGCGGAGGTTCGGGAGTTCCGATCACTTTTGACGAGCCCAGGCGTTTCATGGCCGCCACTGCCGTGGCCTGGCGATAGCCGAACCAGCCCGCCAGCGCCGCAGCGATGACGAGCAGCAGCAGTGCGCCCCCGCGCAGCAGCCGGAATCGCCAGCGATTTCGGATTGGACTGTCTTCAGACATGCTGAGATCGTTAAAGCCGGTCATTCGCCGGATGCGGCGGAATCACGGTCCGACGCAGCCGCGAGCGGAAAGCAGCACAGCTCTTCGCGGCGGGCGCCGTTTTCGCGGCGGGCGACGCGCACAAACAGGTGATTGCCGGAAATTGCCGGAGTCGCAAAAATCTCGTCGGCGATCTGTTCTTTCGATTCGACTTTCAGCCGCCCCGCGTCGGCTGCAAGCACGAACAACCAGCCCTCCTCGTTGCACGCGAGCAGCTTGCCGCCAATGCGAATCAGCGACGCGCTGAAATTTCCCTGCAGTCGCGATTTCCAGGCCTGCTTCCCGCTGTCGATCGACCAGCAGTAACCGATCCCCTGATCGGTCACTGCGTACAAGTGTCCGCCGGTTGCGATCATCGACGGCACGTAGACCTTCACATTGTGCTTCCACTTTACGTGCGAACTGGTCACGTCGCCCGTCCCGGTCGCGGAGATGCACATCACATTGGTCTGCGGATATCCCCCGCTGACGAGAACCAGGTCGCCTGACACAATCGGCGTGCTGGAAACCGTATCGGAAGGCCCCTCGCAGCGCCAGATTTCCTTGCCAGTTGCCGCGTCGTAGCTGATGACTGTGTCACATCCGGCAGCAATCACCTGCCGACGGCCGGCGACTTCGGCAACGATCGGAGACGAATACGAAGTTCCGGCGGCGCGCGGCGTCGACCACGCCATAGTTCCCCTTCCGCGATCAACTGCCGCCTGGAACCCCCCCTTGCCGGAGTCGGCCAGCACGTAGACGAAGCCTCCGTCAATCGCGGGAGAATTGGCATATCCGTAAAATGGCGCGAAGGGACCGGCCTCCTTCTGCCACAGTGGTTTTCCGTCGAGATCCATCGCCGAGACATAGATACCCGACTTGTTGAGAAACGCACAGAAGACGGAATGGCCGTCGGACGCGACGGTACACGACGCGTGCGTATTTCGCTCGTGCATCTGACTGGCGTTCGGAAACCCGCCGCGGTGAACGTCGCGCGACCATTGTCTTTCGCCCGTTTTCGCCGAATAGCAGACGACACTCTGAACCTGCGAGTGTTCGTCGGCCGTGGCAAGGAATACTCGATCGCCGACGACGCACGGCGAAGCATGCCCCCGTCCCGCAACGGCGACGCGCCATGAGGCGGTTTTCGCCGGCGACCACTCGTCCGAACCAGGCGAATCGACCGCGCCTTGCCGATCCAGGCCCCGCCAGCCGGCCCAGTCGGTTTCTGCAAGATGCACCGGCGCCGCAGCTTCGCCGGGAGACGCGTTTGCGAATTCCGGGATTGGTGAACCGTCGGGCGATGAGCGTTTCGACCCGCCGCATCCGGCAATTGGCAGCACAATCGCTGCAACGCACGCCAGGCATGCCGTGACGGCGGCTCTTGACTTACAGGTCATCGGGCAGCACCGAGTCGGTCAGGGGTTTGCGAATCACGCCGATTCCGAAACCGATCTGGTCCCAATTGTCGACGAACTCGTGGTGTTCGAAATGCGGTTTCAGTTTCTTCCACAGCAGGTACACCTCGCCGCCGTAACAATTGCTGGACTCGGGACGAGTCCCGAAGCGGGCCACTTCGTCGGGAACGATGTCGTGAAAGCCGATCAGGCCGCCCGGACGCACCAACGAGTAGTACGACTTCAGGTCGGCGACGACGCCGTCGTAGGAGTGGTCTCCGTCGATGAACAGAAAATCGAATTGCCGGTTTCGCAGGACGTTTCCGACCCGTGCGACAGATTCGGGGGCGTAGGAATTGCCTTCCAGAAATTTCAGCCGCTGTCCGGGACGCGCCAATTGCCGCAGCTTCGTCGTGTT